>JAZNLL010000109.1:0-2571 GCA_045579045.1 Candidatus Avilachnospira sp.
GGAATTTCCTGCGGGAAAAGCCCGATTTGTTCCGCACACAGACGGGAATCCTGCTGCTGGACACCATGTTTGACCGCACCATCTGAATCACAAGCAAAAAACCGGAGCAAATGATATGTACCACCAATACTGGACAGCCAGTATTGGGGGTATTTTCATGAAATACAGTTATGAATATAAGTTAATGTGCGTGGATCTATATAGGCAAGGGAAATGGCCTGACGTCCCGGCAGGGATAAAAGAGAAAACATTTCACGATAAGATCCGTTTATGGGTTCGCCAGGAAGATGCGTGTGGACCAGAGAGCTTGCAACCTAAGAAGCAAAACAAAGCGTGGACAGCGGAAGAAAAGTATGAGTATGTGGCTCAGGTACTGGCGGGAAAATCATTCAAGGAGGTTGCAGTATCTGCCGGAATTGAATGTAGCCTATTGTATCAATGGGTTAGGCGGTATAAAATGACAGGGTATGAAGGATTGGTCGCACAACGAAAAGGACGGCCACCTAAGGAGCCTGACATGAAAAAGAAAGTTGTACCAGCAGAACTAACACCATCAGAACGAGAAGAAATGATTCGACTTAAAGCAGAGAATGAACGTCTGCAAGCGGAGATCGCCGTCATAAAAAAAGAAATCGCCTTGAGAGAAGAACGTTACGCTGCGCAACTCAAGGCGAAAAAGCAGCGCTCGTCAAAGAACTCCGTGAAGAAGGATACTCTCTAAAATACTTGTTGTCGGCAATGGAGTTGTCTAAATCAACATATTACTATGAAATCGGGAAGACAGACAAAGTTCAGGAGAGAAATGCGGATATATCCACTGAAATCACCATTATCTTTCATGAACACAAAGGAAGATATGGTGTCAGACGAGTACACCGTGAACTTTTGAATCGAGGTTTTCGGATAAACCACAAACGCGTCCAGCGCATCATGAGCCAGCTGGGGCTTATGGGCAAACGACCAAAAGAGAAGTATCATTCGTACAAGGGCGAAGTGGGCAAGATTGCTGAAAATGTTATCGACAGAGATTTCAGTACAACAAAACCTTTGGAGAAATGGACAACCGACGTATCTCAATTCAATCTGCCATGGGGAAAATGCTACTTTTCTCCGATTCTGGATATGAATACAAACGAAATTGTATCCTATAATCTTTCCCTCAGTCCTAACATGGAACAAATTAAGGATATGCTTGATAAAGCATTTCAACGATTTCCCTCTGTGAAGGGGTTGATTATGCACTCTGATCAAGGCTGGCAGTATCAGCACGCAACTTACCGGAATGAACTGCAAAAGCATGGTGTTATACAATCCATGTCCAGAAAAGGCAATTGCTACGATAACTGCATTATGGAGACTTTCTTTGGCAGATTAAAAAACGAAATGTTCTATGGATTCGAAAATGAGTATTCATCTTTTGAATCCTTTGCAAACGCAATAGATGAATATATGGATTATTACAACAACAGGAGAATCCAAGCTAAAACAAAATGGATGCCTCCCTCGATATTCAGGGAAACATCCATGATGTTCAACTAATTGTTCAATTCTTATGACAGTGTCCAGAATTCTGGGTACATATCAGCTTCTGCAGCGGATTTTTGATTGATTAGAGAAACTTAGAACAGGGGGACAACAGCGCCGTCGTAGGTCTTTTCGATGAAAGCCTTGACCTCGGGAGACTGCAGAGCCTTGACCAGAGCCTTGATGCCCTCATCGTTCTCCTTGCCCTCCTTGACGGTCAGCACGTTGACATAAGCCTCGGCAGCAACACCGTCGGCAGCCTCAACGGCAACAGCCTCGGAAACCTTCAGACCGGCGTCGATGGCGTAGTTACCATTGATAACAGCCATGTCAACATCCTTCAGAGTGGTGGGCAGCAGCTGAGCTTCCAGCTCGACGATCTCCAGATTCTTGGGGTTGGCGGTGATATCATCCTTGGTGGCATCCAGACCGACACCATCCTTCAGGGTGATCAGACCCTCCTGCTGCAGCAGCTGCAGAGCACGGGCCTCGTTGGAGGGATCGTTGGGAACAGCGATCTGAGCGCCGTCAGCCAGAGCATCCAGAGAAGCGGTCTTGCCGGCGTACAGGCCGAAGGGTTCGTAGTGGATACCGGCAACGCTCACCAGATGAGTGCTATGCTCGCCGTTAAAGGTGTTCATGTAAGTGATGTGCTGGAAGTAGTTAGCATCCAGATCGCCATCTTCAACAGCGGTGTTGGGAACTACATAGTCGTTGAATTCCTGGATCTCGAGGGTGTAGCCTTCTTCTTTCAGGACTTCCTTGGCGATCTCAAGGATCTCACAGTGGGGAGCGGGGGTGGCGCCGACCTTGATGGTCTTCTTGGAGGAAGTACCTCCGCAAGCGGCCAGAGACAGGCACATAAGCACTGCCAGAGCCAGAGCGATAAGTTTTTTCATGATGTTTCTCCTTTTGATTTATGTTTATTTATTTATTCGCTTATCGGTTTTTACAGTGAGTTTGGTGCCGATGGACTGGATGATCTGCACCAGTATTACAAGGACGATCACCGCCACCCAGAGCACCAGACGCTGGTTGCGGTTGTAA
>JAZNLL010000110.1:0-10829 GCA_045579045.1 Candidatus Avilachnospira sp.
ATGTCATTCATGACAAAACCTCCTTTGTTCGATAGTGCGGTTGGCAGACCACTTCTATCTTATCACTGGAGGTTTTCTTTCCGCTATAAGCTTTTTATCCCCCCGGCTCAGCCGGGGGTTCTTTTGTCCTAAAGGCCAAAACAACCGCAGGAGGCAATTTTGCCTCCTGCGAAATTTTTTAAAATTTGTACTTGACAATTGAGCAGGACATGGGTATAATAACGAGGCTGATTGCGAAACGCTGTTATAGCTCAGTCGGTAGAGCGCGTCATTGGTAATGACGAGGTCGGCAGTTCAAATCTGCCTAACAGCTCCAGAAGCACAGATACCTTCGGGTGTCTGTGCTTTTTGCTTTTCTTCGTGATTGAACTGCCGACCTCCGCCGAAGGCGATTCAATCCTGCAGCGGATGCAGGCTGCGAAGCAGCGGCATCCGGCAGTTCAAATCTGCCTAACAGCTCCAAAAAACCCTCAACGAAAGTTGAGGGTTTTTTCTTTTACTCCAAGTAATGAACCATTGCCAACATGAGGCAGAAACCTGCGAGCAGTGCGTAGGTGGAGCCTCGTTCACCGCCGTTGTGATGGGTTTCGGGGATCATTTCGTCGCTGATGATATAGAGCATGGTGCCGCCGGCAAAGGCCAGGGCAAAGGGCAAAATTGCGGTGGAGACGGAAACAGCCAGATAGCCCAGCAGCGTGCCGACCACTTCCACCACACCGGTCATGATGGCGATGAGGAACGTCCGTCCCGGTTTCATACCGGCAGCCAGCATGGGGGCGATGATGACCATGCCTTCGGGGATGTTCTGCAGAGCGATGCCGGCGGCGATGGTCATGGCTTCACCGGTGTTGCCGGTGCCGAAGCCCACACCTGCGGCAATGCCCTCCGGCAGATTATGAATGGCGATGGCCATGACGAACAGCAGAACTTTGCCCAGCCGTTCCGACTGACCGGGATGGCTCTCTGTGTCCACACCGGAAAGACGGTGCAGATGGGGAACCAGCCTGTCCATCAAATTGAGACATAAAGCACCGCAGAGAATACCTGCCACGGTAACAGGCAGACCGATGCCGCCGTGTTCCAGAGAGGGCAAAATCAGACCCAGCACGGCAGCAGCAAGCATGATACCGGCGGCAAAGGCCAGTACCAGATCGCTGAAGCGATGGGAGATTTTTTTGAAGATAAAGCCGAGGAGTGCACCGATGCAGGTCGCACCGCCCACGCCGATGGCGGTCAGAAGTACCATTCGCATAAAAAGACCTCCGAGGGGTTTTCTTTTATTATAGCATGAGAAATGCAAAATGCAAAATGCAGAATGCAGAATGCAACGAGTGGACTGTTAGTCGATTTTGATTTCGCCGTATTTTTTCTCATGCTGTCTAATGCAACGTCGAACAAGAAAACGAATCTGACTGCTGACGGAGCGTTTTTCGTACATTGCGACAAAGCGTAGTTTGCTTAATATATCTTCGTCGATTCTGAATGAGAAGTTTCTTCTGTGCATGTTAATACCTCATTTCTTTTTTTATCAAGGTATCATACTTTTTGGAAAATCTATGCCTAATATATTGAGTATATTTGAAAATGAGTAACGGATTGCCACGCAACTTCGTTGCTCGCAATGACACTCCTTAAAGATGGTCATTGCGAGGAGGCATAGCCGACGCGGCAATCCGTATCTCTGATTATTCAAATCCGTCAGCGAAGCTGACTCAATCATTGTCAATTATCAATTGTCAATTGTCCATTAACAAAAAAACTCCGGGTTGCCCCGGAGTTTTTTCATGTACCGCTTTAGCAGCAGCCGCAGTTATCGCCGCAGCCGTTGCCGTAGCTGCTGCCGTTGTTGCAGAACAACAGGATCAGAATGATGATCCACCAGATGTTGTTGCCGCCGAAACCGCAAAGACCGTTGGAATTGCAATTCATAGAAATGACCTCCTGAAAGAAATCGGGGATGCCCCGTTCATTCCATGATATGTCTTTGCACGGTTTTGGTGATAAGTTCTGTCAGCTTTCAAATAATTCCGAAAGGGGAGCAAAGGTGTAGCCCATGTCCTTCCAACGGCTCAGCAGCTCATCCAGAATGGCGGCATTGGTTTTGGATGTGGAATGGAGCAAAATCACAGCGCCGTTGTGGGTGCGGGGCAGCAGCTTGGAAAAGGCATGGTCTGCCGTTGGTTGGTTTTCGTTGTCCCAGTCCACATAGGCCAGACTCCAGAACACAGTTTTATAGCCCAGTTCCTTTGCCAGCGTCAGATTTTCCTGACTGTATACCCCCTGCGGCGGACGGTAGTATTTTTCCATATCCGCACCTGTGATCTCTTTATAAAGGGTTTCTACCTGCGACAGTTCTTCTGCAAAGGCAGCTTTGTCGGTCAGTTTGGTCATGTCACCGTGGCTCCATGTGTGATTGCCCACGATGTGACCTTCGTCTGCCATGCGTTTTACCAGATCGGGCTGTGTCTGCAGATAATTTCCGACCAGAAAAAAAGCAGCAGGGACATTGTGTTTCTTCAATGTATCCAGAATTTGAGATGTACAGCCGTTTTCGTAACCTGCATCGAAGGTCAGATATAAGACGGGCTTGTCGGGACTGCCTACATAAGCGGCATCATAGGCTGCCAGCACCGAACTGCCGTCATTTCCCACAGGGGGAACACCCTCCTCCTGAAATTTCAGACCCCAGGAAGCTGTTTCTGCAAAAGCCGCTCCGCTGAATACCGCACAGACTGCCACGCAGGCTGCCAGCAGTAAAGCAAAACACATGACTGTCTTCCATGCTCTCATACGATCACCTCGAAATATCCTATGGGACAAGGCAGTATATTATGAATATTGCAAAAGGGGGAGAATTCTGTTATAATACTCCGCGAATCACAGGCAAATGGTGTGTGCCTGTTCCAAAACCAAGGAGGTTGGAACTTGTAATGAGAATTAAGATTACTTCTGATTCTACCTGCGATCTCAGCAGAGAACAAATTGAAAAATACGGTATCGAGATCATGCCTCTGGCTGTCGCTATGGGCGATCAGAATTACCGTGACGGCGTGGATATCCATCCCGATGAAATCTATGCCCATGTGAGCAAGGGCGGTGATCTGCCCAAGACCGCTGCCAATAACATTGCAGACTATGCTGAGGTTTTCGGCAAGTTTGCAAAGGAATATGATGCGGTGATCCATCTGAATATCAGCGCTGATTTCAGTTCCTGCTATCAGAATGCATGTCTGGCGGCGGAGGATTTTGAAAATGTCTATGTGGTGGACAGCCGCAATCTCTCCACCGGTCACGGTCTGCTGGTGCTGAAGGCTGCAGAACTGGCAGAAAGCGGCATGGATGCTGCTGCCATTGCAGAGACGCTCCGTGAGACGGCAAACCGTGTGGATGCCAGCTTTATCCTTGACCAGCTGGAGTATCTGAAGAAGGGCGGTCGATGCTCTGCCGTTGCCGTTCTGGGTGCAAACCTGCTGAAGCTGAAGCCCTGCATCGAAGTGAAAGAGGGCAAGATGGGCGTGGGCAAAAAGTACCGCGGTGCCTTTGCCAAGTGCCTGAAGGATTATATCACCGACCGAATCGGCGGCAGAGACGATCTGGAACTGGATCGCGTGTTTGTCACCCATTCCGGTATTTCTCAGGAACTGCTGGATCTGGCGGTGGAAACCGTTAAGGAACTGCAGAGCTTCAAGGAAGTCTGCGTTACCCGTGCCGGCTGCACCGTTTCCAGCCATTGCGGCCCCGATACTATTGGCGTGCTGTATATCCAGAAGTAAGCATTGTGCCACAGGCGCAATGCATCGATATAAATCCCTGCGGGATTTTCGATATACACCTGCGGTGTTCGATATGTGCTTCGCACTCGATATGCTCTGAGGAGCGAGTGTGGATTTGTATCATATCGAGTTTACGCAAGTAAACATACCGAATTTGCCAAGGGCAAATATATCGGTTTTGCGTCAGCAAAAATATCGATCAGAATCGCCCAAGAAAGAGTGAACTCTTTTTTGGGCGATTTTTTGATCTCACCCATTGCATTTTTCCACAAATAGGCTATAATACAAATAGAAACAACGCAAACAAAGATTTTACATAAGGAGTGTTTGAACATGAGCGTCGATATGACCAAATGGCAGGTTATTGCCAAGGAAAACATCCACAACCGTCCCGCAGGTCAGGGTCGTCTGGCCGGCAAGATCACCATCGTCACCGGTGCCGCACAGGGCTTCGGCAAGGGTATTGCCGAGGAACTGTACAAGGAAGGTGCAACCATCATCATTGCCGACATGAATCAGGAACTGGCTGAAACTGTCGCCAAGGAGATGGGTGAGCGTGCCTGCGCCATCGCTGTCAATGTTTCCGATGAGGATTCCGTTGCCAATCTGGTGGCTCAGACTGTGGAAAAGTTCGGCGGTCTGGATATGATGGTCGCCAACGCCGGTGTCGTCCGTTCCGGCCCCATCGCCACCTTCGAGAAGAAGGATATGGAATTCGTCACCGCCATCAACTACACCGGTCTGTTCCTGTGCGCCAAGTATGCCTCCATCATCATGCAGGCACAGCACGAGGCTGACCCCGAAGCCATGTTTGATATCATTGCCATGAGCTCCAAGTCCGGTCTGGAAGGCTCCAACAAGAACTTCGCCTATGCAGGCTCCAAGTTCGGTGCCATCGGTCTGGTGCAGAGCTGGGCTCTGGAACTGTGCGCTTACAACATCAAGGTCAATGCCATCTGCCCCGGCAACTATCTGGACGGCCCCCTGTGGTCCGATCCTGTCCGTGGCCTGTTCGTCCAGTATCTGGAAGCCGGCAAGGTTCCCGGTGCCAAGACTGTGGATGATGTCCGCCGCTTCTATGAGTCCAAGGTTCCCATGAACCGCGGCTGTCTGCCTCTGGACGTTGCCCGTGCAGTCATGTACTGCGTGGAGCAGAAGTATGAGACCGGTCAGGCCATCCCCGTCACCGGCGGTCAGGTCATGCTGAACTAAGGAGAATTCCCTATGATCGATATTTCTGTTCTCAATAAACTCAATGCCCCCACCCGGGAGGAGCGTATCGCAAACCTGCGTGAGGTTCTGAAGACCACCGAATTCCCTCCCATGGTGGATGCCTACATCAATAACCACATCCACACCACCTATTCCTTCTCTCCTTACTCTCCCACGGCTGCTGTCTATGCCGCCCGTATGGAGGGTCTGTGCACCGCCGGTATCATCGACCATGACTCCATCTCCGGTGCAGAGGAATTTTTGGAAGCCGCTGCCATTATCGATATCCCTGTGACCATCGGTATGGAATGCCGCATTTCCATGGATGGCACCCGTCTGGAAGGCCGCCGCACCAACAACCCCGATCAGGTGGGCTGCAGCTACATGACCATCCAGTCCGTTCCCCACGATAAGATCGACCGTCTGACCGAGTTCTTTGCTCCCTACCGTGCAGCCCGTGACGAGCGTAACCGCAAGATGATCGCCAAGATCAACGATCTGCTGGGCTTCACCATGGATTATGACCGTGACGTCCTGCCTCTGTCTCTGGGCAAGGAAGGCGGCGGTGTCACCGAGCGTCATCTGATGTACGCGCTGGCCATGGAAATGGTCAAGAAGGTTGGCAAGGGCCAGGCTATGGTGGACTATCTGGCTTCCATCGGCATGAGCCTCAACGATAAGCAGAAGGCTCAGATGCTGGATCTGGAGTACCCCTTCTATGAGTATGACCTGCTGGGCATGCTGAAGGGCGCTTTCGTTCCTAAGATCTATATCGATGCTACCGACGAGTGTCCCAAGCTGAAGGATGTCGTGGCTCTGTGCAAGGAAGTGGATGCTTACCTGTGCTATGCCTATCTGGGCGATGTCACCGCTTCTGTCACCGGCGATAAGAAGGCTCAGAAGTTTGAAGACGACTATCTGGAAGATGTGTTCGAGTGCCTGAAGGAAGAGGGCATCAAGGCCGTCACCTACATGCCCACCCGTAACACCATGGAGCAGCTGGAGCGCCTGCGCGGTCTGTGCGATCAGTACGGCATGTTCCAGATCTCCGGCGAGGATATCAATACCCCCCGTCAGAGCTTCATCATCCGTGCCATGGAAAATCCCATGTTCAAGAACCTCATCGATGCAACATGGAAGCTCATCGAGCACGAAAAGCAGTAAATTTCCAAAACCCACCGGTCAAACCGGTGGGTTTTTCCTTTGACCAGCTCCCGATCGGCTCGTTGGCGCGCACGATCTTCGGATGAGGCAGCAGAGAGTTTCGTGTTGACAACATCACGCTCTGCATCTATACTGTTTTTAAATGCAGAGCTGATGGGCGTGGCAAGAGAACCGGGAACGGCAACTCCCCCCGCCGGGTGTAGGCTCTGCATTTCCTTTTATTTAAGGATGACAAGGCGGGTTTTTTGCGCTATAATAAAGCAAATAACCTAGGAAAGGAACGATGAAATATGCATCTGGATCACGAACATACCCATACCCATACTCATGAGCATACCCATGACGGTCACACCCATACTCATGCCCATGACCATGTCCACAGCCACGCCCACGAGGCTCACGACCATGTCCATCATGACCATGACCATGGCGATCACAATCATTCCCACTGCGAGCCCTCCGCCTGTGCATCCTGCGGCGGCTGCGGTCAGCATACTCCCAAGGAAGAACTGATGGCTCTCATGAAGTACATGGTCAGCCACAACACCGCCCATGCCAACGAACTGGCAGAGCTTGCAAAGAAGCTCTCCGACATGGGCGACAAGACTGCCTATGAGCAGGTCATGCTGGCTGTCTCCGACTTTGAAAAGGGCAACCTGCGCCTGAGCACCATTCTGGCTGCAATGGCAGAGTAAAGGAGCATTATTATGTGTCTTTCTACGGTTTATAAGGGTGAAAAAGCCCCTCAGAATGTAGTAATGAGCAATGTCCAGCGGATCGACATTCAGGAGGATCAGGTCCTTCTGACCGACCTCATGGACAGGGAAGTGGTCATCGTCGGCAAGCTGATCTCTGTGGATCTGGTGGGCGGTGTGGCCATCGTGCAGGAAGCGTAAATGAAAGAGTTTGAAGTGGTCCGGGAGATCGAAAATCTCTGCGGCAACAATCAGATGCGGGATGTGTTTTTCGAGGAAATCGAGACCGATGACCCGGAAAGCTGGGTCCGCAACCTCCTGAAAGACAAAGAGGTGGAACTGACCGTGGACATTCCCGGCCCCGGACGGGTGAATATCTATGCCGTCACCGCCGGAATGACCCAGAAATTCCTGTTTACAGAACTGTAAAACGGGAATGTGTGAAAATTGCCACAAAAAAGTGGTGGATTTTCTCTGTTTTTGTCAGCGGTATCTCTTGTATTTACGGGGAAATTATGTTAGGATTAATCCGTGCCAGCGGCGTACGGGATTCGTGCGCCCATTTGGTGCGTTGTAAAGCAAAGGAGTTTTCTATGCCTACTCATACCATTGCCGTTGCCGGTAAAGGCGGCGTGGGTAAGACCACGACCTGCGGCATGATGATCGATTATCTGACCAAGCAGAAGCAGGGTCCTGTTCTGGTGGTGGATGCCGATGCCAACTCCAACCTCAATGAGGTTCTGGGTGTGGAGATCGAGACCACCCTTGGTGCTATCCGGGAAGAGATGGCCCAGGCAGAGCTGAAGGGCACCGTGCCCAAGAATATGACCAAGGCCGACTACGCCGAAATGAAGTTCTCCGACGCTCTGGTGGAAGAGGACGATTTCGATATGCTGGTCATGGGTCGTACCCAGGGCAAGGGCTGCTACTGTTTTGTCAACGGCGTTCTCAAGTCCCAGGTGGACAAGTACGCCAAAAACTACCGCTACATCGTCATCGACAATGAAGCGGGTCTGGAGCATATCAGCAGAGGCACCCTGCCCCATGTGGATACCATGCTGCTGGTCTCCGACTGCTCCAGAAGAGGTATTCAGGCGGTCGCCAGAATTGCGGAAATGATCCGTGAACTGGAGCTGAAGCCTCAGAACCTCTATCTCATCGTCAACCGTGCACCCGGTGGTGAACTGAACCCCGGCGTGTTGGAAGAAATCCAAAAGCATGATCTGCCTCTGTTGGGCGTTCTGCCCCAGGACGAGCTTGTGTTCCAGTATGACTGCGACGGCAAGCCCAGTTCTCAGGTTCCGGACTCCACACCTGTGAAGGTGGCTCTCCATGAGATCATGCGGAAATTAAATTTGTAAGTAATTTTATTAAGGGGGATATCTATTATGTCTTTCGCACCCAAGAAGCAGGCATTCAATGCGAAGATCAATGCCGTCACCCTCGGTACCGGTGACAAGGCTATCGTTCTTGGCGGTCAGAATGTTCTGCCGTTCTACACCTTCGATGCACCCATCGAAAACAAGCCCAAGATCGGCGTTGAGATCACCGATGCGGGTATGGCCATGTGCACCCCTGCCGGTCTCAAGGCTTTCTATGAAGGCTGTGAGACTGTTGCCGACATGGCAAAGAAGATCGAGTCCATGCCCGGCGCTTCTTTCGTGGCTCTGAACCTGGAAGGCGCTGATCCCAACGGCGAAAACAAGTCCGTTGAGGAGTGCGTGGAAGTGGCCAAGGCTGTTGCCGCCGCTACCGATCTGCCCATCGTTGTCATGGGCTGCAAGAATGTGGATAAGGATGCCGAACTGTTCAACAAGGTCGCTGAAGCTCTGGCCGGCAAGAACATTCTGGTCCTGTCCGCCCGTGAAGAGAACTACAAGACCGTCGGCGCTTCCGCCGGTCTGGCCTACAACCAGAAGGTCGGCGCTGAGTCCGCTGTGGACATCAACCTGGCCAAGCAGCTGAACACTGTTATGACTCAGCTGGGCGTCAATGCTCAGTCCATCGTCATGAACGCTGGTTCCGCCGCTGCCGGTTACGGCTATGAGTATGTTGCCTCCACCCTGGACCGCATCAAGGCTGCTGCTCTGCAGCAGGGCGATGCTCAGCTGCAGATGCCCATCATGACCCCCGTGTCCACCGACGCCTGGGGCGTGAAGGAAGCCACTGCACCTGAAGAAGAAATGCCCGAATGGGGCAGCCAGGAAGAGCGTGCCATCGAGATGGAAGTCGTCACTGCATCCGCCTGCCTGGCCGGCGGTTCCGACGCTGTCATCCTGCGGCACCCCGCTGCTGTCGAGACCATCTCCAAGATGATCGACGCACTGATTTGATAGGAGGGAATACATATTATGGCAGTTAAAGGTCTGGACATTTTCAAGCTGTCCCCCAAAACAAACTGTAAGGAATGCGGCAGCCCCACTTGCATGGCTTTCTGCATGAAGGTTGCCCAGGGCGCCGTCTCCATTGACAAGTGCCCCCATATGTCTGACGAAGCAAAGGCTCTGCTGAGCGAGGCCACCGCACCTCCCATGAAGACCATCGACTTCGGCACCCACAAGCTGGGCGGCGAAACCGTTCTGTTCCGTCACGAGAAGACTTTCGTTTCTCACAACCTGTTTGCCGTTCCCGTCTGCACCTGCATGGAAGCCGGCGTTGCCGAAGCCAAGCTGGCTGAGATGGCAAAGGTCGACTACGAGCGTATCGGCGAGCGCGAGTATGTGGAAGCCGTTATGGTCACCGACTGCGAAAACAAGGCTGACCGTCTGGTCGAGCTGTGCAAGGCTGCTGTCGCTGCCGGCCGCGCTGTCATCATCGACTGCGAGAACGCTGACGCTGCCAAGGCTGCTGCCGAGGCTGTCAAGGACTCCAAGCCCATCATCAACGGCGCTACCAAGGATAACTGGGAAGCCATGAACGAAGCTGCCAAGGCTACCGGTGCTGTGCTGGGCGTCAAGGGTGCTTCCATCGAAGAGCTGTATGATACCGTCGCCGCTCTGGAAAAGGCCGGCAACAAGAACCTGGTCATCGATGTCACCGGCGCCGATGCCAAGGAGACCATGGCCAACACCGTTCTGGTCCGTCGTACCGCTCTGAAGGACGGCGACCGCACCTTCGGTTATCCCTCCATCGTCAACCTGGCTAAGATCGCCAAGGGCGATCTGCACCTGCAGGCTGCTCTGGCTGCTCTGTTCACCGTCAAGTACGGCTCCATCATCGTTATGGAGAGCATGACCATGGCTGAGGCTCTGCCTCTGTACGGTCTGCGTCAGAACATCTACACTGACCCCCAGAAGCCCATGAAGGTCGCCCCCGGCGTGTATCCTCTGAACGGCGCCGGCCCCGACGATCCCTGCATGCTAACTGTCGACTTCGCTCTGACCTACTTCCTGGTCACCGGCGAAATCGAGCGCTCCAAGGTTCCCGTCAACCTGATCATCACCGATGCTTCCGGTATGTCCGTTCTGACTGCATGGGCAGCAGGCAAGCTGTCTTCCACCTCCGTGAAGAAGACCTTTGATGAATTCGATCTGATCAACAAGATCAACAACCGTACCCTGATTATCCCCGGCAAGGTTGCCGTTATGAAGGGTGAGATTCAGGACAAGCTGCCTGAGTGGAATGTTGTTGTCGGTACCCGTGAGGCCGTTGAGATCGTCAAGTACCTGAAGGACGGCGAGTACAAGGCTGCTGCCGAGGCTGTTGCCGCAACCAAGGTCGTCACCGAGAAGAAGACCGAAGCTGCCGATGCTCCTCTGGACTTCGCCAAGATCGCTGCCTCCATCCCCGCCATCGAAGTGGTGGATATGGGTGTTACCTACAAGCAGAGAAATGTGGAAAGCAACAAGTTCGTCACCATCGGCGAGCGTATCCACTGCATCAGCCCCGTCATCCGCGAGGCTATGAACACCATGAATCCCGAGCCCATCCTGAAGCGTGCTGCCGAGCAGATCAAGGCCGGCGCCACCTATCTGGATGTCAACAT
>JAZNLL010000111.1:0-9553 GCA_045579045.1 Candidatus Avilachnospira sp.
GCCAAGCGCTATATCGCCCAGAACAACATCCAGCTGTATACCATCAACGCCATTGACCTGGCCATCGAGATCGGTATGGGCAAGCGCAACAACACCATTCTGCAGTCCGCTTTCTTCACTCTGGCCAAGGTCATGCCTCAGGAAGAGGCCATTGGCTACATGAAGGCCGCTGCCACCAAGTCCTACCTGAAGAAGGGTCAGGATGTGGTGGATATGAACCACAAGGCCATCGACCTGGGCACCACCGCCTTCGTGAAAGTGGACGTTCCCGCCGAGTGGGCCAACGCCGCCGACACCGCTGCGGAAGCCGAGCTGGAAGGCAAGCCCGAGCTGGTGAAGATGGTCAAGAACATCCTCAACCCCGTTGGCAGAATGGACGGCGACAGCCTGCCCGTCTCCGCCTTCATGGATCATGTGGACGGTCAGTTCGAACAGGGCGCAGCCGCTTACGAAAAGCGCGGTGTCGCTGTTGCCGTTCCTGCATGGGATGAGACCAAGTGTATCCAGTGCAACAACTGCGCTTATGTCTGCCCCCATGCCACCATCCGTCCCTTCGCTCTGACCGAGGAAGAAGCCAAGAATGCTCCCGCTGCCGCAAAGATCGTGCCTGTCAAGGCCGGCAAGGGCAAGGGTGTCTACACCTACACCATGGCTGTTTCTCCTCTGGACTGCATGGGCTGCGGCGTTTGTATCGGCGTCTGCCCCACCAACGCTCTGTCTATGGTCGCTCAGGAAAGCCAGCTGGCTCAGCAGGATGTCTTCAACTACTGCGTGGCCGAAGTTTCCGAGAAGCCCGAACTGCAGGACAGCACCGTTAAGGGCTCCCAGTTCCGCACTCCCCTGCTGGAGTTCTCCGGCTCCTGCGCAGGCTGTGCCGAAACTTCCTATGCTCGCCTGATCACTCAGCTGTTCGGCGACCGTATGTACATCTCCAATGCTACCGGCTGTTCCTCCATCTGGGGTGGTCCCGCCGCTACTTCTCCCTACACCACCAACAAGGACGGTCACGGCCCCGCATGGTGCAACTCTCTGTTCGAGGACAACGCCGAGCACGGTCTGGGTATGCAGCTGGGTCACGAAGCCATCCGTAACCGTCTGATGGCTCAGGTGGTCGAGATGGCCGCTTCCGACAAGGCTTCTGCCGAGTTCAAGGCTGCCGCTCAAGCATACATTGACACCAAGGACAACGGTGCTGCCAACGCTGCCGCTACCAAGGCTCTGGTTGCAGAGCTGGAGAAGGCTGCCGCTGAAGGCTGCCCCACCGCTCCTGCTGTTCTGGCCGACAAGGAATACCTGTCCAAGAAGTCCGTCTGGATCTTCGGCGGCGACGGTTGGGCTTACGACATCGGCTTCGGCGGTGTTGACCACGTTCTGGCTTCCGGTCAGGATGTCAACATCTTCGTCTTCGATACCGAAGTTTACTCCAACACCGGCGGTCAGGCTTCCAAGGCTTCCAACATCGGTCAGGTTGCTCAGTTCGCAGCTGCCGGTAAGGAAATGAAGAAGAAGTCTCTGACTGAGATCGCTATGTCCTACGGCTACATCTATGTGGCTCAGATCGCTATGGGTGCAAACCCTGCCCAGACTCTGAAGGCCATTCAGGAAGCCGAAGCATATCCCGGTCCCTCCCTCATCGTTGCCTACGCTCCCTGCGAGATGCACTCCATCAAGGGCGGTATGATGAACTGCCAGAGCGAAATGAAGAAGGCCGTCGAGTGCGGCTACTGGAACCTGTTCCGCTTCAACCCCGCTCTCGAAACCGGCAAGTTCATCCTCGACTCCAAGGAGCCCGCCGGCGGCTATCAGGAGTTCCTGATGAACGAGGCCCGTTACAACCGTCTGACCCGTGAGTTCCCCGAGCGTGCCAAGGTTCTGTTCGCTAAGAACGAAGAAGCCGCTAAGGAGCGTTACGAGCACCTGCTGAAGCTGAAGGCTATGTACGCCGAATAATTCAGCCGAGTAAAACAAACAGCCCCGGGACGAAAGTCCCGGGGTTTCTTTGACACAGAAAAAGCAGAGGCAGTAGCCTCTGCTTTTTGCTCTTATATACGATCCATGAGATCCTTTCTCATCTTTTCATACTCTTCATCGGAAAGGATACCGTCATCATGCATTCTTTTCAGCTGTTCCAGCTTATTGAGAGCTTCGGGATCCTTCTTCTTTCCGGAGAAAGTATCAGAAACAAATTCCTTGGCAGAGTTGATAGTCTCGCTGACAGGATCGTCACCCTTCTGTGCCTTGGTGCCGTCGCCATAAACCGCATCGCTGAAAGCCAGAATGGCACCGAAGACAGGATAGATAAACACCATACCCACACCAAACCCGGTGCTCTTATGGAATCGGTGTGCCAAATCGATGCAAACCTTGAACACCAGATAAATGTCGTAGATCGGAATCAGCAGCAGAAGCATCTTCCAACCATTGCCGTAAAGTTCCTCAAACAGCACAAAACCATTATAAAGAGGAACAATAGCCTCCCAGCCTTTTCTTCCCATTTTCTGGAAGATCATCCAGTTGGCTGCAAGCACCAAAACAGTAACAATCAGTTCCATAATATAAGCTCCTTTCAGTTTTTACAGTTCCAAAAGTTCGGAAAAATCGTAAATATAGTAGTCCGTAGCAGTTTTCATTTCCTCCACATACTCCTTGGAGGAATCATCATAGACGCCACAGACCTTCATGCCTGCTGCCTTGGCTGTCTGATCTGCATTGAGGTTATCGTCCAGAAACAGGATCTCTTCTACCGGCTTACCGATCAGTTTTGCCGCCATCTTATAGATCTCCGGGTCGGATTTTGTCGTATCGAAATCGTTGCAGGACCAGACATTTTCAAACATATCGTAGATCCCAAGCCGTTTCAGACAGGCATCCAGCGTCAAGTGCGGGCTTGCCGTCAGCACATGGAGACTGGCCCCCTGCTCTTTCAGTTTTTTCAGCGTGGAGATCACATTGCTTTTCGCAGGAATATTATAAAAATAGTCATGCTCCATGGACTTTTTCATAAGAGAAACCAGATCATCCCGTTCCATTTGGATACCCATATCAATAAAATATTCCGCAGTACCGATAAAACCAAGGGGTGTGATGATCTTCACGATGTCCTTTTCGTAAGGAATGCCGTGATCGTCCAGAATGCGAAGCATTGCGGAAATGTAAGTCGGCATGGAATCGACCAATGTGCCGTCAAAATCGAATAAATATGTGTTCATAACTTCACCAGCTTTCGATTTATTATAGCACAATCCCGGTTTTATCGCAACAAAGCAAAAACGCGGAAAATTTTTCAAATTTTTCCTCTTTTCATGTAGCTATTACAGCCACTGTTATGATATAATGACCTCGCTATGTAAAAAGCGAAAGCGAGGGCATTATTTTGGAAACTTTCAAGACATATCATTTTGGTAAAACTTACGTGGAGTATCTGTTGGATAACAGCAACAATGTCTCCATGCTTCTCTATCCCGAATCCAAGAAAGATCTGCTGGTGCGGCCCTGGACCGTTCCCGAAGAAAAGTTTAATCCCAGAAACATCTACACCCACGGCTTCTATCTGGGCAAGCTGGTGCACAGCCATATCGTGGGCGAATATACCACCTATCCCGGTCACACCTCCAAGGCCATCGACGAAAAGTGCGAACTGGTCTCTCAGGAGCTGATTGAAGAAGGCAACCGCAAGATCGTCAAGACCCTCATGAATACTGTCCGCGGCTGTCAGCTGCTGCACACTTTGACTTATGTGGAGGGTCTGGGCGGTTTTGAAGTGGAGTCCACCTTCATCAACGCTTCCAAGGAAGATGTCCGTATTGACATGCTCTCCAGCTTCTCTCTGGACAACCTGTCCCCCTTCCACATGGACGATGCCCCCAATGCTTATAATCTGCACCGCTTCCTGGGTGGACCCAGTAAGGAAGCAAAGCCTATTTGCCAGACCTTTGAAGAGCTGTCTCTGGAAAAGGGCTGGCCCGGCTGGCAGCAGCTGAACCAGTATGAGCGTTTCGGTACCCGTGGCAGCTGGCCCACCAAGAAGTACTTCCCCACCGCTGTCATTGAAGACAAGGCCGTCAATGTATTCTGGGGCGCACAGATTGCCAACAACTCCAGCTGGATGATGGAAGTCACCCGTTGGGACGATGCCGTCTCCTTTACCGGCGGCTTGGGCGACCGTGAGTTCTGCGGCTGGGTGAAGAACATCAAGGCCGGTGAGCAGTTCATTGCTCCCAAGGCCTACGTTGCCACCTCCGACGTGGATGTTCTGGATGTCTGTGCCAACCTGACCGACATGATGAAACCTGCCCGTTGGGCCTACGGCGAAGAAAAGAACCTGCCCAAGTGCTTCAATGAGTACTGCGCTACCTGGGGCAAGCCCACGCAGGAAATTTTCCTGAACTATGCCAAGGAAGCCAAGCGTTACGACATCCGCTACATGGTCTGTGACGCCGGTTGGACCGGCGGCAAGAACTGCCAGGCCGGCAACGGTGAATGGAAGATCAACACGGAGAAGTTCCCCGATATGAAGGCTATGTGCCAGCAGATCCGTGACATGGGCATGATCCCCGGTATCTGGTTCGAGCACGAGGTCACCACCGATGGCTCTCCCATGTATGAAAAGGAATATGACCATATGCATCTGACCTTTGAGGGTCAGGTCCTGAAGACCTGGAACCGCCGTTCCTTCTGGGACTTCCGCCGTCAGGATGTGCAGGACTACCTGTACGAAAAGGTCATCAAGATGCTGAAGGACAATGGCTTCGGTTACATCAAGGTGGACTACAATGATAATATCGGCACTTGGGTCGATGGCGCTGAGTCCGGTGCCGAAGGTCTGCGTCAGCATCAGCTGTGCGTCCGCGACTTCTTCCTGAAGATGAAGGAAGAAATTCCCGATCTGGCCATCGAAAACTGCGCAGCAGGCGGTCACCGCAACGAACCCAGCATGCTGGAAGCCGCAGCCATCTGCTCCTTCTCCGATGCCCATGAGTGCGTGGAAATTCCCTACATCGCAGCCAACCTGCACTATGTCCTGCTGCCTGCACAGAGCGCTGTCTGGTGCGTTGTTCATGATGATGACAACATGGATC
The DNA here is from genome assembly GCA_045579045.1 of Candidatus Avilachnospira sp. GTDB lineage: Bacteria > Bacillota > Clostridia > Oscillospirales > Oscillospiraceae > Avoscillospira. Next base: position 5,079 of record JAZNLL010000111.1, read on the forward strand.
GTCTGGTCTATTCTCTGACTGCCCTGTTCCTTGGCCGTGTCTGCCTGTCCGGTAAGCTGGACGCTCTGGCTGAGTGGCAGAAGGTGGAAATCGAGAAGGCCATGAAGTTCTATGACAACTTGATCAACATCATCGAAGACGGCCGTTCCAAGCTCTACGGCAACCGCAGCAGCTCCATGCGTCATCCCGAGGGTGTGCAGGTACTGACCCGTCAGACCGAGAACGAAATGGTCATCGTCTACCACGCCTTTGCTGATGATATGCAGGATTGCACCTTCGAAATTCCTGCCGGCTTCACCGTGGCTGACAACTTCCACGGCGAAAACATCCATGTGAACGGTACGACCGTTACCGTCTCCGGCTGCAGACCCTTTACCGGCGGCGCTGTTTATCTGAAGAAATAAGTAAACTTCAAAATCCTCTGCCTGAACAGGCAGAGGATTTTAGAGTGAGGAACATTATGAGCAGAATCACTGATATGACTGTGGGCAGTCCCACAAAACATATTCTGTCCTTCGCTTTTCCGCTGATCGTCACCAATTTCGGTCAGCAGCTCTATACCATCGCCGATGCAGCCATTGTTGGCCGAGGTGTCGGTGTGCAGGCGCTGGCTGCTGTCGGTGCCACAGACTGGTGCTACTGGCTGATTTTGTGGTCAGTCATGGGTTTGACACAGGGCTTTTCCACCTCTGTGGCGCGGTATTTCGGTGACAAGAATTACAAGGACATGAATAAAACCATATCCATGTCTTCCCTGTTGACCCTTGTCATCGGCGGTCTTTTGACAATTATCGGCATGTTGGCTGTTCACCCTGCGCTGACTGTTCTGAACACCCCTGCAGATATCATCGGCGGTGCTTCCACCTATCTGCGAATTATGGTTGGCGGTACGCTGGTGGTCGCTGCCTACAATCTGGCCGCATCCTTCCTGCGTGCCTTCGGTGACGGCAAATCACCTCTCATTGCCATGGTCATTGCTGCCCTCTTGAACATTGGATTGGATCTGCTGTTCGTTTTTGTATTTCATTGGGGCATTGCCGGCGCAGCTGTGGCTTCTATCACATCGCAGTTGGTATCCTTCCTTTACTGTCTGGCACAGTTGCAAAAGGTTGAATGTATCGACCTTACCGATACATGGAGCTTGGATTGGAAGCGAATTAAGGACCTGCTGTTCTTCTCTATCCCTTTGAGTCTGCAGCATGTGGCTATTTCTCTGGGCGGCATTCTGCTTCAGTCCTCCGTCAATATTCAAGGCAGCGCCTTTATTGCCGGTTACACCGCCACCAACAAGGTCTACGGTCTGCTGGAAAGCAGTTCCTTCTCCGTGGGACTGGCCTGCTCCACCTTCCTCTCTCAGAACTACGGCGCAGGCAAACTGGATCGGGTAAAAAAAGGCACACGGACAGGCGCAATCATTGTGATTGTCCTCGCCTTGGCCATCATGACCGCCACCTTGTTTGCCAAGCAGTATATTCCCCGGCTGTTTTTGGATATCCATCAGCCCGGTGGAGCGGAAGCCCTCGACATCGCTGTCCGCTATCTGACCATTCTGGCTGTCTGCCTCGTGATTTTGTATCTGATTCACATTTACAGGAATGCTTTGCAGGCTATGGAAATCTCCTCCTGGTCTATGCTCTCCGGTATCTCTGAATGTGTGTGCCGTGTGGTCATGGGTAAGGTCGTTTTCCTCTGGATGGGTGCCTCGGCTCTGTTTTGGGCAGAACCCATTGCATGGCTTGGCGCATTGCTGACAGTTATGATTCCGTATTATATTTATCAGAAAAAGAAATTGACCTGATAAAAATCCCGTGGAGTTCGCTCCACGGGATTTTTTACTTAATCATGCCGTTGGTCGGTGTTGGTATAGGTTTCACAGAACCGGGCGGCGAAAGAAGGTTCCTGTCCGCCGGTATAAAGATGAGAGGTATCGCCAAAGGCATTCATCCGAAAATAGGCAATACCCTCTCGCCGTTCTTCTGTGGTTAATGTAGTGACGGACGTAGGAGCCGCACAGGCACCGTGCCAGAGCAGCACAGGAGAAATACCAAGAAGATGTCCCAGCATGACGCATTCCACACCGAAATGACAGAACAGGACAACAGTATCCTCGTTGGACTGTTCCGCACGATAAATTTTTCCGTCACGACGATATCCATGTTTTGTCAGCAATGCATCCAGACCATCGGTCACTTCTTTTGCAAGAGCCGCAACATTGGCTTTTTCATAGGCCTCCGGCTTCGTCCAGTCCTCCGCTGTGAAAAAGCGAGGTTCCGCTGTCCAGTCCTGCGGCAGCCAATCCCACGCGACACCGGGTTCCGTTTTGTTTGGTCTGACCACCTTTGCGGAAAACTCCCTTAGCCAAGGAAGCGTTTCAGCCGTACGGTTCATCTTTTCCAAGGTCAATGAAGCCGTATCCCCGGCTCTCCCCAGAGGCGAAACATAAAATGCTTTCACATTCAGTTTTGCAATGCGGTCAGATAACAGCCGCGCTTCCTCCCAACCAACAGGGGTCAGCGAATCAATGGCATAATTGGGATCGCCGTGGCGAATAATCAAAAGTTTCATAATAAATCCTTTTACGCTTCAATCTCAATACCGCATTTTGCAAGGGCATTCAAAATCTGCTTCTCTGGTCTGAGATATTCTTTGTAATATTGCTCGTTGGCCAGCTGCATCTGGAAGATCCGCTCCGGATTTTTGCACAGAGTTTCAACCGCAGACAGGCAGCTTTCCACATCGCCGTATGGCAAATAGTTCTTTCCGATTTCAAAATCTCCGGGAAGCAAATAGGCAAGCTTCTCACAGACAATCGCCCGCGCAGCCGCTACATATTCGCCGGTTTTCCAGCCGATGGATTGTTCCAAGCCGGCACTGCCAATGCAAATATCCGATCGTTTCATCTGCTTCAGATAGTTCATCTTCATGGTCATTCGAGCAGGCAAAATCACATCCGGGCAAACCTTTTGGGCATAGGAGCCGGGCTGAATACCGCCGCAAAACTGCTTGCCGTATTTTTCCTTCAGCTCCCGACAGATGGTAATTCGATCCCGATTGATTTTGATCCGTTCTTCGATCATCTTTTCCCGATAAGCCCGCTGCTCGGCAGGAGCATCCGCTGCGATCTTAATATCATCGGGGTTCCAAAGGCGTGTCATAAAAATGATTCGCGGCAGTCTGCCGCAATCATAATCCGCCTTTCCCTCAAAGGACTCCACTGCCGTGGCTTTGGAACTGTTGATTGCATTTCGGATGACATTCTTAACCGCATTTTTGGAAGATGACGACACAAACGCAGGATTTCCGGGATAGGTCGTATAATAATTGAAGCCAAAAGGATGGATTTTATCCGTCTGTCCGCTCAATCGGTCGTGACCCGTCCAATCCTTATGGCTGCGTTCAAAATACGCATCCACAGAAGCCAGATAAGGCAGTGTTCGTTCCTGATTCAGTGCCGATGCATCACGAAGGTCAAAAGCCATTCGTCTGCCCTCCACCTGCAGTTCCAACACAGACGCACTTTCCGGAAGCATCTTATGTCCCGGATCTTCGATATAACGGCACGACAAAACACCCTGCTTCTCCAGCAAGTGCAAGCCGGTCATAATTCTTGTTAAATGATCTGATTTTGTGTAATAAACATCGGCATGAAGCATCCGATCTCCTCCGATTACCCATGTTAAAAAAAGCCTCCCGGCCAAGGCAGGGAGGCTTAACGGTTTTTCTTACTTCAGAGCCTGCTCAACTGCAACGGCCACAGCGACAGTCATGCCGACCATGGGGTTGTTGCCTGCGCCCAGGAAGCCCATCATTTCGACGTGAGCGGGGACGGAGGAAGAGCCAGCGAACTGAGCATCACCGTGCATACGGCCCATGGTATCGGTCATACCGTAGGAAGCGGGGCCAGCTGCCATGTTGTCGGGATGCATGGTATAGCCGATACCGGTCAGATGCTTGACGGCGGGAAGCTGGGAGATCTTGATATTACCTCTCAATTAAATACGAATGGTTTTAATACCCATTAACTTTGCAAAGCTTTCCAGTTCGTTGGCCCAATCGCCGTAGACTAAGGCGTAATGTTGTCCTGCGTAATGCATACACAATTCGTTGGCATCACCGTCAAGATCCACATCCAAAGCGGGCATGCAGCCGCCGCGGGGTTCAGTAGGCAGGCCGTTACCGGTGCCATAGACTAAGTGATATTCGCCCACATCTTCCACAAGGCGCAGGAAGGTGACCCGCTCGGGACGCATCACACCACAAACTTGAATGCCGGAAAAGCCAGGATGCTCCAGGAATTTCTGAACTCTTGCGCCGGGAGCAGCCATAGAGAAAGGCATAAAACCGCAAGGGGAGAACTTGATTATATTACCATCCTGGGAGAGAGAATCACCATAGGTGGAAACCTGACCTGTAATGGCGTTGAGGATCAGCTGTGAAACAGTTACCAGCATATCGCCTTCACAAGAGGTGACAAC
>JAZNLL010000112.1:0-53889 GCA_045579045.1 Candidatus Avilachnospira sp.
TGATACAGCGCTTCAAAGGTTTTTGCGGGGAAGCGACCCAGCAAAATCATGACCCGTTCGCCCATCCGCAGACGCAGGTTGGCCTTGGCCATGTCATTCAGATCGCCCGTAAAAAATGCCCGGCGATCCTCCACGCGGACATCGTTTAGCTTCATTCGGCGCAGCTCATCGCCCACCAGACCTTCCAGACCGAAGAGGCAGGGGACGGCAAAAGTAAATTTCTGATTCATAGGAAGCTCCTATTTCATGTATTTCCCAGTTATTATATGCGATTTGGCGAAAAATAGCAATAAAAAGAGAGTGCCGAAAGGCACTCTCTTTTATAGATTGTTCTCTGAAAATTACTGAGCCTGCTTGGCGGCCTTCTTAGCAGCCTTCTTGGCTTCCCACTGGGTGACGCACAGAGCGCAGGAGATGTCGCCGGTGACATTGAGGCAGGTACGGCCCATGTCGAACAGACGGTCCACAGCAACGATGAGACCGATGTAGGCAACGGGGATGCCGATGGCTTCCAGAACCATGGCCAGCATAATCATGCCTGCGCCGGAGACGCCGGCAGTGCCGATGGAGGCCAGAGTGGCGGTGACCACCACGATGACCATCTGACCGATGGTCAGGTCGATGCCGCAGCAGGTGGCCAGGAAGATGGTGGCAACGCACTGGTAGATGGCGGTGCCGTCCATGTTGATGGTGGAACCCAGAGGCAGGACGAAGGAGGAAATGTCCTTGTCAGCGCCCATGTTGTTTGCACACTCGGTGGAAACGGGCAGGGTAGCGGCGGAGGAAGTGGAAGTAAAGGCGAAGATCATAGCAGCGGCAGCGCCCTTGAAGAACTTGCCGGGGCCGACCTTGCCGAAAGCCTTGGCAGAGACGGAGTAGACCAGAATGGCGTGGATGGCGTATGCGATGTAGGCGCACAGCAGAACCAGAGCCAGGTTGCCGATGATGGCAGCACCCTGAGTGGCAACGACCCAAGTCATGTAAGTAACAACGCCGATGGGGGAGAGGCTGATGATGAAGGTCATGAGCTTCTCGATGACGGAATAGGCAGAGTCAACAACATTGCGGACCAGAGTGGCCTTCTCGCCGGCAGCCAGAATGGAGCCGCCGAAGAACAGGGCAATAACAATGACCTGCAGCATGTTGGCTTCGGTAAAGGACTTCCACATGTTGGTGGGGAAAATGTTGACCAGCGTGCTCATGAAGCCGCCGAATTCCTTGGCTTCATATTCAGCGGTACCCAGCTGGCTGGACAGGTCGGGGAACAGGTTGGCACCCTTGAAGATGCTGCCGACCACCAGACCGATGACACAGGCGATGGCGGTGGTGCAGAGGAAGTACAGCACAGTCTTGATACCGACGGAGCCGACCTTCTTCATATCTTCCATGGAGACGATGCCCTGAATCATGGAGAGCAGGACAACAGGGACGACGATGAACTTCAGCAGGTTGACGAAGATATCACCAAAGGGCTTGATATACTTTGCTGTAAAGTCGCCGCCACCGGCGAAGTTAAAGATCAGACCGGCGATCACACCAACGATCAGTGCGATCAGGATCTGAATGGGGAGACTGAGTTTCTTCTTCATACATTTCACCTCATCAAAATTTTGTTTTCGATTTCTCTTCCTTGCATTAAATGCAATTACATTATACAAAACAGCTCAAAAAAAGTAAAGAGTTTTTGTGCAAGGTGGTAGTTTTTGATAAAAATGTAAAAAATTCCGACAAGATGGCTCTTGCCGGAAAAGTTTTTTGTGAAGTCTTACAAAAATTTTTTAGACCTGTTTTACCTCGTAGCCGCAAAAGCGGATGGCGGCTTTTGCCAGCTCTGCGGTGGGATCGATCATAGCTTGGGGCAGGTGCAGCAACTGGGCAGCCAGAGGCAGCTCTGTACAGCCGAGGATGAAATAGTCGGCACCTTTGTCCGTCAGCCGCTGCATAACGGTCTCCATATCCCTGCGGTAATCTTCCGGGTCGGCATCGGCTTTGACACCCTCATAAATCACACGCATGAGAGCGTCCTGCTCCACTTCATCAGGCACCAGATAGGAAACATCCTGTGCCTGCAGGGCTTTTTCATAAAGCCCCGTGGCCAAAGTGCCCTTGGTGGCAAGAATGGCGGCAGTCTTGCCGGGGAACTGCTCTGCGCAGGCCTTGGCAGTGGCTTCCAGCATGCTGATGAAGGGCACATCGGTCTGTGCCTGTAACCTGGGCAGGAAGTAATGAGCAGTGTTGCAGGGCATAAGGATGCACTGGGCACCGCAGGCAACCAGTTTTTTTAAGCTGTCGGACATTTCCGCCACCGGGTCCTTGCCACCGGACAAAATAGCGGCAGTGCGGTCGGGAATGGCGGAATTGTCATCGATGTAAATGCGGATGTGGTCGTTGTCACAGCCTGCTTTGGTCATAGTGACAATCTTGCGGAACAGATCGGCGGTGGCAAGGGGACCCATACCGCCCAGAATACCCATGGCTTTTTTCATGGAATTACCTCCTTAAGCCCAGAATTCCGGGAACAGCAGTTCACTGAGGACCTTGACTGTCAGCAGGATCAGCACGATGACCACGGTAGGACGGACGATCTTGCTGCCGTTTTTAATAGCCAGACCGGCACCAATATGATGACCGAGGATGGAAGCCACAGCGGACACCAGACCCACACCCACCAGCACATAGCCGGCGGCAAGAGCCGTATAAAGGCTGCCAATGTTGGAAGCCAGATTGACCACCTTTACATGACCGGCAGCAGAACGGGTATCCTGCTTGGCAAAGCGGATAAAAATAATCATGAGGAAGGTACCGGTGCCGGGACCGTAGTAGCCGTCATAGGCGCCGATGATGAGAGAAGCACCCCAACAGATCAGCGCCTGCTTCAAAAAGGAGATCTCACCCGGTTCATCGGGATAGGAGCGGGTGCGGAGAGTGATAATGGCTACAATGGGCAGAACCACCAGCAGCAGGTATTTCAGAACCACATCGGGGGTGTGGTGCTGGAGCCATGTGCCGCCCATGGAACCGACCAAAGCCAAAAGGATCGAGGGAATTGCCAGTTTCCACTTCACATAGCCGCCCTTGATGAACCGGGCAGCAGAGAAGATGGTGCCGATACCGGCAGAGAGCTTATTGGTACCCAATGCAAAATATGTAGGCAAACCATGGAAACCGATGAGATAGGTGGGAACGGAAATGATCCCGCCGCCGCCTGCGATGGCATCCATAAAGGATGCAAAAAAGACGCCCACGCAGATAAGCAGCACGATCCAAAGAGGAATTCCGTCCAGCTGAATGTCGGTAAAAATGTTCATAAGGTTTCTCCTTTCAGCACGGCCCGGACTTCCCGGGCAACGCCGTCTTCGTCGTTGGTATAGGGGCTGATCCGATCGGCGGCAGCTTTGGCAGTGTCACTTGCATTCTTCATGGCAACGGCGGTGCCTGCATAGCGGAACATGCCAACATCGTTGCCGCCGTCACCCAGTGCCATAACTTCCTCTGCCTTCAGACCCAGATATTCTGCCAGCTTTTGCAGACCCAAACCTTTATCAATGCCCAGAGGCATGATCTCCAAGTCCATGGGATGACTCTCCATGATCTCATAGGGCAATTTTTTCAGTTCTTCCCACAGCTTCGGCTTGTGGGAAAGATCACGGAAATACATATGTACCTTGTTGGAAACACCCTGATAGTTCTCAATATAGGCATCCATGTCTTCTTCGGCAATGTGGTTTTTTTGGACAGTCTCCAGAAAAACGCCCCAGAAATCTTCGTCGGCAATGTCCTCTGCCCGATTGTGGATGGCATTTTCCTCGTCAAAGATATCGGGAACGGTGCCGTAGGAGGCAACGATTTTGTAGAGCATCCGCAGTTCATCAGCGGAGAGAGCCTTGCGGAAGATATCCTTCCCGGTCTGCAGATCCATGACCTGTGCGCCGGTACAGGTGACCACATACCGCATCCCCGGCAGTTTTTCAATGTATTGTCGAAATTCCGTCAAAGGTCTGCCGGTACAGATGCAGACATGGACTCCGGCCATGGCGGCTGCTTCCAGGGCATCGATGGTTGCCTGGGTCAGTTCTTGTTTTGAGTTGATCAAGGTGCCGTCAATGTCGATGGCAATGAGTTTGATGGACATTTATCGTTCCTCCACCAGTTTTCGGATCAATGCTTCATCCGCTTGATTATAAGTGATTCCGTTCCAGCGGAGATTGGGACCTTTTCCGCATTGGCGCATACAACCAACATATTTTAAGGTAAAGGTTTTCGGATCTTTGCCGTAGGTCTTTTCCACGAACCCGGCAAGGTCTGCCCGTTTGGGGCAGTTGGGGCCTGCGCAAAGTTCCAGAAGGGGTTTCTGCTCTGCCAGCCTGAGACTGGGTAGCCGCTTGATGACTGCCAGCAGATAGGTTTCTTTTGTTCCCAGCCCTTGGGCCACCTGCGGCAGCAGGTGAGAGGGAATGGCACCGCCGTGTTCCTCCTGAATCTCCTTCAAAAGGGCAGTCAGTGCGTTTTGGTCGTTTGGTGCGCCTTGTCTCCTGTAATAATCCAGCAGTTCTTCCATGAACGCACCTCCTTTTTTGATATCATACTCTTAAAATGCCCAAAAGTCCACAAAAAATGACGACCCGAATGGGTCGTCATTTTTTATCCTATGAAATTAGTCACCAACATGGAAGTTGACGGAAGTGTCGCCCTGATGATCGGTGCCGAACTCATAGTCCTTGCCGGGCAGGATGGCGTTGAGGATGATGCCGACGATAGCGGCAACAGCCAGACCGGACAGGCTGATGGTAACGGAGCCGATGTTGAAGGAGACAGCACCGGAGTAGTTGATGCCGATGGCCAGAACCATGATAACGGCAGCAATGATAACGTTACGGGTGTTGGTGAAGTCGACCTTGTTCTCGACCACGTTACGGACACCGACAGCAGAGATCATGCCGTAAAGGATCATGGAGATACCGCCGATGGTGGCAGCAGGCATGGCCTGGATCAGAGCGGCGAACTTGGGGCAGAAGGAGAACAGGATGGCGAAGTAGGCAGCGATGCGGATGACACGGGGGTCATAGACCTTGCTCAGAGCCAGAACGCCGGTGTTCTCGCCGTAGGTGGTGTTGGCGGGAGCACCGAAGATGGAAGCCAGAGCGGTTGCCAGACCGTCACCCAGCAGGGTGCGATGGAAGCCGGGCTCTTCCAGATAGTTCTTGCCGCAGGTGGAGGAGATGGCGCACATATCGCCGATGTGCTCGACCATGGTGGCCAGAGCCAGAGGCATAATGGTAACAGCAGCGGTGATCAGCATGGAGTAATCCACAGTGCCGCTGGTGAACAGGCCGATGACGGTATTTTCCATTTTGAAGGGAACGCCGATCCAGGCAGCGTCCTTCACAGCGGTGAAGTCCACATTGCCGGTAACGGCAGCGATGACGTAGGAAGCCACAACACCCAGCAGGATGGGAACGATCTTGATCATACCCTTGCCGAAGACATTGGCGAGGATGACGACCAGAATGGCAACGAGAGCGATCCACCAGTTGGTGCGGCAGTTATCAATGGCAGAGGAGCTGAGGATCAGACCAATGCAGATGATAATGGGACCGGTAACGATGGGGGGGAAGAACTTCATGACCTTCTTGGTGCCGAAGGCCTTGAACAGAGCGGCCAGAACCACATACAGCAGACCTGCGCAGGCAACACCGAAGCAGGCGTAGGGCAGCAGATGAGCTTCCTGATTGGGGGCGATGGCTGCGTAGCCGCCGATGAAGGCGAAGGAGGAGCCGAGGAAAGCAGGAACCTTACCCTTGGCCAGCAGGTGGAACAGCAGAGTGCCGAGACCGGCAAACAGCAGGGTGGAGGAGACGCTCAGACCGGTCAGAACGGGGACCAGAACCGTAGCGCCGAACATGGCGAACATGTGCTGCAGGCCCAGAACGAGCATTCTGGGTGCGCCCAGTTCTCTGGCATCATAAATGCCATTTTCAGGGATGGACTTCTTGGACATTTTTTCTTTCTCCTTTCGTAATTGAGACCCGAGGCATAAAAAAACAGAACCAAAAGCAAAGGCTTCAGTTCTGAATGGAAATAAAATACTTTCCCTCACCACGGGCAAAGGGGAACATAGACTGCAGATTGGAAATAGGATTCATTTGTCCGGTCCCCTTTCTCTTTTTCTCCAGAGTATTATAATGTCTTCTAAAAAGAAAATCAACAGGAACTTGAAAATTGTCGAAAAAAACAAGTGTATTTCCATAGCTTTTTTCAAAAACTGTGCTATAATGGAAAAAATCAAAAAGAAGAAAGGATCGATTCCTATGAACACTGCCTACGCAGCAAGAACCACCGCAGAACTGCAGGCGGAATATGCTTCCGTCAAAGCCCATTTTGAAGACCTGAAGGCCAAGGCTCTGAAGCTGAACATGGCCAGAGGCAAGCCCGGCAAGGAACAGCTGGATCTGGTCAGCGATATTCTGACTGTCCTGCAGAAGCCCGAGGACTGCATGTCCGATGGAATCGATGTCCGCAACTACGGCGAACTGACCGGCATCCCTGCCGCCAAGGTGCTGTTTGCCGATATTCTGGGCTGCAAGCCGGAAGAGTGCTTCATCGGCGGCAATGCCAGCCTGACCCTCATGTACGATACCATTTCCAAGGCTTACACCCATGGCCTGCTCCACTCTGAGCGTCCCTGGTGCAAGGAAGAGACAATCAAGTTCCTCTGCCCCTGCCCCGGCTATGATCGCCACTTCAAGATCACCGAATCCTTCGGCTTTGAGATGATCAACATCCCCATGACCGCCACCGGCCCCGATATGGACATGGTGGAGGATCTGGTGAAGGACCCTGCCGTCAAGGGTATGTGGTGCGTGCCCAAGTACTCCAACCCCGATGGTATCATCTATTCCGATGAGACCATTGACCGTATCGCCAATCTGAAGCCTGCCGCTCCCGACTTCACCGTCATGTGGGATAATGCCTACTGCATCCATGAGTTTGACGGAGACTTCCTGCCCTTCCGGGATATTCTGACTCTCTGCCGTGAAGCCGGCAACCCCGATATGGTCTTCGAGTTCGCCTCCACCTCCAAGGTCACCCTCCCCGGCGACGGCGTGTCTGTCATGGCTGCCTCCGTGGAGAACCAGAAGTACATGGAAAGCCTGCTGACCATCCAGACCATCTCCTATGACAAGGTCAATATGCTTCGCCATGTGAAGTACCTGAAGAACAAGGAAAACACTCTGGCTCTGATGAAGAAGCATGCAGAGATTTTGCGTCCCAAGTTCCTGTGCGTGCTGAAGTGGCTGGAGACTGAGATCGAGCCTCTGGAGATCGCCTCCTGGCAGAAGCCCAAGGGCGGCTACTTTGTCTCCGTCAACACCGCTCCCGGTCTTGCCAAGCGTACCCTGGCTCTGTGCAAGGAGGCAGGCGTGGTCATGACCGGCGCCGGTGCCACCTTCCCCTACGGCAAGGACCCCCAGGACAGCAACATCCGCATCGCTCCCAGCCTGCCTCCCGTGGCAGAACTGGAAGCCGCCATGGATGTGTTCTGCACCTGCCTGAAACTGGCCGCTCTGGAACAGAAACTGGCTTGATTGAAACTGAAAAAGTCCGGGATTGGAAAATCCCGGACTTTCCATTTATATCCAACTGCTGTATAATAAAAAACAGAAGAAGGAGGGATCGCCCATGAAAAAACTGCTGTTTCGTATTTTGATAGTGGCAGTGTTGTCTGTTCTGCTGCTGACGGTTGCTGTTGCGGAAGAGAATACATATTATATTTCAGAATTAGATATGGAATTGACCATCCCCTCTGGCTATACCGTGTTGACAAGAGATTTGCCGGAGACGGATTCGGCGTGGAAGGTCTTTGGTACATCCAAAACGGAGCTGTTAGCTGCAATGGAGGCAGATTCGAACTATTTTTATGCGATCACCGGCGATTTGAATCAAGTGATCGATGTAACTGTAACGGAGATGGAGGATGCGAGCTTTAATAATCTCAGCGAGAGCGAGATGATTGACTTGGCTAATATGCTGGCTGAGCTGTTGACGGAAGAGGGATATACCGTATATTACTGCGGTGAGTATTCTCCTGCGGGAACAAAGTTTCTGGTTATAGAATTCTACAGTCCGGAAAGTGACTCATATGTGATACAGTATAGCACCGGATATGGCACAAAGACGATCGATATTAGTTTTCGGTCTTATGCAGGCGCGATCACGGAAGAACAGCAAAACTCCCTGCGGAATCTGATCAAAAGTGTCAAATTAGACGCAAAAACAAACCCCCAAAAGAAGGCGACATTATTCCTCTATGTTGACCATGAAGCAGATGTTTCTTTCACCGTTCCCGGGAACTGGGAAAAAGGACAGCCTATTGACACAGAAAATGCATCCGGTTCGGAGTTTTACTCGGAAGACTATTCGGAGAATTGTATCACTTACTGGAGTTCCGATCTCTGGGAACAGCAGACCGATGAAGAAAAAGAGGAGAATCCCCGTTCCGTAATCAATAACTCTGATGTGACTTACAGAGATATTGCAGAAATGTATGATCTGACAAGAGACGAAGTATCTGAAGTCACATACAATGGAGCGGAGTATTTCAAGGTTGTGACCGATGCTGAAACGGCTCCGGTTATCCAGTTGGTTCGTTTTGACAATGGCTGGATGTATGAATTTGAGTTTGTTGGTACAGAGTCCGATGCAGCATATGCTGACTTTGAAAAGCTGCTGGGCAGTGTAAAATACCCGAACAAGGCAGAAGCAGTGCCGGAGAAGGAAGAAAAGTCGGAAGCTGAGACCGACAAAGGGTCTTATGCTATGATCGTTGTGGCACTTGCGATTTTGGCTGTGGCAGGCATCGTGGTTCTTGTGATTGGTATCATTGCAGAGAATCGAAATAAGCAAAGACAAGAAAAGGTTGACCGGAGGATAGTGGGTGTTTGCCAAGCGTGCGGACACAGGCTTCCGGATGACAGCCTCTTCTGCCAATACTGCGGTACGAAAATCCGAAAGAAGGGCAAAGGCTTATGAAATTTTTGATCTGGTTTGTTTGTATTGCGATTTATGCAGTTGTTACCACTGCCTTACAAATGAGTGGAATTATTTTGGGCGGTATTCCCACTTTCCTGCTCTTCGGTGGGACCCTGTGGTTAGCAAGAACTATCAGCAAATTCTGGAGCGAATCTCAAGAGGAAAAGCGGGTGAAAAAGGAAGGCGAGCTGAATTATATCGCAACCCATGATCACATCCGCTATTGCAGGAAGTGTGGAAAAGAATTGATGCCGGGTGGTCGCTTCTGTAATAAATGCGGCTGCGAGGTTGTGGAAGCATAATAAAAAAGTCACCCATTTGGGTGACTTTTTTACTTCATAAACTTATCAATGGCGGAGCACAGGTCGTCCAGTGCCTGCTGGTCGTTATCCTCCACGGCATCGACGATGCAGTGGCGAATATGATCCTGCAGAATGACCTTGCTGACATTGTTGATGGCAGACTTGACGGCTGCCAGCTGCACCAGCACCTCACTGCAATCTCTGCCGTCCTCCACCATTTTCTTCACACATTCCAGATGACCGATGAGCCGGGACAGGCGATTGACAACGGCTTTGGAATTTTCATGGACATGGGGATGGCTGTGGGTGTGGGGATGATCGTGATCGTGGGAATGTACCATATAAACTCCTTAGTGCTGGAAGAATTTGAGAACGGAAAGGACGATACCGGCGCAGCAGTATAATCCCAGCAGGGAAAAGACCAGCTTCAGCAGAAAGCCCACCAGAGGGATCCAGCCAAAGACCGCCTGCAAAACACCCAGAACGGCGCAGGCCACCACATAAATGACAATGGAGATGATGAGGCTGGCCACATCACCTGCATGGACGCTGTCGCTGAGGGGGAAATAATGATAATACTTCTGCATGGTATTCCTCCGAAAACAGTCAGTTCTTTTTGCCATTATACCACAAAAAAGGGCATACATCAACCTTCCTCTGTTTGGTTGACAGGCGGCTTTTTCACCGATACAATATAGGGAGCAAGACGGGTGCAGAACGCTGCCGCCAGAACCGATTTCAGAAGATCGGCAGGCAGAAACACCAGCATACCGCCAATCACGGTCTGAGAAACAGACCAATCGCCGTAAAGGTTCATGACAATGTGCAGCCACGGCAGTCCGATGGCATAGAGAGCACCAAGCCCAGCAAGGCAGGCAAGAAGTGCTGTTTTGAAACGGCAGCCCTTCCGTTCTGTGATTGCTCCAATCACCCATGCCATGGCGATCATGCCCAAAAGGAAACCGCCGGTGGGATGGAAGAAGGCACCGGGACCGCTGCCTGCCGTAAAAACAGGCAGACCCAGAATGCCCAAAAGCACATAGAGGATTTGAGAAACAGCACCCCAACGGCTGCCCAACAGACACCCGGCTACGGCGGTAAAAAACACCTGCAGGGTAAAAGAGGAAACGGGCATGGGGATGCGGATCAACGCACCTACAGCGGTCAAAGCCGCCATGAGGGCAGATAAAATCATAGCAGTGGTCTTTCGCATGGAGCACCTCCAACGAAGACATACTATCATTTTCACAGAAAAAAAGCAAGGAGGGGAGAAATGGACATCATTCGATTGGAAACAGTGGATTCCACCAACACCTATGCCAAAGAACTGGCAAAGCAGGGTGCGCCCCACGGTACTGTCATCCTTGCCGATCATCAGACAGGCGGCAGAGGCCGTATGGGTCGGCACTTTTCCTCTCCCAAGGGACTGGGAATCTACTGCTCTGTGATTTTGCGTCCCGAGGCAGAGCCGTCCCAACTGCTCCATTTGACCCTCATGATGGCAGAAGCCGCAAGGCGGGCAGTTCTGGAAACCATCGGTCTTTCAGCCCAAATCAAATGGGTCAACGATCTGGTCATAAACGGCAGAAAACTCTGCGGAATTCTGACGGAAATGGGCTTGAATGGCACAAAAACCGACTTTGTTGTTGTCGGTGTGGGTATCAACTGCAATCAGAAAACAGAGGATTTCCCCTTGGAATTGCAGGAAATCGCCACATCCCTGTCCATGGAACTGGGAAAAGAAATCGATCGGGAAACGGTGATAAACGCATTGCTCCGGCAGGTTCAGAATGCTTTTGACCATTTGCTTGCACCCCAAGGGTGGATGGAGGCCTATCGGCAAAACTGCATCACCCTCGGAAAAGAAGTGCAGATCATTCGTGGCGAGGAAGTCCGTCAGGGCTTTGCCGAAAATATGGATGATACGGGCGCGCTGATGATCCGCCTTGCCGATGGCAGTCGGGAGCGGGTGGACAGCGGCGAGGTGTCTGTCCGCGGTCTTTACGGATACCTGTAAAAAATATTTTTAATTTCTCTTGTCATTTCCGCTCTTTTGGGATAGGATAATAGTAGACGAAACGGAGGGATCCCTTATGAATAAACGCACAAAGCTGGCCGTTTTCATCGGTGTCGTTGCGGCTGTTGTCAGCGCAGTAGTTCTGGTCATCGTGTTCTGGGATAAAATTCTGGAAAAGTTCCCTTGCTGCAAAGCAACCGCCACGCTGGAAGTAGACACGGACGACGAGACGGAAGCGGATGAAATCGTAGCCTACACGGAAGAAGAGGCCGAGTCCTTCGCTGATTTGGATACTGCAGAAGAATAAAAAATGACGGGTTTTAAAACCCGTCATTTTTTATGGAAAAATTGTCCGCCGAAGTTGAAAATCAGTACACCAAACAGGATGATGCTGCCGCCGATGAGGGTGGGCTGATCCGGAATTTTGAAATCCCACAATGTGGCGAGAAACGGTGTCAGGAACATATAATTGCTGACCTGAGAGGTCTTTTCCGCCACGGAAAAGGCTTTGGCCCATGCCACATAGGCGATAGCGCTGCAGCCAACACCAAGAAGAGCCAGATAGACGAATTGGATGGCAGGAGCGCTGGTTGCTTCCGGAATGGCCTTGGGGGCAAAAATTGCCAGCATGACTGTGCCGAAGAAGATGCTGTAAGTGGTGACCTGCAGAGCTGAGTAATTTTTTGTCAGTTTCCGCTGGAGCAGGTTGTAGGAACTGATGGCCAGCACGGCCCCAAAGAGCCAGAGTAGACCGGGATTGACGGTAAAGGCACCGTTCATCAAAGTCAGAACAGCAACGCCGATAAACTCTACGACAATGGAGACCCACTGGAAGGCTTTCAGTCGCTCCCGATACACAAACCGGGCCAGCAGGGCAGTCACAACAGGACCGGTAGCCATGACCACGCTGGCCGTGGCAGGTGTGGTGGCACCCTGTCCCTGATTAAAGGCGATCATATAGAGAAAGAATCCCACAGCACCGGAAGCGGCAAACCATAAAAGGTCCTGTTTCTGCGGTACTTTGATTTTCAGAATGATTGCTGCAGCGACCAATGCGACAGAAGCAAACAGATATCGGAGAAAGCCCAGAGAAAAGGGCGAAAAATGGGCCAGTGTCAGTGTGGTCAGCACATAGGATACGGACCAAAATAAAATGGTCACCAAGGCATAGGGATGGTAGCTGTTTTTCAGTTTCATTTTTGTATGTTCCTTGCTCTTTGAATATAGGCATCCTGTTCAGATTTTGGCATGTTGTTCCAAAGAACATTCCAGCCGCAGACACGAACCTGCAGATTTTTGTATTTTTCCGGATGCTTCTGGGCATCCAGCAGCATTTCTTCGCTGAAAATATTGAAATGGATGGAAGCGCCGCCCTGCTTCAGATAGGCCATCAACACCCCGTAAAAGGCCTCCAAACCGTCCTCGCCCTGCACGGCAGAGGGGTGGAGCATGGCATCGAGGCAGGCGCCGGAGTCAGCCAGAGAAAGATCCATAACGGTGGCGGAGCGAATGAGGGCGGTGATGCCCTTTTTGTCCATACCCTGGACGGGAGATGCGTTTTTGGAAGTTTCTTCCCAATTTTTTCTGCCATCGGCAGTAGCCTCTGTGAAAGCACCTTGGGTGATGAAGGCTCTGGCGGAGTGGATCTCATATTCATAGTTGCCGCCCAACACGTTTTTCAGCCCGGAAAACTGGGCGGAAAAATGCTGATGGATGGCATTGGCATAGTGGTCTGCCATGGGATCGCCGTTGCCGTATTTGTGCCTGCAGTTCAGCGCTTTCAGCCGCAGAACTTCATAGCCTTCCCAGTTGCTGTCCAAAGCGGTTTTCAGCTCCGCCAATGTGGTGGTCTTGGTTTCAAATACCAGTTCATAGACCGTCATAAGCGCATCTACCGCGCTGCCCAATCCGTTGAGCCACATACTGGAAACGGTCTTGCAGCCGCCTGCGGCGGCATGGGTCATAGCTTTCACACAGGAGGGGATGGTGGCGGAGTAGAGAATGGGCGGATTGATGTCGCCAATCTGCTTCTCCAGCGCACCCAAGCAGGTGGTCATGGTGCCCACAATGGACTCCAATTGTTTGCGGAAAGCGGCATAGAATTCTTCGAAGGAGACGAATGCCGTCACATCACCGGTGTCGGTGCTGACCCGTTTGCCGGAACGTTTGTCGATGCCGCCTGTGAATACCAGTGCCACCGCCTTCAGAACATTGAAGGTGCTGAAGGAAATGCAGATAGTGTCAGCCTTGGTGGTGTATTCATAGCAGCCTTTGATGACGGAATCTGTTGCCTGTTCGTAGGTGGCCCCCTGCCGCATAAGGGCTTTGGTGATAGTATCTTCGTTGCAGAAGACCATGTTGCCGGCACCGTGACGAACCATGTCCAGAGCCTTACAGACATAATCTTTGGGGCTGTTGGGATTGACCTTCAACTGAATTTTGGGATTATAGATGCCCAAGCTGTCATAAATGTCCAGAATGAGATAGGTCAGTTCATTGATTTTTCCCTTACCGCCCAAATACATGGGCTGTCCCCAATAGTTGCCCATGGCGGAAAATTGCATGAGAAAATAGGCGATATAAGTGGAGATTTCCACTTTGGAAATGCCGTTTTCCAAATCTTTCTGGTAGAAAGACCAGAGCGTGCCGTCCAGACCGTAGCCCAGAGAGCGCACTTGATAATGCTCCACACTCTCGCTGATCATGAAGTAGAGATACATCATCAGCAGCGCTTCATAGGTGTTCCGGGGCGCACCGACGGAAAGCTGCTTCAAACCGGCTGCGACGGTATCTCTTTTGGAGAAATCTTTGGTCAAAGCGTATTGATACAGCCGTTCCACGAACCGAAGAATGGCTGTATATTCGATTTGCACAGCAGCAAAAAAGTCTTTTTGGGCATGGGTCGGGTTTTCTAAAGCAGCAAAGGTATCCTCCGCCCGCTTCAGAATCCCGGCAAAACCAAGCTCCATCATGGAATCGTAATCCGGCACTGTGTGGTCAAAATCCAGCGAGTAAGAGGCGGCACCGGAATCCGGCAGGTCAAATAAAAGACGGCTGTTCAGTTCCGCGGCAGCCTTGTCGATGGCCTCGCCGTGCCAGTCGTTGACCGTATGCTTGTCAATGAGACGACCCCAGGAATATAAGCCGGGGAAATAGTCATGCTCGTTTACATCAATGCGGGTGTGCTCCAGTACATAGGCCACAGCCGTTGCCTTGATGACGGAGTGGGACTGTCCCTCCAAATTTTTGACCAGCGCAGCCAGACCGGCATGAATCTCCTCATCAGTCATGCCTGCAGCCGGGTCATATTCATAGCCGTGGTAGGCCATACGGTTAAAACTGTCAAAAGGCTCATCGGTGCGATGATATTTATTTTCCAGATAGGCTCTGTCCTGTACGGGCAGATTGTATAACTTTTCGTTCATATCGCATCAAACCTCTTTTGATGATTTCCATTATACTATGCCTCTCTCCAAAAGGAAAGTAAAGAAATGAAAGGAACAACTATTACTTTTCGCACAACAAAAAGCCAACCCAATCGGGTTTGCTTTTTGTTAATCCAGCATATCGATCATATCCGCGAAGGGGGACTGGGAAGGGCTGGAGAGGGGGGCTTCCTTTTTGTATTGCTCCACCAGAGATGCGGCCTTTTTGATGGGGCGGATGGTACCGGCACCGGCGACACAGCCGCCGGGACAGGCCATGCCTTCCAGCAGACAGCCGTTGAGCTTGCCGGCTTTGGCAAGGGTCATCATCTTACGGCATTCCCGCAGACCTTCTGCGCCCATGATCTTCATTTCCACATCGGGGGCGATTTCCTTGACTGCATTTTTCACCGCAGCAGCCACACCGCCGCTGACAGCAAAACCGCGTCCGTCAGCAGAGGCCTTGTCCAGAGGATCGTTGCCTTCCACATCGGAATACCAGACTTCCTTGGCTTCAAACATGCCCTGCAGCTCCTCAAAGGTCAGCACGAAGTCCACATCGCTGCGGATGTGCGGACGGCTGGCCTCCAGTTTCTTTGCGGCACAGGGACCGACAAAGCAGACCTTGGCATCGGGATGTTCCTTTTTGACCATGCGGGCGGTCAGCACCATGGGGGTCAGGGTCATGGAGATGTGATCCATCTGATCGGGGAACAGGATATCGACCATGGAAATCCATGCCGGGCAGCAGGAAGTGCCCATGTAGGTATCCTTACCGGGGATTCGCTCCAGATATTCCTTGGCTTCATCCAAGGTGCAAAGGTCAGCGCCTACAGCCACTTCCACCACACCTTCAAAGCCGAGAATCTTCATGGCGGCAGTGAGCTTTTCCGGGGTCAGATAGTCACCGAACTGACCCACAAAGGCAGGAGCAACGATGGCATAGACCTTGTAGCCTTTTTTCATGGCATGGATCAGCTGGAAGATCTGACCCTTGTCCACAATGGCACCGAAGGGGCAGTTGACCAGACACTGACCGCAGGAAACACAGCGGTCATAGTCGATTTTGGCTCTGCCGTGTTCGTCGGAGCCAATGGCATCCATGCCGCAGGCGGCGGCACAGGGACGCTCGATTTTGACGATGGCATGGTAAGGGCAGGCGTCTACGCACTTGCCGCATCGGATGCACTTGTCCTGATCGATGACCGACTGTCCGTGGACGAAGCTGATGGCATCCTTGGGGCAGCCGTGCTTGCAGCTGCGGCTCAGGCAGCCCTGACACAGCTCTGTCACCCGCACCTGCTTGGAGGGGCAGGCGTTGCAGGCGTAGTTGATGATATTGATGAGGGGCGGATCGTAGTATTTCTCAGCGATGGCACTTTCGTTGACACCGTCGGAGAGGGGCTTGTGCTCATAGACAGGACGCAGGGGCAGACCCATGGCCAGCCGCAGCCGTTCACCTGCAATGGCTCTTTCCAGAAAAATGCTCTCCCGATGGGAAGCCATTTCGCCGGGGACGATCTTATAGGGAATTTCTTCAATTCGGGAGTAGTCGCCGCCCTCATAGGCCAGCTTTGCCACTTCCGTAAATACTTTCTTTCGGACTTCCGTCACAAAGGACTTATCTCCACGCATGGGCGGTTCTCCTTTAATGGTTTCGTATCTGTATCATACAGGATTTTCGGCTTTTTTTCAATAAAAAAACATGAGACGGTCATCAGATCGTCCCATGCAATGTTTAGCAGTAGAAATCCTTGATCTTCTTGGCTCTGGAGGGATGGCGCAGCTTGCGGATGGCCTTGTTCTCGATCTGACGGATTCGTTCACGGGTGACACCGAAGATCTGACCCACTTCTTCCAGGGTGTGGGTGCGGCCATCATACATACCGAAGCGCATACGCAGCACATCGGCCTCGCGCTCGGTGAGGGTGCCCAGAATTTCGCTGAGGGCTTCTGCCAGCAGGGTGTTGGAAGTGGCATCGGCAGGGCCGAGGGTGTTGTCGTCTTCCACGAAGGAGCCAATGGTGGTATCTTCCTCGTCGCCCACGGGAGTGTCCAGAGAAAGGGTATCGGCAGCGGTGCGATTGGCCTCGATGATCTTTTCGATGGGCAGGTTCAGTTCCTCTGCAATTTCTTCCAGAGTAGGCTCACGGCCCAGCTCCTGCACCAGCTTGCGGTTGCAGCGGGTAGCCTTGTTGATGACTTCCACCATATGCACAGGAACACGAATGGTTCTGGCCTGGTCAGCGATGGCGCGGGTGATGGCCTGACGGATCCACCAGGTTGCATATGTAGAGAACTTGTTTCCCTTTGTATAGTCGAACTTGTCCACAGCACGAATCAGACCGGTGTTGCCTTCCTGAATCAGATCCAGGATGTGCAGACCGCGGCCGGAGTACTTCTTGGCGATGGAGACAACCAGACGGAGGTTGGCCTCGGTGAGTTTGTCCTTGGCAGCCTTGTCGCCTTCTGCCACCTTCTGTGCCAGTTCGATTTCCTCTTCGGCAGACAGCAGCTTGACCTGACCGATTTCCTTCAGATACATACGGACAGGATCATCCAGATTGTATTCGGCAGCCAGCTCCACAGGATCAACCAGAGATTCTTCTTCATCATCGGACAGGTGCAGATCAACATCTACATCCATATCCAAAGCGCCATCCAGTTCCATGTCCATATCCAATTCCAGTTCGGAACCGACAATCTGGATACCCATGGCTTCAAAAGTGTCATAAATGTGCTCGATCTGCTCCACAGACAGATCCAGCTTTTCCAGTTCTGCGTTCAGCTCGCTGGCCTGAATGGAACCGTCCTTCCGTGCCTTCGCGATAAGGGCAGCAACAGGGGTCTTGAGATCTTCTGCGGGGGTTGCGTTTTTTGCAGTTGCCATGATAACATCCTCATTCCAAGACAATAAAAACCGATAAATTGCCAATTTTAATCGTAACTCAGCCATTATATACCTTTATTCTGACAAAGACAATAGGTTTTTTGCAATATTTTTGAAAAAAACACAGAAAATTTTCATATATTTTTCCAATTGTATTTACAGTATCGTCTCTTTTTCGAGCACTCATACGAAAAATGTTTGAAGCTGTACCTTTTCGGGAAAACTATGGAAAAACAGGAAAGGATGATGATATGAAAGTACGGGAGTGTATGAATTCTCATGTGATCAGCGTATCTCCGGAAGAAAGTGTGGCGGTGGCAGCCAGATTGATGGCGCGGCATAATATCGGTGCTCTGCCCGTGCGGGCCAGAGACGGCAGTCTTTGCGGCATTGTCACTGATCGGGATATGGTGGTGCGCTGTATGGCTCTGGAGCGATCGGCAGCAGAGACCACGGTCAGTCGGATCATGACCGACCGGGTCTCCACTGTACAGCCGACGACCAGTCTAACGCAGGCGGCAGACCGCATGGCAAAAGAACAGGTACGCCGCCTGCCTGTAGTGGAAGGCAGACGGTTGGTTGGTATGGTGACGTTGGGTGACTTGAGCCACCGGGAGGATTACTCCATGGAAGCGGCCGAAGCCCTCAGCGAGATCACAGCCAATGTGAAGATCATGGATTAAAAATGCAAAATGCAGAATGCAAAATAAAAATAACGGATTGCCACGGCGGCAAAGCCGCCTCGCAATGACTATCATATAAAGTGTCATTGCGAGCACCAAAGGTGCGTGGCAATCCGTAATACTATTGGTCATCTGTAAATTCAAGCCAAAGTTCTTCTGCGGTTTGCTGTGCTTCAATCAAAAGCTCTTTTGCTTTTCCGTAGTTTTGCTGTTCCATTGCAGATAGTGCGTCAGTAACAGCGTTGAAAAGATGCGTATAGTAGGGGGGAAGTTGCTCCATGGTTTCATCTCCTTGTATTCGATATTAGATATCGATAATAGAATATATCAAATAAATTTAAAATGCAATACAATATCGATGAGGTGATGGATTCCATGGAGAAATTTGAACCAAAGAAGAAT
Source organism: Candidatus Avilachnospira sp. (assembly GCA_045579045.1). Taxonomy (GTDB): domain Bacteria; phylum Bacillota; class Clostridia; order Oscillospirales; family Oscillospiraceae; genus Avoscillospira. Next base: position 18,750 of record JAZNLL010000112.1, read on the forward strand.
GAAAAAGAAGTGATTTCCATGCGGATTGCTGTGGATAAGCTGGCTGAACTGGATAAAAAAGCGCAAGAAATTGGCATATCCAGAAATGAATTGATCAATCAGTGCATAGATTTTGCTTTATCCAATATGCAGACTGACTGCTAATATTATAATGTAAGAAAACCCCGATGCCTTGGCATCGGGGTTTTTGTTATTCTTACATATCGAAGGGTTCCAGACCCAGGACGGGGTGACCGACCTCGGACAGGAAGGTGAGCAGTTCTTCGGGATCGCCGCTGCCGCAGTTGGTCTCGTCAGCGATCATATCACAGAAGTTCTCAATGCCATAGAGTTCCATAGCGGTCTCATTGACCTTGTCCTTCACCTGCTCCTTCAGCTCGCTGGGCAGCCAGACCAGACGGGCCAGACCGCCTTCGGCCTTCAGGAACTTCTTGGAAGCGATGAAGTGCTTGCCGTGACCCATGAAGCCGGGAGTCTGCACGCCGCCGCCGGTCATGGAAGCCATTTCGGAGAAGGTCATGCCCAGAGGCGTCATGCCTGCGAATTCACGGCAGGTGATGACAACACCCATGGAGCAGGGCTCCACGCCGCAGATACATTCGAAGCAGCCGCAGGAGGTCATGGGATCCTGGAACAGGGAGTACAGGGTAACATGCTCCAGAGCACCGTGGGAGTACTCGCAGATGGCTTCGTCGATATCCTCGTAACGGCCCACATGCTCGTCCACGCAGCGTTCCTTGGTGACCACCTGGCAGGGACCCTGGGGATCCAGCTCGTTGGTAGCCTTGGCGTCCAGCCAGGAAACGGCACCGCACAGACCCAGACGCTCGGGAGTGACGATACAGACATGGCTGGGGGAGAAGGCCTGGCACATGATGCAGGAATAGAAGACATCGACGGACTCGTCGGTCATGGTCTTCAGACGCTCGTCACGGGTATCAAAGACCTTGTTGGCAGCCTTGCGCAGCTCATTGTTCTTGTCTTCACCCACAACGATCTTGACTTGGCACTTGTCAACAACGGCTTCAAATTCGGACTTGATCTTGGCGTACAGGACTTCGCCGATGTGCTTGAAGCGGAAGCCTGCATCGAAAGCAGCCTTGGACACACGGATGCGGATCATGTCACGCTGACCGGTGTGCATCACGCCTTCCACGCAGTTGAGGAATGCATGGATCTTACGTTCCATAACGGGCTCGAAGTCGGGCTGCATAGCCTTGCCGGCGACCTCGATGGTGTAGGACAGGGAGACCATGGAACCGCACTCGACTTCGTCCAGCTCGGGGCCTTCCACGACGATCTTGTGGTCTTCCACATCGCCGGCATCCTTGGTCTGGACCAGCTCGAAGCAGTCCACCTTAGCACCGTAGATGTCAACCTGCATGTCAGCCTTACGGATGACTTCGCCTTCGAAGGCGGAGGAGTAAGCAACGGGGATCTCGATGTTGGTGATCTTCAGCTTGATGCCACGGGCTTCCAGAGAAGTCTCGATCCAGTCGTTGTAGTTATCGTAGATGATCAGGGACTTGGGAACAGCCCACATATCCTCGTGATCGTTGGTGATAACGGGGAAGCCCAGCTTGATGGCGCCGGCGCCGCAGGCAACGGTGATATCGTTGACGGGAGCGAAGGCGTTGACAAACGCATTGATGCGGTCGAAGGTGTAACGGTGGAAACCGTCGCAGTCACCGGGCTGGATGTTGCCGAAGATCATAGCGGCACGGACGACCAGGGAGATGACATGGCCGACGGACCAGATGTCCTGACCGACGGGAACCACACGGACGCCGAAGCTCATGCTGATACCGGCTTCGTAAGCCTGATCGATGATACCACCGATGAGGAATACGAAGATACCACGGGACTGATAGCCCTTGATGAGAGCAGCGGCTTCCTCGGTGGAGGGAGCGGGCCCGATGATGACGACGAAACCGGGGATATCGCCGGTAACCAGGGGAACACCCAGTTCACGGACTTCAGCATCGGTGAAGTGACCCCAGTACTTGCGGTCAGCAGCACCGGCCTCGCCGTAGGGAGCGGGGTTGCGGGCATACTTGCAAGCCTCGATCATTTCAGCGGCGATGGCAGTGCCGACACCGGACTGGAAGATGGAGTTGGTCTTGGGCTCACGGAGCATCATGGCCTTCACATCAGCCAGAGCTTCCTGCAGCTGACCGACGGTGGTGACCTTCTTGCCGATATAAGCATAGATACAGGCCAGGAAATAAGCAGTGTTGGGCATGGTCATGGGTGCGTCGGCACCCAGTTCAGCTACCAGCTGGTTGACATCGGCTTCGGCCTTGGCGAACATTTCGTCGGAGCCGGCGAATACACGATCAAATAAGGGTCTAGCCATTCTATTCATTCCTTTCGAAACATTATTATTCTTGTGCATCGATAACAGCCTTGATGGCCCGGATCTCGTCCACGGCCTGCTGGCTGCAATCGTATGGAGAGAGGCCCTTGCGGTCAGCGTCGATCACATCGGCGTTGTAGCTCATGAAGCCCAGCAGATCTTCGGCAGGGATGCGACTGCGGATAAATTCCCGGTCGGAGTCATCCCGAACCTTGTTGGCGACCACCTTGACTTTGTGAACGCCGATATCCTTTGCCAGCTGCTTGATGCGCTCATAGGTCTGGATGGATCTGGCACCGGGCTCGATGACCACGATGAACTGATCCACCATGCTGGCAGTGCCTCTGCCAAGGTGTTCCAGACCGGCTTCCATGTCCATGATGACCACATCATCCTTGCGGAACACCAGACTGGAGAGGATGGCCTTGAGCATCACATGCTCGGGACATACACATCCGGTGCCGCCGGTATCGATGGTGCCCATGACCAACAGCTTGACGCCGTTGATGTCCTTGGACAGCTTGTCCGGCAGGTCGGAGACCTGAGGATTGAGCTTATAAAAAGTGTTGCTGGCATTGGCGGCGGTACGCTCTTTGGCAAGCTCCTTCATTTTGGCCACGGGGACGATGTCGTTGACTTCGTCTTCCGTCAGACCCAGAGCCAGGCCCAAATTTGCGTCGGGATCTACATCGGCGGCCAGCACAGTGCGGCCTTCATCGGCGTAGAGCCTTGCCAGGGTGGAGGACAATGTGGTCTTGCCCACACCGCCCTTACCGGTGACTGCTATTTTCATGAGTTAGGACCTCGGATATGAAATGTTATCAGATACCCAGATGGGCGCGCTTTGCTTCGATGGCGTCCATCATCTTCTGGCACAGCTTTTCCATGTCGGTCTCGACAGTGAAGTTGGCTTCGACCCAGGTCTTGATGCCGTCCTCGCCCTGGAGCAGGCGGGTGACTTCCGTGGAGCCCTTGGAGTAGGGATCGACGCCCAGGAAGGTGTCGATGCCGGTGGCGACGACATAGTTACCGATGGAGACGGCCTTTTCGGACATCCATTCGGGAGCGCAGCCGACGGCAGGCAGCTCGGAAATGTTGCAGCCCCAATCCTTAGCCAGATCGGAGACCAGGATCATCATACGGGAGATATCCACGCAGGAGCCCATGTGCAGAACGGGAGGAATACCAACCAGTTCGCAGACGCGCTTCAGACCTTCGCCGCAGTATTCCTTGGCTTCGGGATCCATCAGGCCGGCCTTGGCAGCAGCCTGAGCGGAGCAGCCGGTGACCACCAGGATGATATCGTTCTTCAGCAGGGTCTTCATCATTTCGATGTGACCGTAGTCGGGGCGGACCTTGGGGTTGTTGCAGCCGACCATGGCAACGGCACCACGGAGGACACCGGCCTTGACGACATCGGCCAGAGGCTTCAGAGTGCCCATCTCATCCACATGGGAGTTGCAGACCACATCGAGGGTCTTCTTGATGGTTTCCACAGAGTAGCCGACACGGGCCTTGGTCTTCAGATCGGGAATATGGACCAGATCGGTCTTACGGTTGACAAAGTTCTCAACAGCCATCTTGACGATTGCCTTGGCGCTTTCACCGGCGGTCTCGGGGCTGAAGCGGATGAACTCTGCATCGGGGATCTGGGCGATGGGAGAGGTGGTGACAAACTTGGTGTGGAAGCACTTGGACAGGGGGCCCAGTGCTGGGAAGATGCACTGCACATCGACGACGATGGCTTCACAGGCACCGGTCAGAACCACATTTTCCTGGGACAGGAAGTTACCTGCCATGGGGATGCCGTGACGCATGGCAACTTCGTTGGCGGTGCAGCAGACACCGGCGATGTTGATGCCCTTGGCGCCGACGGACTTTGCCAGAGCGATCATCTCGGGATCGTTGGCATAGTGGACGATCATCTCAGACAGGGAGGGATCGTGGCCGTGGACGATGATATTGACCTGATCCTTGTCCATAACACCCAGGTTGGCCTCGGTGTCCATGACCTTGGGAGTGCCGAACATAACATCGGAGAACTCGGTGCCCATCATGGAGCCGCCCCAGCCGTCTGCCAGACCGGAACGCAGGGACTGACGGATCAGTGCCTCGGGTTCGGAAGAGCAGCCCATATGGGTCATGTGCAGGGACTGGACCACTTCACGGTCGATGGCACGGGGAGTGATCTCAGCGTTGTCCCACAGCTCCTTGGTGTGGGGATGTACACGGTCGACGAACTTCTGGTAGCCGAAGGGCTTGCCGTATTCCATCAGACCGATCTCAGCCATTTCGTGAGCCAGTGCGTAGATGTCCTTACCTTCGGTCTCCACGCCCCACTCTTTAGCGATACGGATCAGCTTTTCGGGATCCTTGACAGTGTAGTTGCCGCCCTCACGGGTCTCGTGGAGGGTGTGCATGATCTCACGGCCGTGGTCAGAGTGCGTTGCAGTGCCGCCGGCGGTGAAACGCAGATAGTTACGGGCAACGATGCCATGAACATCGCAGCCGCAGATGCCGCGGGGTGCCTTGGGGGTGATGCGGCAGGGACCCATGGAGCAGATACGGCAGCAGGTGCCTGCTTCGCCGAAGCCGCAGTGAGGGGTCTGGTTCTTGACGCGCTGCTGCCAGGTGTCGGCACCGACTTTTTCGCCGGTCTCCAACAGCTTCGCAGTCGCTTCTTCCATTGCTTCAATTGTGATTAAGCGATCCCAATCTTTCAATGTAGTATCCTCCTACTCAAAATTGTTTTTCTCGCAACAAATGACCGGATGCGCTCAGGCGCATTCGGGCATTCTATTTGACTGTACATTATTCTAACAATGAATGCCCCCAAAGTCAACGGAATTCGCCGTTTTTTTAAACGATTTGGAGGAATGACCAAATCCCCCTGAGGGGGATAGAGAAAAACGACAAAAATACGGCACAGGAACTGTTTCCTGTGCCGTGTTTTTGTTGCAAATCTATCAATTTGTATGGACGCGGACATGGGGGACATCCATGGTGATGCCATGGTCGGCATAGGCCTGCTTCACACGGGACAGAATGGCAAAATTTGCATCCCAGTAATCGGCGTTTTTGACCCAGACCCGGAGGGTGTATTCCACTGCTCCGTCCTTGAAACCGCTGAGCTTGACGAATACAGGCTCTTCGGGAATCAGCAGATCGATCTGTGCTGCCTCGGTGATGGCAGCGATGACAGCCTCTTCGGCGCAGTCGGCAGAAGCGGTGAAGGTGAAATCCACCCGTCTGTTCTCCTCAGCGGAGACATTGACGATGGTGTTGGAGGTGACACTGCTGTTGGGCACCAGAATGACCTGGTTGTCCAGAGTGTGGAGCTTGGTGTGGGTGAGTCCGGTCTCCACAATGGTGCCGGTCTGACCGCCGATGGTGACGAAATCACCGATCTTATAGGGCTTGGACATGAGCAGTGTCACGCCGCTGAAGAAGTTGCCCAGAATCCCCTGAATGGACAGGGAGACGGCAACACCGGCGATGCTCAGCACCGCCAGCAGGGAGGCGGTATCGATGCCCAGAGCAGGTGCCACGATCATGATGGTCAGGAAGATCAAAAGGACCTTCAAAGTGGAGCGGATAATGGCATGGAGGCTCTTATCCAGCTTGCTCTTGTTCAGCAGCTTGCCGGAGGCAGCCAGCAGAATACGGGAGACGATGAGGCAGACGATCAGCAGCAGAGCTGCCTTCAAAATAGCGGGGGTAATCAGCACAATGGCAGACCACAGGGCAGCAAAGGAATTTCCGGATGATGCGGTCATGGATATCACTCACTTTCTTTCGTATTATCTTCATCGGAAGGTGCTTCTTCGGCAGCTTCCGGCAAAGCCTTCTTGTCGGCGTTGACATAGGTCATGAACTCGTCGCCGGTGATGGTCTCCTTCTGGAGCAGGAACAGGGCGATCTCATCCAGCAGGGCTCTGTTTTCACTGAGGACACGGCAGGCGTTTTCATAGCACTTTGCCAGCAGGACCTTGATCTCTTCATCGGCCTGTGCAGCAGTCACATCGGCGCAGTTCATCATGGTACTGCCGTCCAGATAGGGATTGGAGACGGTGGAAAGTGCCATAAGACCGAACTTTTCGCTCATACCGTACTGGGTAATCATCCGCCGCGCCACTTCTGTGGCACGTTCAATGTCATTGGCAGCACCGGTGGTCATGGAGCCAAAGACGATCTGTTCGGCGGCACGGCCTGCCAGCAGGGTCTCCAGTTCTGTAAGGAGCTCTTCTCTGGAGGAGAGGAACTTTTCTTCCTCGGGCATATGCAGGGTGTAGCCCAGTGCGCCGGAGGTGTGGGGAACAATGGTGATCTTGGTCACAGGCATGGTGTGTTTCTGCAGAGCAGAGACCAGGGCATGACCCACTTCGTGATAGGCCACCATGCGCTTTTCTGTTTCCGTGAGGACGGTGCCCTTTTTCTCCGTGCCGGCAATGACCACTTCAAAGGAGACCAGCAGGTCTTCCTGATTGACGGTCTTGCGGCCCAGACGAACAGCCCGCAGGGCGGCTTCATTGACCAGATTGGCAAGGTCTGCGCCTACGGCACCGGCAGTGGCCTGGGCGATCTTCTGCAGATCCACATCCTCTGCCAGCTTGATGTTCTTGGTGTGAACACGGAGGGTCTGATAACGACCCTGAAGGTTGGGACGGTCCACTTCGATGCGGCGGTCAAAACGACCGGGACGGAGCAGCGCCTTGTCCAGAATCTCGGGACGGTTGGTGGCGGCCAAAATGACCACACCCTTGCTGCTGTCAAAGCCATCCAGCTCTGCCAGCAGCTGATTGAGAGTCTGTTCCCGTTCGTCGGTGCCGCCGAATTTGGAATCACGGGTCCGTCCGATGGCATCGATCTCGTCGATGAACACGATGGCAGGAGCGACCTTGGATGCCTGCTGGAACAGGTCACGGACACGGCTGGCACCGACACCTACGAACATTTCCACAAAATCGGAACCGGAGATGGAGAAGAAGGGAACTTTGGCTTCACCGGCTACGGCCTTGGCAAGGAGAGTCTTGCCGGTACCGGGAGAACCCACCAGCAGCGCGCCCTTGGGCAGCTTTGCACCGATGGCGGTGTACTTCTGAGGATGATGGAGGAAATCGATGATCTCCACCAGAGATTCCTTGGCTTCATCCTGACCTGCCACATCGGCAAAGGTCACGCCGGTCTCCTTTTCCATATACATCTTGGCTTTGCTCTGACCGATGCCGCCGATACCGCCGCCCATGTGCTTGCCCATGGAACGGGTGAGGACGGAAAACAGCAGATAGAACATGAGCAGAGGCATGACCCAGGAAATCAGAACGGACAAAATGGGACTCATTTCCTCTACGATATGACCGTCTGTGACCACGCCGATGGATTCCATCTGTTCAATGAGAACGCTGTCGGTATACTCGGTCATCCGTCCGGTGTAATAGATGATCTGCTTGCTTTCGGGTTTGGCGGCTTCTTCCTTCGTCAGAATCAGGAAGCGGTCTTCCTTGACCTCTACTTCTGCCACCTGACCGGCAGCCAGATAGTCGATGAAATCGGAATAGGTGATCTTTTTCAGGTAAGAATTGGTGACAGCGGTGTGAACCAGATTGATGATGACGGTGAACACCAGAGCCACAACGATCAGGGTGAGAATCTTCTTGGGCTGTTTGGGCTGATCGGAACCTCCCTTGGGATCATTTTTGTTGGGAGCTTTCTTTTTGGGATCATATTCCAAGGCATATGCCTCCTTTTTGTGCAGATTGAGACTGATTTTACCATAGAATCCCGTTTGTTACAAGGGAAATGGGTGTAAAATTTCTATGAATAGGAATGAAGGCAGAAACTGTGAAATTTTGGCGGATTTGGGTTGTAACGAAAGGGGAATTCTGTTATACTATATTCTGATATGCTATAACATAAAGGCTGGTATCAACCTATGAATGAAAAGAAAAATGACCGTCCCCGTAAGGGGGACTTCCGTGACCGCCGTGAAGAGCGCCGGGAACTGGCAGAGGATATGATCGAAGGCCGTAATGCCGTTACCGAAGCACTGAAAAGCGGCAGAGCCATCGACAAGGTATTTCTGGCCTCCGGCGATACGGATAAGGCCCTTGCCAGACTGGCGGCTCAGGCCAAGGAAGCCGGTGCCGTTGTAGTGGCGACGGACCGCCGCAAGCTGGATATGATGAGCCCCACAGGTGCCCACCAGGGTATTATGGCTCAGGTGGCGGCTCATGATTACGTCACCGTGGAGGAAATTCTCCAAAAAGCCGCAGAAAAGGGTGAAGCCCCTCTGTTGGTGCTGTGTGACGAACTGACCGACCCCCATAATCTGGGTGCCATTCTGCGAACGGCAGAGTGTGCCGGTGCCCACGGTGTTATTATCCCCAAGCGCAGAAGCGTAGGCCTGACGGCAGTGGTCTCCAAGACCTCCGCCGGTGCGGTGGAATATATGCCCGTTGCCCGTGTCAGCAATATGGCAGCCACCATCCGGGATCTGAAAAAAGAAGGCATCTGGGTCTACGGTGCAGCCGGCGGCGGAAAGACTGACCTGTACCATGCAGATTTCAAGGGTGCCACTGCCATTGTCATCGGCAATGAAGGTCAGGGCATGAGCCGTCTGGTGGAGGAGAGCTGTGATGTGCTGGTTCGCATCCCCATGAAGGGTCAGATCTCTTCCTTGAACGCCTCCGCCGCAGCTTCTATTTTGCTTTACGAAGCCCTGCGTCAGAGAATCTGATTATTAGGAGAAAACCATGGAAAAAGATCCACAGGAACTGGAACTTCAACTGAATAATGAAGCCCCTGTGGAGCAGTACGACCTGGAGGACATCATGCGTGAGTTCGGCGGCTGGACACAGGAGCCGGAACAGGTGCAGACGATCCTTCAGCAGGAGACAACGGTTCTGCCGGAAGTGAAACCGACAGCCGATGTTTCCGGTGATACGGTTCGCTTTACCCCCATCGGAGATGTGGAGGAAGAACCGGAACCGGAGCTTCCCAAACTGGAACCGGTGCAGATGCCGGAGGAACCGGAGATTCCCGAACCGGACAAGGCGCAGCTGCGGGAAGAACGCAGAGCGGCAAGAAGAGAGCAGCGTCGGTTCCGCCGACTTTCCCGGCAGCGGAAGAAGGCACTTCGCGCCAAACGCAGAGCCCAGCGCAGAAACGAACCGGAAGTGGTCTATCCCTCGGCAGAGGATGCCTGTGCGGCCTATGCCAAGGGCGGCACTTTGCGGCTGCGCTCCATGATCTGTGCCATGATCTTTATTGTGCAGGCGGTATTGCTGATTCTGAGCCAATATCCCTTGGGAAAGCTGGATTTGTCCAACCTGAGCAGTACTTTCTCGGTTTTGATGCTGGCACTTCTGCTGACCCAGAGTGTCCTGTCTGCCGATGTGTTCGTCCGGGGTGTGTATCTTGCCCTGAAATTGAAATTTGATTTGATGACCATGCTGGTGCTGACGGTCATCATCACCGTCATGGATGCCTTTTTCGCCATTCCTGCGGGCCGTTTGCCCTTCTGCGGCACAGCTTCTCTGGCACTGCTGGTAGCCCTGCGCTCCGCGGCACTGGAAAAGAAAGCCAAATGGCGCACCCTGAAAACGGTTCTCTCCATGGAGAACCCGGTTGCAGCGGTAAAAGAGGAAAAAGCATGGCATGATCTGGACTGTATTTTCCGGCAGGAAGGCTCTCTGGAAGATTTTACCGCCATGCTGGAAACCCCCGATGCGGCTCAGAAGACCATGCGGATCTATGTGCCCATTGCCGGTGTGCTGACCTTCCTTCTGGCGGTTTCGGCAGCTTTTGCAGGCAGCAATTTCCTCTGGGCATGGGCAGGTCTTTTAACAGCGGCTTTGCCTGTGGGCGGCTTTATCGCCTGCTGCCGTCCCTTCAGCATTCTGGCTTCCCGACTCAGCAAGGCCGGTGCTGCCATCTGCGGCTGGCGGGGTGCCAAGGTTCTCAGCGGAGAAGGCGGCATTGTCATGGAAGATAACGATCTGTTCCCGGAAGGGAATATCTCCATGAACGGCATGAAAATGTTTTCCGAACTGCCTGTGCGGCAGGTGGTGGGCTATGCCCCCGCTGTGGTGCAGGCAGCAGGCAGTGGCCTTTTGCCTCTGTTTGAGGCGGTCATGAAAGAAGAAAACGGCCGCCGCTATTCCGTGGATACCTTCCGTCAGTACGAAGGCGGCGGTGTGGGTGCGGAGATCCGAGGCGATGTGGTGCTTCTCGGTTCTCTGGCCTTTATGCGGCTCATGGGTGTGCAGGTGCCGGAAGGCACCCGTGTCCAGTCTGCGGTCTATATTTCCGTCAACCGGGAACTGGTGGGTGTCTTTGCCCTTACCTATACGCCCGCATCGGGCACCAAGTCCGGTCTCCATCAGGTCCTGCACAGCAATGGATTGACCCCCATTCTGGCAACGAGAGATTTTATGATCACCCCCGGTCTGGTGAAAAAACGCTATAAAGTGCCTGCCGACCGTCTGGAATTTCCGATGGTGGCGGAGCGGGCCGGACTGTCTGCTCCCGAAGCAGGCAGAAACGGGCAGCAGGGTGCGCTGATGTCCAAGGGCAGCTTCACAGCTTTTGCCGCTGCTGTCACCGGCGGACGGCAGCTGCGGAAAACCGTCCATAAGGCAGTTCTGGTGGCACTGCTTGCCGGTGTGATCGGCATGGGTCTGCTGTTTTTGCTGACCTATCTGGGTGCGGCATCTGCCGCTTCTGCCATGAATTTGCTTCTGTATCAGCTGATTTGGTTCCTTCCGGGACTGCTGATTACAGGACTTGTTGGGAAAAGCTAATAAAAATATGGTACGATTTTTGCCAAATGACACAAAAATTGCCCGTAAAACCTGGAAACGGAAGAATATATTTGCAATCGTTTGGCATTTGTTTTATAATCTAAAGAGTTAGGCGGTAAAAGGGATCGCCTGACCGGGTCAAAATGCAATGCACAGACCCGAAGAAAGGAGTTACTAACTTTATGAGCTATACTGCAAAGAACATTCGTAACGTTGCTCTGCTGGGCCATGGCGGCGACGGCAAGACCATGCTGGCTGAGGATATGCTGTTTATGACCGGCGGCACCGACCGTCTGGGTTCCATTGCTGACGGCAACACCGTCTCTGACTTTGATCCCGAAGAGATCAAGCGGCAGAATTCTATTTCTACCTCTCTGATCCCTGTTGAATTTGAAGGCTGCAAGATTAACCTGCTGGATAACCCCGGCGTTTTCGATTTCGCAGGCGAAATCGTTCAGTCTCTGCGTGTTGCCGATGCCGGCATCATCGTTCTGACTGCCAAGAGCGGTATCGCTGTCGGTACCGAAAAGGCATGGAAGTCCATGAAGGACTGCGGCAAGCCCACCATGTTCTACATCTCCAAGATGGATGAAGACCATGCCAACTACTTCAAGGTAGTGGAGGATCTCCGCGCCCAGTTCGGTAACTCCGTCGTTCCCATGCAGTTCCCCATCATGCAGGGCGAAAAGTGCGTGGGTCTGGTGGATCTGCTGAGCAAGACCGCAAGAGACACTCAGGGCAACGACATGGCTCTGACTGCCGAAGCAGAAGCCCATCTGGAAGAGTATCTGGCAGCTCTGTCCGAGCAGGTCGCCGAGACCAGTGAAGAGCTGATGGAGAAGTTCTTTATGGAAGAACCCTTCACCGCTGAAGAGCTGATTCAGGGTGTCAAGGACGGCATGATGCAGCGTTCCATCACTCCTGTGTTCGCAGGTTCCGCTTCCGCCGGCTACGGCAGCAAGCGCGTCATGGAATACATCGTGAAGTTCTGCCCCAATCCTCTGGAAGGCATGGCTCTGGAAGCCGAAGAAGGCGAAGTCAAGCTGGACGAAGCCGGCAGCCCTGTTGCTTTCGTTTACAAGACCACTGCCGATCAGTTCGGCAAGAACTCTTTCTTCAAGGTCATCTCCGGTGAGATCACCGAAGGTATGTCCGTTGTCAATGCCCGTACCGGTGCTGCTGAAAAGCTCAGCAACATCTTCTTCGCCAAGGGCAAGAACCAGACCAAGACCACGAAGATCGCCACCGGTGATATCGGTGTCGCTACCAAGCTGAACGCTGTCAAGACCGGCGATACTCTGGGTCTGGCCGGCAAGACTCCCAATATCAAGGGTATGGAATATGATGAGCCCTGCTACAAGATGGCCATCTACGCCAAGGTCAAGGGTCAGGAAGATAAGATCGCTGCAGGTTTGACCAAGCTGAACGAAGAAGACTGCTCCTTCACCTACGGCACCGATACCGAGACCAAGGAAATGGTCATCTCCGGTGTTGGCGATATCCATCTGGGCGTTATCTGCTCCAAGCTGGCTGCCAAGTTCAAGGTCGAAGCTGAGCTCCGTCCCGCCAAGATCGCTTACCGTGAGACCATCAAGAAGAGAGTGGAGATCCACGGCCGTCATAAGAAGCAGTCCGGTGGTCATGGCCAGTTCGGTGATGTTCACATCCGCTTCGAGCCCCAGTCCGAGACCGAAGATATGATCTTCGCCGATGAGACTGTCGGCGGCTGCGTGCCCAAGAACTTCATCCCCTCCGTTGAAAAGGGTCTGCGTAACTGCATCGGCAAGGGTGTCCTGGCCGGTTATCCCATGGTGTTCCTGAAGGCCACTCTGTTCTTCGGTTCCTACCATCCCGTTGACTCCTCCGATATGGCATTCCAGACTGCTGCCGGTATTGCCTATAAGGAAGGTATCCCCACTGCAGCTCCCACTCTGCTGGAGCCTATTGCTGAGCTGAAGGTCTACATTCCCGACAGCAACATGGGCGATATCATCGCTGACCTGAACAAGCGCCGCGGTCGTGTGCTGGGCATGAACCCCACCGATGACGGTCTGCAGGTTGTGGAAGCCGAAGTTCCCATGGGCGAAATGTCCTCCTATGCCATCGACCTGCGTTCCATGACTCAGGGTCGCGGCTCCTACTCCATGAACTTTGTCCGTTACGAGGAAGTTCCTCAGATGAACCAGGCAAAGATCATTGAGGACGCCAAGAAGAACGAGGAAGAATAATTCCATAACAATAAAAAGTGTGCATCGCAAGATGCACACTTTTTTTACGCACAGATAGGAACTCAATCAAAAGGCAGATATCTGTCCTGCTGAGAAGCAGAGGCACGGAACTCCGAACCGTAGAGCTTTGTCCACCAGCTGCCGGGCTTGGTATACAGACCGATTTCGTCATCGTCAGGTCCAACGAATTCGGATTTTGTGCCCTTGACGGTGATGCCTTTTTCGTCCATGGAAACAATGGCATAAACCGGATCCCGATAGGGAAGGGTGTATTTGATGTTAGGGTATTTTTCGTCAATTTCTCTGCCGTATCGGTTTTCTGTTGTAAAATCCTCATCTACCCACAGACAGTCCATGGAGTTAAGCTGCACAAACCAGATGTCATCTTCTCTGGTGCATAGATCCACATGGTGATGTCCGTTGAAGCAGACCGCAACACCCTTCGGTGCTGATTTCAGAATCTCCCGGATTACCCCCCAGTTCTTGACCGCTCTTCCTTTGGGCAGGTTGGATAAGGTCTGATGGGAGAAGATAACGGAAGGAAAGCTTGCTTTTGCCAGATCGTCTTTCAGCCATTGTACCTGTTCATCCGGCAGCCATGGCAGAGATAGTGTCTCATCGAAACCCACTTCGAAGTAATTCCCGTTTTCGTAGGCATGGAAATTACCGTCCGCATCCTTAAAGAAACTGCAATCCAATACAACAAAATGAAAGCCGCCCCGGTCAAAGGAATAGTAGGAGCCGTTTTTCGCTTCAATGAAACGAAGCAATTCTTCTTTGGAACACATATCGCATTCGTGATTGCCCAGAACATGATAAGAGGGTTTTTCGAAATCGTTGAACATTCTTAGAATAGCGGGCTTGTCCGCATAGGTTTTGACCTTCAGCGCATTGGCGATGTTCACGGGCTGATGTTCGGGAATGCAGTTGACCTTTCGGTGGTCATCCGGATAGCAAAAGTCGCCGAGATGAATGATGAAATCTACATTTTCCCTACGGCAATGGTCGAGAAACACCTGCAGCCGCTCCTGGGTGTCGTGCATGATATCCACATGCAGGTCTGTGAAAACACCGAATTTTACCATGAACTCACTCCTTTAGACGGAACTGCCGGAAAGCCGTCGGCAGGGCATAGACATCGTCCAATTCATGTTCCTTTGCCCATACAAAGGAATTGGTGTTGTTGCAGCGGATGTACCACCCGTGCATATTCCATTGAATGTGGGTAAAAATGTGGATTTTGTCGGAAGAACGGAGAAGCTCCTGCGGTTGGATGCCCCAAAGGTTCAGCTGCGCCAAGGCGGCTTCTGCATCCAGCGTCCCCGGCACATGGGGGAACTCCCATAAGCCTGCCAGCAGACCTGTGTCGGCTCGCTTGTTCAGGGCAAAGCAGCCGTCACATTCCAGAATGAAAACAGTCATATTTTCCTGCTTTCTGGGCTTTTTCGGTGTTTTCACCGGCAGCTCACCGGTCAAGCCGTCTCTGCGAGCCAGACAAATGTGAGCAAGGGGACAGAGTTCGCATTTCGGTGCACCGTTGGGCACACAGACTGTGGCCCCCAACTCCATCAGTGCCTGTGTAAAATCGCCGCAATGTCCTTTGGGATAGACCTCTGCCAAAGCAGCGGTCAGGTCTTTCTTTGTCTGGGACTTGTCAATGGGGGAGAAGTCTGCCGTCAGACGGCTGCAGACCCTCAGTACATTGCCGTCCACCGCCGGGGTGGGCAGTTCAAAACAGATGGAGCCAATGGCACCGGCGGTATAATCGCCAATGCCTGCAAGCTTCAGAATTTCCTTGTGTTCCCGGGGAAAACCGCCCAGTTCCACGATCTGCTTAGCGGCTTTCTGCAAATTCCGCACCCGGCTGTAATAGCCCAGACCCTCCCAAAGCTTGTTCAGCTCCTCCGGGTCAGCCTCTGCCAAAGCCTCAACCGTTGGCAGCTTAGCCAGAAACCGTGCATAGTAACCCTTGACGGCTTCCACTCTGGTCTGCTGGAGCATGATCTCCGAAAGCCACACATGGTAAGGCTCCCGATCCTTCCGCCATGGCAGATCCCGCTTATTCCGTTCATACCATGGGAGCAGCAGCTCCGGCAGCTTGGAAAACATTTAAAACACCTCGGATACATTATAAAATATAGAAAGATTTCTGTCAAACAGGATGCAAAGGTCGGAAAAATCTGCTATACTACGAGGAAAAGGAGGCTGACGAATGTGAGCTTGAAAGATAAAAGACTGTTTTTGCTGGATATGGACGGCACCATCTATCTGGATGAGGAGCTGTTCGACGGCACCATTGTTTTTTTGAACCATGTGAAGGAAATCGGCGGTCGGTATCTGTTTCTGACCAACAATTCCTCCCGTGGCGTGGGTGCATATATTGAAAAAATGGCTCGTTTGGGCATAGAAGCCGTGGAGGAGGACTTCCTCACCTCCGTGGATGCTACCATTATATATTTAAAGGAAAACCATCCGGGGCAGCTTTGCTATGTTTCCGGCACTGAGACTTTCAAGAAGCAGCTTGCCGACAGCGGCATTGCCGTGACGGACAAGCTCTCCGATGATGTGGAAGTGCTGGTTCACGGCTTTGACCGGGAACTGACCTTCCAGAAACTGGAAGACAGCTGCATTCTGCTGAACCGAGGTGTGCCTTTCATTGCAACCAACCCCGATTGGGTCTGTCCCACCTGGTACGGCTCCGTGCCCGACTGCGGAAGCGTGTGTAAAATGCTGGAGACCGCTACCGGCAGAAAGCCCCGCTTCATCGGCAAACCTCAGCCGGAAATGGCACTGCTCGCCATGGAAAAATTCGGCTATTCCAAGGAAGAAACCGTCCTCGTCGGCGATCGCCTCTATACGGATATTGCCTGCGGTGTCAATGCGGGTATCGATACGGTATTCGTCCTCTCCGGTGAGGGGACCATGGAAGACCTGAAAACTTCCGAGACCCAGCCTGCCATGATCTATGACAATATCCGGGCCATGCTCAATGCCATGGAGGAAAAATGATGAAGCTCAATAACAAGCGGACGGTTTTGATAGGTTTGGCCTTTTTGTCCATCTGCGCTTTCTGGCAGATGTATGACAGCGTTGTGCCGAAGATTCTGACGGAAACGTTCCATCTCAACGAAACCCTCTCCGGTGCCATCATGGCGGCAGATAATATTTTCGCCTTGTTTTTGCTGCCGTTTTTCGGTTCGCTTTCTGACAAAACCAATACAAAACTGGGAAAGCGGACACCCTATATCCTCTTCGGTACTGCCTTTGCGGTGGTGCTGATGAACCTTTTGCCTCTGCTGGATAACAGTTTTGCGGCAGAACCTGCCCCTTGGAAACAGATGCTTTTTGTGATGGTTCTGGGTCTGATTCTGGTGGCCATGGGCACCTACCGTTCTCCTGCGGTGGCACTGATGCCCGATGTGACACCAAAGCCGCTGCGTTCCAAAGCCAATGCCATTATCAATCTCATGGGTGCCGTGGGCGGCATTATTTATCTGGGCGTGGCGGCGGTCATGTATCCCAATTCCAAAATCGCCGGTCTTACCCATGTGGATTATCAACCTTTATTTATGGTGGTATCCGGTCTCATGGTCTTTGCGGTGGCGGTTTTGCTGCTGACCGTCCGGGAACCGAAACTGGCTGCGGAAAATGCAGCTTATGAAGCAGCCCACCCCGAAGAAAATCTGGCGGCTGACGATGGCAGCGGCAGGGAAGTTCTGCCCAAAGCAGTCAAAAGAAGCCTCGGCTTCCTGCTGGCATCCATCTGCCTGTGGTTTGTGGGTTATAACGGTGTGACCACATGGTTTACCGTCTATATCGGCGAAGTCATGGGCCAGGGATTGGGCGGCGCCTCCACCTGTCTGATGGTCGCCACCGGCGGTGCCATTGTTTCCTACATCCCCATCGGCGCTCTGGCGGGTAAAATCGGCAGAAAGCGCACCATCCAGCTGGGCATCTGCCTGCTGACGGTCTGCTTTGCCCTGGGCTATGTGCTGACCCATACCTTTCACAGCATCAATCTCATCATGTTTGCGGTCTTTGCTCTGGTGGGACTTGCATGGGCAGCCATCAATGTCAACAGTCTGCCTATGGTGGTGGAAATGTGCCGGGGCAGCGATATCGGTAAATTCACCGGTTACTATTATACCTTCTCCATGAGCGCACAGGTCATCACGCCCATTCTGGCAGGTACACTCCTGCGGAACGTGGGCTACTGGACTCTGTTCCCCTATGCGGCTGTGTTTGTGGGTCTGAGCTTTGTGACCATGTGTTTTGTCCGCCATGGTGACAGTAAGGTTGTTGTGAAAAAAGGTCTTGAGGCCTTTGATTTGGAGGATTGAACGGATGTTTTGCAGAAACGGACATAAGGCTTGGAGTGTTTTGAGCCAATATCACTATGCCCACCGGGGCTTCCACGATGAGGAAAAAACGGAAAATTCCATGGCAGCTTTCCGTGCAGCTGTGGAGCACGGTTTTGGTGCGGAACTGGATGTCCATCTGATGAGAGACGGCAATCTGGCCGTCATTCACGACAGCAGTCTCAGACGCACCGCCGGTGCCGATGTCTGCATCGAAGACCTGACAAAGGAAGAATTGTCCAACTATACTTTGCGTAATGGAGAACCTATTCCTCTTTTGGAGGAAGTTCTGGAACTTTTTTGCGGAAAAACTCCGCTGATCGTGGAACTGAAGGCTGAAAGCGGCAATCACAATGCCCTGTCTGCGGCAGTGGCAAAGCGGCTTGATGCTTATAAAGGTGATTTCTGTATTGAATCCTTTGATCCCAGAGTGGTTCGTTGGTTCCGGAAAAACAGACCGGATGTCTGCCGCGGACAGCTGTCCTATAACTTCATGAAAGATAAGAAAACCAAGCTCTCTTTCTGGGCAAAGTTACTGCTGTCCAAACTGTGGGTGAACTGTCTGGGATATCCGGACTTTGTAGCCTACGGCTTCTTCGACCGGAAAGATTTTTCTCTTCGTTTTTGCAGAGATGTGCTGAAAACGCAGATTGTCTACTGGACGCTGCACAATCAAAAAGGTATGGATGAAGCCATCCGTCTGGGCGGAATCTGTATTTTTGAGGACTTTTTGCCCCGTGAATAAAGATGTTGCAGGGTGTCCTGCCTACTTTTTGTGAATAGTCTACAAAAACCACTCCGATGATGGAAACTTTTTGCCGTATTTGATAATTGACTTTTTTTTCTTCGGAGAGTAGACTATGAACATATAATTGCTTTAGCAAAATAAATCGAAAGATTGCAGAAAGGGGCCACCATGATGTTCGCCAAGAAGCAGATGAATGTTGCTGCCGATGCATGGTTTGCACCGGTCTGTCAGTCTGCTATGCCCTGCGCTACTGCTCTGCCCGTTCACGACACTGCCGTTGCGGTAGTGTCGTTTTTGCGTTTCGGGGAACGAATTATTCCGCGCTGAAGCAAAGCTGAACTTAATTCCTGCTGCAAACGCGGTGGGGTGATAAGTTACGGCTTTGCTGAATAGGCAAAGCCGATTTTAGTATTTTGAGCCAAAAGGCTTGAAAATAAAAACCAATTGGAAAAAGAGGTATAGAAAATGAAAAAGATCGTTTGTTTACTGCTGGCTCTGGTCATGGCTTTTGCTATGGTCGCTTGCGGCGCAGAAAATGCTCCCGCTGAAGAAGCTGCCGCTGCTTATAAGCTGGGCGGTGTTGGCCCCCTGACCGGCGGCGCTGCTATCTACGGTAATGCTGCAAAGAACGGCGCTGAGATCGCTGTTGCTGAGATCAATGCTCTGGGTGGCGACATTCAGTTCGAACTGAAGTACGAAGACGACGCTCACGATGCTGAGAAGTCCGTCAACGCTTACAACACCCTGAAGGACTGGGGCATGCAGATTTTCCTGGGCTCCGTTACTTCCGCTCCCGGCGTTGCTACCTCCGTGGAAGCCAATGCTGACGGCATGTTCTACCTGACTCCCTCCGCCTCCTCCACCGATGTTCTGGGCGGCGTTGAGAACCCCCTGACCGGCACTGTTGATATTGCCCGTAAGAACAATGTCTTCCAGCTGTGCTTCATGGACCCCAACCAGGGCTCCGCATCCGCTCAGTACATTGCTGACAAGGCTCTGGGCGAAAGCATCGCTGTCATCTACAAGAATGACGATGTTTACTCCACCGGTATCTACAACTCCTTCGCTGCCAAGGCTGAAGAGCTGGGTCTGAACGTTGTTTCCGTCACCACCTTCACCACCGACAGCCAGACCGACTTCTCCGTCCAGATTGCTGACGCAAAGGACAACGGCGCTGATCTGGTCTTCCTGCCCATGTACTACGATGCAGCTTCTCTGATCCTGACCCAGGCCAATGCCATCGGCTATGCTCCCACCTTCTTCGGTGTTGACGGCATGGACGGCATCCTGACTGTGGAAGGCTTCGACACCTCCCTGGCTGAAGGCGTCATCCTGCTGACCCCCTTCTCCGCTGACGCTCAGGACGAGGCTACCGTGAACTTCGTTACCAAGTATCAGGAAGCTTACGGCGAAATCCCCAACCAGTTCGCTGCTGACGCTTATGACTGCGTCTACGCTATCTACGAAGCTCTGACTGCTTCCGAAGCTACCACCGCTATGACCGCTGCTGAAATCGGCGAGATCCTGATCGCTTCCTTCGCAGGCGACTTCACCTTCGATGGTCTGACCGGCGCTGGCATGGAGTGGGACGAGACCGGTGCTGTCTCCAAGAGCCCCAAGGGCATGGTCATCGAGAACGGCGTCTACGTCGGTCTGGACTAATTCCCAACTGTTTTAAAGAAAAAGTAATCTCCCGCGGGAGGACTGCAAGATTTTGCAGTCCTCCCGTCGAGTGCGTTTTTTATCAACCCATTTTAAGTGGGCCGTGGATCGGTAACGATCCACTATTGACGGCATGGTTGCCGATCCAAGGCCCATTTCTGTGTGAAAAGGTGTGAAATTATGACTTTTCTGAACCATCTGATCAACGGCATCAGCTTGGGCAGTGTCTATGCCATCATCGCTCTTGGCTATACCATGGTTTACGGTATCGCCAAAATGCTGAACTTCGCCCACGGCGATGTCATCATGGTCGGCGCATACGTCTGCTTCTTCGCAGTTGCATCCTTCGGTCTCAACCCCATTCTGGGTATCTTGCTGGCCATGCTGGTCTGTACCGTTCTGGGTATGACCATCGAGCGTCTGGCTTATAAGCCTCTGCGCCAGGCTCCTTCTCTGGCAGTTCTGATTACCGCCATCGGCATGAGCTATCTGCTGCAGAATGGCGCACAGCTTCTGTGGACTGCCAACAACAAGATGTTCCCCAACTTCATGAACTTTGGCGGCAAGCCTGGCTTCTCCCTGTTTGGCGGCGAGCTGAACATCTCCTTCACCACTCTTGTCACCGTCGGTGCCTGCGTTGTCATTATGATCGCGCTGACGCTGTTTACGGGTAAGACCAAGATCGGCAAGGCCATGCGTGCCTGCTCCGAGGATAAGGGTGCTGCCCAGCTCATGGGCATCAATGTCAATACCACCATTTCCGTGACCTTTGCCATTGGTTCTGCACTGGCTGCCATTGCCGGTGTGCTGCTGTGCTCTGCCTATCCCATTCTGGTTCCCACTACCGGTTCCATGCCCGGCATCAAGGCCTTCACCGCTGCGGTTTTCGGCGGTATCGGCTCCATTCCCGGCGCTCTGGTGGGCGGCGTCCTGCTGGGTATCATCGAGATTTTTGCCAAGGCTTATATCTCGACGCAGCTGTCTGATGCCATCGTGTTCGCCGTTCTGATCGTCGTGCTGCTCATTAAGCCTACGGGCCTGCTGGGCAAGCAGATCCGTGAGAAAGTGTGAGGTGGCGAAGATGAAAACTCTGAAAATCAACAAAACCTCCCGTACCAATTTCCTGACCTACGCACTGGTCATCATCGCTTTTGTGGTGCTGCAGACCATGGCCAACGGCGGTATGCTTTCTTCCGCCCTGAAGGGTCAGCTGGTTCCCATCTGTGCCTATGTGGTCATGGCCCTTGCATTGAACCTGACTGTCGGTATTCTCGGTGAACTGAGCCTTGGTCATGCCGGCTTCATGAGTGTCGGTGCCTTCGCCGGTGCTGTTGCCGCTTCTGCTCTGCAGAATGCCATCCCCATGGGCGGTCTGCGTCTGGCAGTTGCCATGGTCATCGGAGCCATCTTTGCCGGTATCGCCGGTGTGCTGATCGGTGTGCCTGTCCTCCGCCTCAACGGCGACTATCTGGCCATCGTCACGCTGGCTTTCGGTGAGATCATCAAGTCTCTGGTCAACAACCTGTACATCGGTATTGATGAGCGCGGTCTCCATTCCAGCTTCATCAACAATACCATTTCTCTGGAAAAGGGCGGACGGATGATCCTCAGCGGTCCCATGGGTGTGCCCGGTATCACTAAGATCTCCTCTTTTGTTGCCGGTTTTATTCTTATCATGATCGCGCTGGTGATTATCTTCCATCTGGTCAACAGCCGTACAGGCCGAGCCATCATGGCACTTCGCGATAACCGCATCGCTGCCGAAAGTGTCGGCATCAATGTGACCCAGTACAAGCTGACGGCTTTCGTCATCTCCGCTGCTCTGGCCGGTGCAGCAGGCACCCTGTTCGCCATGGGTCAGAACACCATCATCGCTTCCAAGTTCGACTTCAACACCTCTATTTTGATTCTGGTGTTTGTGGTTCTGGGCGGCCAGGGTCGTATGTGGGGCTCCATCATTGCAGCCGCTGCTCTGACGGTGCTGCCGGAACTGCTCCGTGAATTTGCTGACTACCGTATGCTGGTCTATGCCATCGTGCTGATTCTGGTCATGCTGGCAACCAACAATCCCACCCTCAAGGGTTTCTTCTCCAGTGTGTTCAGCAAGAAGGAGAAGGCTGAGAAAGGAGGCACCGCTCAATGAGTAATGCTATCAAGCGTGAACCCACCAAGCTGGTGCCGGTTCCTTCCACCAATAAGATTCCCGAACGTGATATCGGCAAGCATCCCATTCTGGAATGCCGTCATCTGGGTATCGACTTTGGCGGTCTGACTGCCGTCAACGAGTTTGATATGGCCATCGGCCGCACAGAGATCGCAGGTCTCATCGGCCCCAACGGTGCCGGTAAGACCACCGTCTTTAACCTTTTGACCAAGGTCTATCAGCCCACTCGCGGTACCATCCTGCTGGACGGTATGGATACCCATACCATGAACACGGCGCAGGTCAATAAGGCCGGTATCGCCCGTACCTTCCAGAACATCCGTCTGTTCAATAACCTGTCTGTTGAGGACAACGTCAAGCTGGGTCTGCACAATCATATCAAGTACACCATGGCTGATGGCATCTTCCGACTCCCCAAGTATTGGAAAGAAGAGAAGAAAGCCCACGAAAAGGCTATGGAACTGCTGTCCATCTTCCATATGGAAGATCTGGCAGACCACAAGGCAGGTTCTCTTCCTTACGGTGCCCAGCGCCGTCTGGAGATCATCCGTGCTCTGGCTACCGACCCCAAGCTGCTGCTTCTGGACGAGCCTGCCGCCGGTATGAACCCCTCTGAGACTGCCGAACTGATGGAAAATATCGTCAAGATTCGAGATATGTTCCAGATCGCCGTCCTGCTCATCGAGCATGATATGAGTCTGGTTATGGGTATCTGCGAAGGCATCGCCGTTCTGAACTTCGGTCAGATCATTGCCAAGGGCACTGCCGAAGAGATTCAGAACAACCCCGAAGTCATCAAGGCATACTTAGGCAGCGGAAAGGAGGGCTAAGCCGTGGGAACCATTCTGAATGTTGAAAACCTGAACGTCTACTACGGCGCCATCCATGCCGTCAAGGACATCTCCTTCCATGTGGATGAGGGCGAGATCGTCACCCTGATCGGTGCCAACGGTGCCGGTAAGACCACCACCCTGCAGACCGTTTCCGGCTTGCTCCATGCCCGTACCGGCTCCATCACCTTTGACGGTCACAATCTTGCCGGTATTCCTGCTCATAAGCTGGTCAGTCGCGGTCTGGCTCAGGTTCCCGAAGGCCGCCGTGTCTTCCTGCAGATGAGCGTGGAAGAAAATCTGGAAATGGGTGCTTATGTCCGTCCCAACAGCGAAGTGGACGACAGCATCGCCATGGTCTATGAGCAGTTCCCCCGTCTGAAGGAACGCCGCAAGCAGGTCGCAGGCACTCTCTCCGGCGGTGAGCAGCAGATGCTGGCCATGGGCCGTGCCCTCATGTCCAAGCCCAAGCTGCTGATGCTGGATGAGCCCTCCATGGGTTTGGCTCCCATTCTGGTGGAGCAGATCTTTGAAATCATCCAGAACCTCCACAAGAATGGCACCACCATTCTGCTGGTGGAGCAGAACGCACAGATGGCTCTGTCCGTAGCCGACCGCGGTTACGTTCTGGAGACCGGCCGTATCGTCAATACCGGCCGCGGTGTGGATCTGCTGGAGGACGAAAGCGTTAAGAAAGCCTATCTGGGCGGTTAAACTTATAGCAAAAATGCAGAAGCGAGATTGCTCGCTTCTGCATTTTTTATAGATTGATCAGATACAGCCCCAATAATCCGACAGCCATTCCAATTCCTTTTTTCGGTGTGATATGTTCATGGAAACGCAAGGCGGAAAGCAGAGTCACCAACAGGATGCTGCTGCCGTTGTATAAAGGAAACAGGATCACCGAGGGGAAACTGGATGCCAGATGTGTCATGACCAGACTGATGATACACAGAGAGACCGCAGAGCCAAGGGCGGAAAAAACCATCTTTTTGGAAACCATGTGGAGAGCGGTGCTTTTTCCTGCGAATATACCAAGCAGCAAAAAGGCGAAAAGGAAGGAATAAAAATTATAGGCATCTACACCGGAATCCGGATGATACATTCCCATGACCTTTTGCAGAACCATCACACCGCCGCTGGTGAAAAGGACGGCGACACCAAAGAAAATTCCTTTCCTGTTGGTGCGGTGCTCCACCTTCTTGCTGTCTTTTAGAAGAAAAATGGATGCCACAACCAGAAGGATTCCCACCAAAGACAGCAGGGACAGGGTCTCTCCCCACAAAAAGTGCCCGACAATGCAAGGCAGGAGCATACCTGCAGCATGACAAAGTGTCATAAACGCAATAGAGGTCTGTTCATAACCAGAAAGAATCAGCATTTTGCTTAAGGCATACAGGAAGCCGCAGAGTATACCGCAAAGGATGACGATCCCATGTGTTCTGGATGGATCCAGACAGAACAGGGGGAAAAGCAGAAGAGAACCGATCAAAAACTTGAGAAGATTATAAGCAGCGTGAATCCCTGTGCTGTTTTTTACGGAGATGCTTTTATCGCAAAAAGAGTTTAGGATGTACAGTGGGATGCAGAGAATGATATACAGCATATTCAAACCTCAAGCTCCAGTAGATTGGAAGCTTTGGAAGAAAAAGTGAGTGCTTCCTCCTGCATACCATGGGCAGTATCGATCTGTACGCGGTAGCGGCCATAGAAACCCTTGAAGGATACCTGACCGAGGGAATCGGTGACCAGTTGCGCTTCTGTGTGCCATTTGTTCTTAATGAGATCCCGAATAACTTCATATGCCGGCTTTGGTGTCAGATCAAAGCGGAGCAGACCGCCATAGTAGTAGTTTTCGCCCAGCGTCATATCGCCCAGAGATGCCTTGATTTTTTCGGGGCTGGGATCCCAGAGGTGGGCATAGCCATCGACCAGATTCCAGTAGATGATCTGTTCCACATTGGGATGGGAAAACCAGATGGCATATAAGGTTTCAAGAATCTTTGCCTGAATAATCTCATCTTCCGGTGCATTGGAGTAGGCAGGGATAGTCACTTCCGTAATTTGCAGAGGCAGGCCAAAACGGGAATAGAGATCCATGTGCGCATACAGCTTTTGGGGATCATAGAAGGTACGGGTGTGTTCATATTCACCTTCTGCGCGGCAGAACATGTGGAACTGCATACCGATGGCATCGATTCTCGCACCCTTCAACCGGTTGGCCTCGATGTAGGCATAGTATTTATCTGTTGTCCGGCATCGGTCACCCCAGGGAAGTCCGGTGTGTTCATTGATCACCAGCTGATTGGCAGGGAAATAGGTTTCCGCAGTCTTGAAACACCATTCCACATAATCAGCATCTTCGTAAAAAGCGGTGTTGCCTTGCGCCCATTCCATTTCATTGGTCACTTCAATGGTTGGAATGAGATCCTTATACCGAAGGGCGATCTGCTCATATCTGCGCGTAAGGGCAGATTTGATTTCCGGAACGGAAGCGTTCCGCAGCCATTTTGGGAAAAAATGTTCGTAAGCCAGCGCATGTTCTCTGGGTTCGATTCCATGCTTTTTGCAGAACTCCATGCAAAGATCGATGGGCGGTCTGCGATACAGTTTTGGACTGTCCTTGGCATAACGAAGCTGCCCGGGCTCTGGCTCTGTGGCATCCCAATAGAACGGCAGGGTTGCCATATTGAAGGTATCGGCAAAGACTTTTTTATAAGTTTCGTTTTTTTCCTCAGTTTCCAATTCATCCAGCATAAAAAGATTGGCACCGAATTTAAACTCATGGTCAGTTTGTGTGATCTTGATCTTGGCGTTTTTGACCGGCTGACCCTGACTGTCCTTTACAGTAATGACAGCGCGGCCTTTTCGGTACGTCTCGATTCCGTGTTGGATTCTTTCTTCCATAAAGTCCTTTTGTGCTTCAAATAATTCCAGAACATTGGCTCTTTCGACAGACATGGCGCTGCTCCTTTCTTTATCTGGTAAAAGCATACCACGCTGCTCGTGGGAATCCTACATGAAAAACGAGAAGAAAGGTTGATTTTTCGAAACAAATTAATTTATAATAGGCAGATGATAGGAGGCATGTATTATGTTTTTCGAGCAAGAAAATATTGTCTTTGAATTGCTGGATGTTTTGTATTTGGAGCAGACCTGCACAAAGATCCATAATACAGGCCGTAATTTTGAGGCCCTCTCATTTCGCATAGAGGCCGATACTATGCTCCAAACCTCACAACAGCAGCTCAGCTTGACGGATGATTCTATCGCCTATTTTCCGTCCAATGTCAGCTACACCAGAAGCTCTGCAAAAGATCGGCTGATCGTCATTCATTTCAAATCTTTCAATTATCGTTCTGACCGAATTGAATATATTTACCCGGAGGATGCGGCGAAATACAAGAATCTGTTCCGGCAGATACTGCTTGTATGGAAGCAAAAAGAAACTGCGTACAAAAACGAGTGTGCTGCTTTGTTCAGCAAGATTCTGGCGGAATTATACAAAGATAATAAGCCCATGTACAAGAACCGAAAGATCTGGAAATCACTTGCGTATATGGAACGGAATTGTTTGCGCAAAGATTTCTCTCTGGCTGCAGCGGCGGCAGAATCGGCAGTCAGCGATACCTATTTCAGAAAACTGTTCAAAGCAGAATTTGGTCTATCGCCGAAGCACTATGTGATTGAGCGAAGAATCGAGTATGCTAAGGCTTTGATTTTGAGCGGAGATCTTACCATAGAGGAAATCGCCGGTATGTGCGGCTATCATGATGTAAAACACTTTTCTGTGGAGTTCCGAAAAAACACAGGCACACCGCCCTCCCGTTATTGCTACAATTACAATAAGGATTGATCTGTTTGCATATACATCTCTGGGAGGGGTGTGTATGGAGCGGAAGATCGTCACTTGGGAAAGCCCTATGACTTCGGTTTTGCAGAAGCAATTTTCTGTGGAATTGCAGCAGCGGTATCCGTGGCTGGAGAGTGAAGTCCTCACATGGACGAGCGGCGGCAGGGAAGTGGAAGCGGTCAAAGTGGGCTGCGGCCAACGAAAAGTCCTGCTGACAGCCGGTCATCATGCCAATGAAACCGTCACAAGTCTGCTCTTGTGGCGATTTTTGGAGGACTATTGCCGCGGCTTGCAGGAAGACGGCAGCCTCTGGGAGTTCTCCTGCCGCAGGCTGTTCCGCCGAAGTACCCTCTATGCCGTGCCGCTGGTCAATCCCGACGGATGCGATCTGGTGGCAGGTGCGGCCACAGAGGAGGAAAAAGAAAAAGCGAAAATCATGGCAGAGTCGCAACCGCAGATTCCCTTCCCGAAGGGCTGGAAGGCCAATCTGCAGGGTGTGGATCTGAATCTCAATTATCCTGCCCGGTGGGAACTGGCACAGGCCATCAAACCACGGCATCCCGGGCCAAGAGATTTTCCGGGAAGAAAGCCGCTCGACCAACCGGAAACCGTTGCGCTGGCGGAATATACCCGGCGAATTTGTCCCGATGTTGCGTCAGCATGGCATACCCAAGGCAGAGAAATCTATGCCGGTGGTGATGACAGACTGACATTACTCATGGCCCGTGCCTCCGGCTATGAATGGAAAGAAGTACCGCCGGAAAGCAACAACGGCGGTTTTCGGGACTGGTTTTTGCAGGGATTTCACCGCCCGGGCTTCACCGTCGAAGCAGGTTTCGGTGAAAACCCATTGCCCTTATCCCAGCTGCCGGAAATCTATGAAGAAAACCTGCCAATTTTTGTGTTGCTGCTGGCGGGGATCGGAAACTAAAAAATTTTGGTTGTAGAAAGCGGGATTTTGTATTATCATAGAGGAAAGTCCATGGAGAAAGGAAATGCCCATGAAACTGAACTGGAAAACCTGTATCAAGGTGGGTGTCAGCATTTTTGTGCTGTATCTGTGCATTTATTATTGGCCGCAGGTATCCGCGCTGCTGACCACGCTGCTGGCTGCGGCTTCACCCTTGCTGATCGGCGCCTTGATCGCCTATGTGCTGAATATTCTCATGAGCGCCTATGAGCGCCTTTTCTTCCCCAAATCCAAGAAGAAAGCGGTGCAGAAGCTGCGCCGTCCCCTGTGCCTGACCTTGGCTATTGTCACCTTGCTTGGCATCATTGCCTTGGTGGTGGGCTTGATTCTGCCTCAATTGATTTCCTGCTTCGAGCTGATTTTTGCGGAACTGCCCGGCTTCCTCCGTGATATGACAGAAAAGGTCGCCCAGTGGGATTTTGTTCCCCCGGAAGTCATTGCCAATCTGCAGAGCGTGGACTGGCAGTCCCGAATCGGTGAAATTCTCAAAGTCCTGACTTCCGGCATCGGAAGTGTTATGGACGTGGTGTTCAAAACGGTCACTTCTGTGGTCTCCGGTATTGTGACGGCTATTCTCGGTCTGGTGTTCTCTCTGTATGTGCTGATGACCAAGGATCGCCTCAAGGGACAGTTCCATCGTGCCATGCTCCATTATCTGCCGGAAAAGACTTGCCGGAAGATCGAGCATATTGCAGATGTGTTCAATATTTGCTTCCATCGCTATATCGTCGGTCAGTGTACCGAAGCGCTTATTCTGGGCCTGCTGTGTACCCTGGGTATGAGTCTGCTGCGGCTGCCCTATGCAACCATGATCAGTGCGCTGATTGCCTTTACGGCACTCATTCCCATTGCAGGTGCCTATATCGGTGCCGGTGTGGGTGCCTTCCTGATTTTGATGGTGTCTCCCATCCAGGCGCTGACCTTCCTCATTTTCATTGTGGTTCTGCAGCAGCTGGAAGGCAATCTGATCTATCCCAAGGTGGTTGGCAATTCCATCGGCCTGCCCGGTATCTGGGTGCTGGCTGCCGTCACTGTCGGCGGCGGTGTTCTGGGCATTACGGGTATGCTCTTGGGTGTGCCTCTGGTAGCTGCCATTTACCGTCTGGTACGGGAAGATATGAACAAAGATATGGAAAAGAAAGAGGCTGACGCTTAAGCGTCACCCCTTTTTAATGCCATCTGCGCGTAAACGGCAGCACCGTAGGGGAGGGACTCCTCGTCAAAGGTGACCTTGGGATGATGGGTAGGGTAGCTGTGTCCGTCTGCTTTTTGTCCGGCTGCCAGTGCGATCATCAAAGAGGGAACCTGATGGCTGATATAGGCAAAATCCTCAGAACCGCTGCCTCTTGCGGTTCGGCTGAGCATATCCGGTGTGATGACTTTTTCTTTGCCCAAAAGCTGTGGGAGAATTTGGGCAGCGTGTTCGATCAGTCCTCCGTCATTGATCAATGTGGGGCAGCCGGTGTCAAAGGTTACCTCCGCCTCTGCCCGGAAGGTGTTTGCAAGGCGGCGGATCATATGGGCCATACGGTTTTTGAACTGCTGCCGTGTTTCCTCGGAATAAGTCCGCATGGTGCCTTTTAGAACCGCTTTGTCGGCAATGACATTGGCTGCTGAGCCTGCCTGAAAACTACCAACTGTCAATACCACCCCTTCCTCCGGCGGCATTTCTCTCGTCTGAATGGTCTGCAGAGCTTGCAAAATATGACAGGCAGGAATGATGGGATCAACGCCGGTGTGGGGCAATGCGCCGTGGCAGCCACTGCCCCGGACATCAATGGTGAAATAGTCTGCTGAGGGGGCACCTACCCCGGCGGCAGGGAGAATGGCCGTGCCGGTGGGAAGCTCGCCGCCGGTGAGCACATGGAGCATCACCGCTTCGTCCACCCCTTCCAGAACGCCGTGTTCTATCATATCCGCTGCGCCCTGTAGAATCTCCTCCGCCGGCTGGAACATGAGCCGAACTTTGCCGCAAAGCTCTGACTTGTGATCGGAAAGAAGCTGCGCTGCGCCCAACAGCATGGCGGTATGGAGGTCATGACCGCAGGCATGCATGTTGCCATTTTTTGATAAAAAAGGGATTTTTGATTCCTCTTTTATGGGCAGCGCGTCCATATCCGCCCGGAGAAGGACGGTTTTTCCCGGTTTTTCACCGCAAATTTCTGCAATTATTCCGCTTTTTCCGCAAAAATTTTGGGAAATTTTGCGTTTTTTTAACTGTTTTTCCACGTAGGAAAGGGTGTTTTTCAGTTCAAAGCCCGTTTCTGCATGGCTGTGGAGCCATCTTCGGTGCTCTGTCAGTGGCAGTTTTTGGGCTTCCTGTAAGAGATCCATGAAAAAATCCTCCTTTGGAACTAGTATGTCCAAAGGAGGCAATTTTTTATTTATTTTGCTCCAGCCAGATCAGCAGAACCGCCACATCGGCAGGGCTGACGCCGGAAATACGGCTGGCCTGTCCCACAGACAGGGGACGAATTTGGTTCAATTTTTCTCTGGCTTCTACCCGCAGACCGGTGATGGTCATGTAGTCCACATCTGCCGGGAGCAGACGGGTTTCGGCCTTCTGGAATTCTGCCACCTGCTTCTTCTGCCGGGCGATGTAGCCTGCATATTTCAGTTGAATCTCCACCTGTTCCGTGACGGCCTTGGGAAGTACCGGTCTGGTGGGGTCAAAGGGCGCAAGCAGATCGTAGCCGATCTGAGGACGCCGTACCAGATCTGCCATCCGGGCAGAACCCTGCACAGGGGTGGTCTCATGGGTAGTCAGCAGTTCATTGAGGGCTTCGCTTTCTGCCACACCGCAGCCTTCCAGACGGGCGATCTCCTTTTCCACGGCGGCATATTTTTCTTCCACCGCTTGGTATTGCGCATCAGATATCAGACCGATCTTATGACCGATGTGGCTCAGACGGCGGTCGGCATTGTCCTGCCGATGGAGCAGTCGGTACTCAGAACGGGAGGTCATGATGCGGTAGGGTTCTTCCGTACCCTTGGTCACCAGATCGTCGATGAGGGTGCCGATATAGCACTCAGAACGCTGGAGAACCATGGGTTCTCTGCCCAGCAGTTTCAGAGCGGCATTGACACCTGCCACAAA
The DNA here is from genome assembly GCA_045579045.1 of Candidatus Avilachnospira sp. GTDB lineage: Bacteria > Bacillota > Clostridia > Oscillospirales > Oscillospiraceae > Avoscillospira. The sequence continues at coordinate 49,817 of JAZNLL010000112.1, forward strand.
GCCCTGCACAGCGGCTTCTTCATAGCCGGAGGAGCCGTTGAACTGTCCGGCGCCGTAGAGACCGGGGACTTTCTTGGTCTCCAAAGTTGGCAGCAGCTCCGTGGGATCGATGCAGTCATACTCAATGGCATAGGCAGGGCGCATCATCTCTGCATGTTCCAGACCTTCAATGGTGTGGAGCATTTCCAGCTGCACATCCTCCGGCAGACTGGAGCTGAGACCCTGAATGTACAGCTCGTCCGTTCCCAGTCCGGTTGGCTCAATGAAAAGCTGATGCCGGGGCTTGTCCGGGAACCGGTCGATTTTCGTTTCAATGGAGGGGCAGTATCGAGGACCCACACTCTCAATGGTGCCGTTGAACAGGGGGCTGCGATGGAAATTGGCCCTGATGATCTCGTGGGTGCGCTCGTTGGTATAGGTCAGCCAGCAGACGGCTCGGTTTTCCAAAGGGTGCTCTGTCTGGAAGGAGAAAGGCGCCGGATCTTCATCGCCGGGCTGCAGCTCCATTTTAGAGGTGTCAATGCTTCTGGCATTGATACGGGGCGGTGTGCCGGTCTTGAACCGGCGCATGGAAAGTCCCATTTCCGCCAGTTTATCTGTGAGAAACAGAGCGGGATGCATACCGTCGGGACCGGAGGCATAGACGCAGTCGCCGGTGATCACAGCGGCGTTCAGATAGGTGCCGGAACAGACAATGGCAGCTTTCACTTCATAGACAGCCCCCAGACGGGTGACAACGGCAGAGACCTTGCCGTCGGTGAGACGGATATCGGTAATCATGGCTTGCTTCAGATCTAAGTTTTCTTGCTGTTCCAGAACGCGCTTCATATCTTCCTGATACTTTCGGCGGTCAGCCTGTGCCCGAAGAGAGTGGACGGCAGGTCCTTTGCCCCGGTTGAGCATTCGATACTGAATACAGCAGCGGTCAGCGGCCTTACCCATCTCACCGCCCAGAGCGTCCAGCTCCCGGACGAGATGACCCTTGCCGGTGCCGCCGATGGCAGGGTTGCAGGGCATATTACCCACGGCATCCAGATTGATGGTGAAGATCACCGTCCGCAGCCCCATACGGGCAGCAGCCAGTGCCGCCTCAATGCCGGCATGGCCTGCACCGATGACCGCAATATCATATTGTCCGGCAAAATACTCCATGGTGTTCTCCTTGGTATGAAATCAATTTATTATAGCAAATCAGAGCTTTCTTGGCAATTACTGAATTATTTTTCAAGGTCGTCAGCCTTCGGCAGATTTTGCGATTCCGGTGTGCTATACTGAGGGCACAGCTGAACCGAAGGACGAGTACAAGCATCCGCGTCCCAAGTTTCCTTTGCCCGGAGTTTCTCCGGGCTTTTTTATTGACCTTTGGGGGAATTTTCTGTATCATAGCCCTGTGAGGTGATATCATGGATGAACAGATGATGCTGGAAGCGTTGGCGCTGGCCAAGGAGGCGGCGGCAGAGGGGGAAGTCCCTGTGGGCTGCGTCATTACCCTGGACGGAAAAATCGTCGGCAGAGGCAGAAACCGCCGGGAGACCGGAAAAAATGCCCTTGCCCATGCAGAGATCGAGGCCATCCATGATGCCTGCAAAACCCTTGGGGGCTGGCGGTTGTGGCGGTGTACCCTGTATGTGACTTTAGAACCCTGTCCCATGTGTGCCGGTGCCATCATCAATGCCAGAATTCCCCGGGTGGTCTACGGCGGCAAGGATGTCCGCTTCGGCGCCTGCGGCTCTGTGATGGACTTGTTCGCCATGCCCTTTAACCACCGCCCGGAGGTGGAAACGGGACTTATGGAAGGTGAATGCCTTGCACTTTTACAGGATTTTTTTCAGAAACTCCGCAACAAGCGGAAGAAAAAGCAATCAGATTTTATTTTGGAATAAACAAAACTCCGATATGCTGCGCTAACGGCACATCGGAGTTTTATTTTTTGTATTCCGCAATATCTTCCAACTTACAGTCCAGAATTTCACAAAGCAGACCTAAGGTGTGGGTACTGACATTTTCGTTCTTTCTTAAACGGTCAAGCTGACCGGAACTAACACCGAATTCCTTTGTCAGTCGATACTGCGTGATACCTTTTTCTTTCATTGTAGCCCATAGGCGGTCAAAGACGACCATCAGACACACCACCTTGTAAACGATATTATTAGCTTACAATTCTGTGACGATATTGACAATCGCCCGTATTCGGGCTATATTGGAAATAGAAATTGACGGATGGAGGCTAATACTATGGATGAAGATGTAAGGGTAGATTATAAGAAACTTTACTTTCTTTTATTCAATCAAATTTCTTATGCGTTGGAGGCTATGGAGGAACTTGACTTAGGGAAAGCGAAGAAACTGCTTATTGAGGCACATGTTAAAGCTGAAGAAGTGTATCTGGAAGACACAGATCCTGTTGACAAATGAAATTATGCAAAAAACAATCTCTCACATAATGTGAGAGATTGCTTTTATAATCGAGTTTTATTTCTTTGCCAGTGCTTTCTTCAGCCAGTCTTTGCCGTCGACGAATCGGGAGACGACGAAAGAGACTACATAATCACCGGCGGCGTTGATCATGGTGGCAGGGGGGTCCACCAGATTGCCGATGACCACCAGAATGGGGAAGGCCAGTTCCATCTGGGTGGGGAAGAAGATAGAGCAGATGATGTACTCACCGATGTAGCCGCCACCGGGAACACCGGACATGCCAACGGAGGAAAGCACTGCCACCAGAACCACGGGCAGGAGCATACTCCATGTAAATTCCTGACCGAAGACGCCGAAGACAAAGGCAATCTTCAGAACGCAGGAGAAGCAGGAGCCGTCCATATGCATGGTGGCACCCAGAGGCAGGACAATGTCAGAGACATCCTTGGAAATGCCGGTGGCTTCCGCTGCATCCATGTTGGTAGGAATGGTAGCCACAGAGGAACAGGTGCCAAGAGACACCATGGCAGGACGAAGGATGTGCTTGAACATGGTCTTAACACCACCCTTGCCGCCGCCGAACCATGCAAACAGGGGGAATGCGGTGAACACATAAATGGCGCACAGGGGATAGTAGACGGCAAGACCTCTGCCGTAGTCAGCAGTGATCTGTGGACCATAGACGGCAACCAGATCGGCAAAGAAACCGAAGAAGGCAATGGGGGCATAGTAGGTGATGATCTTGACGAATTTCATCATGACCTCGGAGAGGCTCTCCAAAAACTTCGCCACAGGCTGACCGGCTTTGCCTGCCAGATTGACGGAGAAGCCGAACAGCAGGGAGAACACAATAAGAGGCAGCATGGCTCTGCGGCTCAAAAGACCAACAAAGTCTTCGGCGGTGAAGAAGTTGACGATCAGCTGAGAGAAGCTGGCATATTCACCCATCTCTTCAGCCGGGATATTTTCCCAAGGAATAAGAACAGGAGGAAAGGCCTTCATCAGCACGAACATGATGACGGCGGCAATGGCACCGGTGACCACAAAGGTGGCAATGGTCCAGCCCATGATCTTACCTGCCCGTTTGCGGCTGCCCATGTTGGCAACGGCACCGGCGATGGAAGCGAACACCATGGGAACCACAACACAGAACATCATGTTGATGAACAGGGTACCAAGAGGTTTCAGGACAGATGCACCGGAGATCAGGTTTCCATCGGCATCATAGGTATTGGGGAACACAGCACCGACGATACAGCCGAGGACGATAGCTACCAGCATGATCAGCAGCAGGCCGTAGTTCTTAAGGAACGAGGTTTTCTTGAGGGTGTTTGACATACCTTTTTCCTCCTTTATACACGGGTTCGGTTACATTATACCGGAACAAACTCCGATTATGTCTGTATTATACACAAAAATTTAGAAGAGGTAAAGAAAATTTTTTAGATAGTGCACAAAAAGAGGGAGTTTTTCAAGTCCGACGGCTTTTTCTTGACGATGGAGCCAAAGAGTGGTAAAATGTACAGGCACGCCGGTGTGGTGGAATGGTAGACACCAGGGACTTAAAATCCCTTGCAGGCAACTGCGTACCGGTTCGAGTCCGGTCACCGGAACCAAAAAAAAAAACCCTCGGCGGGGCTTTTTTTGTGCCCGCC
>JAZNLL010000113.1:0-12963 GCA_045579045.1 Candidatus Avilachnospira sp.
AGACATCGTTCTCAAATGGAGGTTAACAGTATGAAGGTAAGACCGTCCGTGAAGCCCATGTGCGAAAAGTGCAAGATCATCAAGCGCAAGGGTAGAGTCATGGTAATTTGTGAAAACCCCAAGCACAAGCAGAGACAAGGCTAATAGGAGGTGCGCTGAAGGAATATGGCACGTATTGCTGGTATTGACCTGCCCCGTGAGAAGAGAATCGAAATCGGTTTGACTTATATCTACGGCATTGGCAGAAAGAGCGCGAAGGACATTCTGGCTATGGCTAACATCGATCCCGACATCCGTGTTAAGGATCTGACTGATGAGCAGGAAGCCGCCCTTCGTGAAGTTATTGATAAGAATTTCACCATCGAAGGTGACCTGCGTCGTGAGGTCGCTCTGAACATCAAGCGTCTGGTGGAAATCGGCTTCTTCCGTGGTGTCCGCCACAGAAGAGGCCTCCCCGTCCGTGGTCAGAGAACCAAGACCAACGCCCGTACCCGTAAGGGTCCCAAGAAGACCATCGCTAACAAGAAGAAGTAAAGGAGGGATATCGCAATGGCAAAGCAGAATGCTAAGAAAGTGATCAAGCGCCGCAGAGAGCGCAAGAACATTGAGAAGGGCGCCGTGCATATCCGCTCTTCCTTCAACAACACCATGGTAACTGTTACCGACACCAACGGCAATGCCCTGTCCTGGGCTTCCTCCGGCGGTCTCGGCTTCCGTGGTTCCAGAAAGTCTACTCCCTATGCTGCTCAGATGGCATCCGAGACTGCTGCAAAGGCAGCAATCGAGAGCTGCGGTCTGAAGTCCGTTGAAGTGTACGTCAAGGGTCCCGGCCAGGGTCGCGAAGCAGCCATCCGTGCGCTGCAGTCCGCAGGTCTGGAAGTGACCATGATCAAGGACGTGACTCCCATTGCTCACAATGGCTGCCGTCCTCCCAAGAGACGTCGCGTCTAATTCGCAGAAGGAGGAACTTTAATAATGGCAAAGAACACACAGCCTGTCCTCAAGCGCTGCAGAACTCTGGGCGTTTCTCCCGCCGCTATGGGCTACTCCAAGTCTTCCAACAAGAACCCCGGTGGCCAGCGTCGCGCAAAGAAGTCCGAGTATGCTCTGCAGATGACTGAGAAGCAGAAGGTCAAGTTTGTTTACGGCATTCTGGAAAAGCAGTTCAGAATGTACTTTGAAAAGGCCGAGCGTATGTCCGGCAACACCGGTGAGAATCTGCTCTCTCTGGTGGAGCGCCGTCTGGACAACGTGGTTTACCGTCTGGGCTTCGCCGCTACCCGTCGTGAGGCTCGCCAGCTGGTCAACCATGGCCACTACACCGTCAACGGCAAGCGCGTCAACATTCCTTCCTATATGGTCAGCAATGGTGACGTCATCGCTGTTTGCGAGAAGAGCGCTTCCAACACCCGCTTCAAGATGCTGAAGGAAGCTGATGCTTTCGTGGCAGCACCCAAGTGGCTGGAGCGCGACAAGAACAACCTCCAGGGCAAGGTTATCGCAATGCCCGCAAGAGACGATATTGACTTCGAGGTCGCCGAGAACCTGATCGTCGAGTTGTACTCCAAGTAATTCTTCATCCTCGTTTTTTGGTAGGCTGAAATCGGCAACGAAACACATTCGTTTCGGAGTTACAAGGAGGGTATTAAATTATGGTAGAAATCGAAAAGCCTCGTATTGAGTGCATCGACTCCCCCGAAGACAGTTCCTATGGTAAGTATGTCGTAGAGCCTCTGGAAAGAGGCTACGGCACTACCCTGGGCAACTCCCTCAGAAGAATCCTGCTTTCTTCTCTGCCCGGCACCGCAGCGACTTCCATCAAGATCGCCGGTGTCCAGCATGAGTTCTCCACCATTCCCGGCGTCAAGGAAGACGTCACCGAGATCGTGCTGAACGTCAAGAAGATCATTGCAAGACTTCATTGCCAGGGTGTGAAGACTGTCTATATCGACGCTGCAGGTGAGTGCGAAGTGACTGCCGGAGATATCAAGGCCGACGGCGAGGTCGAGATCCTCAATCCCGATCTGCACATCTGCTCTCTGGGCCCCGATGCAACCTTTAATATGGAGATCACTCTGAGCCATGGCCGCGGCTATGTTCCCGCTGATCGGAACAAGAATGCCCAGATGCCCATTGGTGTGATCGCCATCGACTCGATCTACACGCCTGTTTACAAGGTGAACTACACCGTGGAAAACACCCGTGTGGGCAACATGACTGACTATGATAAGCTGACTCTGGAAGTCTGGACCGACTCCACCATCACCGCTCGTGATGCTGTGTCTCTGGGTGCCAAGATTCTTTCCGATCACCTGTGCCTGTTCACCGACCTGTCTGAGGCCGTTGCAAGCAAGTCCACAGTGGTTGAGAAGGAGCCTTCCACCAAGGCCAAGGTTCTGGAACTGACCATTGAAGAGCTGGATCTGTCCGTCAGAAGTTTCAACTGCCTCAAGCGCGCCAACATCAACAATGTCGAAGACCTGATCTCCAAGACCGGTGAAGACATGATGAAGGTCCGTAACATGGGCAGAAAGTCTCTGGAAGAAGTGCAGAACAAGCTGGCAGCCATGGGTCTGTCCCTGGCCAGCGAAGACTCTGCCAATAACAACTAAGCGATAACCTTTTCATAAAGGAGGGAATTCCAATGTTTGGTACTCGTAAGCTGGGCAGAACCAGCGAGCAGAGAAAGGCCATGCTCCGTGCTATGACCACTTATCTGTTTGAGAACGGCAAGGTGGAAACCACTTTCTACCGCGCCAAGGAAGTGCAGCCTGTTGCCGAGAAGATGATCACTCTGGGCAAGAAGAACACGCTGGCTTCCTATCGTAAGGCTCTGTCCTACATCACCAAGGAAGATGTGGCTAAGAAGCTGTTCAGCGAGATCGCACCCAAGTATGCCGACCGTAACGGCGGCTACACCCGTGTGACCCGTCTGGGCGCCCGTAAGGGTGACGCTGCTGAAATGGCAGTCATCGAACTGGTGTAATTACAATAAACAAAACCCCGCTGCTTCCGCAGCGTGGTTTTTGTCGTCAGTCAGTAAAAAATTGCAGGATCTTTGGCAGTTTTTTCTCCGGTTCCGGGGCAGTGTTTCGGAAACCGCAGGTCTCCAGTGCCTTTTCACAGTAGGTTGCAAAGCTGCGGTTGGCACCGAAAGCGAAGGACAGACCTTCGCCGCCGCCGGAGGAAATGATCTCTGCCGTCTGGATACCGTCTTTTTCCAATAGCAGTACAGTCAGACTGATGGTACCCTGGGCACGGAGAAAAATATCCTCTCCCACCAGCAGTATCAGTTTTGTACTGCCCGATTGGTGCTCCACTTTGCATAAAAACTCGATCTGCAACTCTTTCTCGAGCAAGGCGTGGATCTCCGGCAGTTCTTTTTCTTTGACTGCCGTCATCTGAATGTGATGGACCGCCATAGGAAACCTCCTCTTCGGGGGGGTTACTTCTTTTCAGCGATTTCACCCTGCTTTTTATAGATGCTGTTGGCAGGGACAACACCGCGGACACTGGAAAGAGGATAGATATTGGAGTTTCGGCCAATGACCGTACCGGGGTTCAGCACAGAACCGCAGCCAACTTCCACATTGTCGCCGATGAGTGCGCCCACTTTCTTTCTGCCGGTTTCGATTCTCTCGTCACCGTTTTTGATGACCACCAATAGCTTGTCGCTCTTGACATTGGAGGTGATGGAGCCTGCACCCATGTGTGCCTTGTAGCCCAGAATGCTGTCACCCACATAGTTGTAATGGGGAACCTGCACCTTGTCAAACAAGATCACATTTTTCAGCTCTGTGGAATTGCCCACCACAGCACCGCTGCCCACCAGCGCATTGCCGCGGATAAAAGCGCAGTGACGGACTTCCGTCTCCGGGCCGATGATGCAGGGACCGGTGATGGAGGCAGTGGGAGCCACCTTTGCAGTTTTAGCGATCCAGACATTTTCAGCGGGACGGTCATATTCTGCATCGGAGAGAGTCTTGCCCAGTTCCAGAATGAAATTGCCGATACCGGCCAGGGCTTCCCAGGGGTAGGTCACCTGCTCCAGCAGGGGCTTTGCTTGAGTATGTTCCAAATCGTAGAGATCTTTGACTGTGAACATATATGTTCCTCTTTTCCTATAGGATGGTTTTATTATACACCCAACCGCAAGGTGTGTCACCAAAATTTTTCGGTAGGCAGAAAAGGAGTTTTATGTTATGATACAGAAAAAAGGAATGAGGTGTCATTTTATGAAGAAAATCCTTGTGAGTTTATTGGTATTGACCATGTTGGTGGGCTGCAGTGCACCTGCTGCCGAGGAACCTGCCTTGGAAGAAGAACTCATCGTGGAGGAAGAACCCACCGTGGAAGAAGAACCCGTCGTGGAAGAAGAACCCACCGTGGAAGAAGAACTCACCGTGGAAGAAGAACCCGTCGTAGAGGAAGCACCTGCCGTAGAGGAAGCACCTGCCGTGGAGGAAGCACCTGCTGAAGATGCCATCCCTCTGGGTGCTTTTACCGCCCAGACCATTACCGGAGAAACGGTGGATGAAAGTATTTTTGCCAATGCAGAGCTGACAGTCATCAATGTCTGGGCCACCTATTGCGGTCCCTGTAAGCAGGAAATGCCGGTGCTGGGCATGCTGGATCGGGAACTGGAAAGTGTGCAGGTGCTGGGTATCGTCACCGACGTGCTGGATCAGCAAGGGCAGCCGGACCCCGGTCAGGTGGAGCTGGCATTGGACCTGCAAACTGCCTACGAATGTGATTATCCCAGTCTCATCCTCAATGAGGATCTGGCTATGCTGGGCTTTGCAAGCCTCAGTGCTGTCCCTGCCACCTTGTTTGTGGACAAGGATGGCAACCTTGTGGGACAGGGTTTCTACGGCGCACTGGATGAGACCGGATGGAGAGATACCATTGCAGAGCGACTGGAGATGACACGGCAATGAAGAAGAAAAAAGATCTGATCGCTGCCGGCTTGCTGGTGGTGTCTGCGGCCTTTTTGACCATTGGTATTCTGCGGGGCGAGAATACGGTGGTTTGGCGAAAAGCCGTCAATCTCTGCATGGAGTGTATCGGCCTTGGGTAAACAAAAACTCCGTACCGCCATTCAAATTGTCTGGACAGCCCTGTCCAACGGCTATGTCATGGGCTTTGCCAAGGGCAAGCTCTATGGCGGCGGCTTGAAGAATGTCTGCGTCCCCGGACTCAACTGCTATTCCTGCCCCGGTGCTCTGGGTGCCTGTCCTTTGGGTGCTCTGCAGTCTACATTGGCAGACCGGAACTATCGTTTTGCCTTCTATGCAGTGGGCTTTCTCATGCTCTTCGGTGCTGTATTGGGACGGGTGACCTGCGGATTTCTGTGTCCCTTTGGACTGGTGCAGGACTTGCTCTACAGAATTCCTCTGCCTAAAAAACGGAAACTCCTGCCCGGTGACCGTTTCCTCAAATGGCTCAAGTACATCCTACTGGTATTGTTCTGCATCCTGCTGCCTTTGGTAGTGGTGGATGTGGTAGGGCAGGGGAAACCCTGGTTCTGCGCCTATGTGTGCCCCTCCGGTACTTTTCTGGGCGGAATTCCCATGGTGGCTGCCAACGCAGGTCTCAGAACGGCTCTGGGCTGGCTGTGGCGTTGGAAACTGGCGTTACTCATTAGCATTGTCATTCTTTCCCTGTTTTATTATCGCCCCTTCTGCCGCTATCTGTGCCCTCTTGGTGCTATTTACGGCTGTTTCAATCCAGTATCCATTCTCCGCTATCGGCTGGACAAGGATGCCTGTATCCAGTGCGGCAAATGCCAAAAAGCCTGCCCCTTTGAACTGGACCCCTCCAAAACTCCCAACCATGTGGAGTGTATCCGCTGCGGCAGATGCCTCGATGCCTGCCCCACCGATGCATTGAAAAGCTTAATACGGAAAAATAACAAAAATAATTGAGGTGACTGTTGATGTTTTTCTTAAGTAAAAATGCAGATGCGCGGAGTATGCGCGAGGCAAAAGGCTATGTGGCAAAAATAAAAAAAGAACTGAGTGAGGTTGTGGGTCGAACTAAGACGCAGGATCCAATGTTTATTGAGATCGTCTTTCTTGCGGTGCTTGGTAATTTGTGCAGTAGTGCAGTGTCAAATGGCGCAGCAGCGCACATCAGAGATCAAATTGGTGCGATCATTCCTGAAAGTGACAGAGAAACCGCAGTGACTGTGTTTGACAAGGCTCAAAGAACGTTTCAGAATGCCTTGGAAAGCGGAAGTAATCCTGTTTTGTCTGTTTTCAACGGGCAGATCATGCGGCTAAACCCTTTGGCAGAAAACCCTTTCTTTGTTGTTGATGCAAAGGCGCTTATAAACAGTACCATTAGGAAATTACGCGTATCCGATCTGTATTCGTGCTGCTTTCCTGAGGATGAACTAAAGTATCCGGAGCCCAGAGTGTATTTGGATAGAAGCAAAGCACCGAGAAAGCTGCTCTCCTTAGAGAATCCTCTTACAGCAGAGGCTTACAGAAGAATCGGACTGATCGATTATAAAGGATATACATATAAACTGTACATCAACCAAAGCGATAAATGGATTTTGTGCAGAGATGTAAAAAAAGATGAATATGGTGCAACATTAGAGTTTTTTAAGGGATCGCAAGAGGAATGGGCTGAGATACTGGATATCCATAATAGAAGTGCTCAGGCATATTCTATGTATTCCTGCCCTTTGTACTGATCCCTGCCGACAATAAAGAAACAGCCCGGATCCATTGATCTGGGCTGTTTCTTTATCAAATTTCCGTAATGATAGGTAAAATCATAGGATTGCGCTTGGTGGTCTTGAACAGGTAGCCGGAAAGGTCGGACTTGATGTTGGCTCTCATGGCGCTATGGTTACGGGTTCCAACTTAAAGATATTATTATCTGGTAAAGGGAAGATTGGGTGCGGAGCCGTCAGAACCGTAGAAGGGTGTTGCCCGGTCATTTTCATACTGAACCCGGTCAGCTTCATTATCATAGTTGGGCAGATCCATGGGGGTACCGCCTGCCAGCACAGACCGATGGGCGAGAATGGCTACAGAGGACATGGTGACTGCACTCTTCACATCATAGGGGAAGGGGGGCTGCTTCCGCTCACGGACGCAGTCCATAAACAGACGGGCGCAGAGATAGTCACCGCCGCCGTGGCCGGACTGAACGATAAAGTCCTCGTCCTTGTCGTTCCAGCTGGGGGTATAGTGGCGGACTTCCTCTTCTCCTTCGGGAATACACCAGTTGTTGTAGCGGAGCATGACTTCTTCGTTCATGCCGCGGATGTTTTCAATCTGGCCGTTGGAACCGCAGACGCGGTAGGCATTGCCGTGGCCGCCGAAGGTGGCGCAGCCCAGGAACTTAAAGACGGAACCGTCATTGTTCTGGGTCATCATAACAGCGGTAATATCCTTCTTTTTGTCAGAGTCGGGGAGCTGCTGGTTGATGGTCAGACCGATGACCTTTTCAGGAGTAGCACCGGTGGCTGCCATAATGGGTGCCAGAGAATGGGTCACATAGTAGGTTGCGGGAAGATGATATCTCCAATGCTCGGGGAAATAACGGAAGTGTTCGTTAAACCAGGGAATATCACTGGGAGCCAGAGGATGGTTGTATTCGCCTTCGGCATAGTGAATGGTGCCCAGAGTGCCGCTGTCACAGATTCGCTTGATTTCACGATTGAACCGCATATGAGGATAATTCTCTGCCAGCATGTAGATGGCATCGGATTTTTCTGCAGCACGGATCAGCGCCACACCGTCAGCCATGGTGCCGTTGGAAATGCACTCGGAGAGCACGTGAATACCTCTCTGCAGACACTTGATGGCATAGGGAGCATGCTCATGGAAGTAGTTTGCAACAACCACGGCTTCCACACCGGAGTCCAGAAATGCATCGAAATCTTCAAAAATCAGGGTGTCTTTTTCAATTTTATCCTTGGCCTGTTCCAACCGCTCTTTGCGGAAATCGCACACAGCGTGGATGGTTGCACCGTTCAGCATGAGGTTTTTGGCGATATCCATGCCACGTCCCACGCCGAAAATACCGACTTTCAAATTACTCATATCTATTCTCCTTTGCGAGAAATTATCGCAATTTTAGTATAGCACGCATCTATATTTAATGCCGATGGAATTTGTCTATCAATACCATGAAAAAAGTTTAATAAATCTTGACTTCTGTCCGAGATAGAATAGAATAGAGAAAAAAGGAGGGTGCCTATGAAGGGAAGAAATATCTGCAAATTCGTTTCACCCGGCGCATCGGATGTATTGGAAGTGCAGAATTTTGTCTATGAAACAAATCCTGAAATCATGACAGCTCCGGTCTCCTACGGCACTCACCGAATGGTTCTGGTCACAAAAGGAGAAGGAACCTTCGTCATCGGTTTGAGAAACTGGCATGGAAAAATGGGCAGTTTGTTCTTCTCTTTTGGTGGGGAAACCGTCCGTGTGGAGAACAGTACCGATCTGGAATATATTTATATCAGCTTTGCTGGCGAGCGGGCAGAACGGCTGTTCCGGCAGTTTGGCATTCATGGCGAAAACCGCTTGTTTGAGGGCTTTGACCGCCTGATACCTCTGTGGAAAGAGTGCCTGCTCCGTGCTTCAGAGGAAAATACGGACCTCTGTGCCGAGAGTATGCTGCTATATGCTTTTTCCAGACTTTCCGCCGTCAGGGAAAAAATGCATGTTCTGCTGCAGAATATGATCGACATAACAGAGCGTTCTTTTACAGATCCGGGATTTTCTCTCAGTAATCTGGCCGAAGAGATGGGCTATAACATGAAATATCTCTCCCATCTGTTTCGGAAGCATATGGGTGTGACCTATACGGAGTATCTGAGTACCATGCGTATCCGCTATGCCGTGACATTGTTCGACCATGGAATTGATTCCGTAAAAAATGTTGCGTTTCTTTGCGGTTTCCGGGATCCTCTGTATTTTTCCACCGTGTTCAAAAAAATTGTGGGAGATGCGCCCAGCAGCTATCGGAACAAAAAAGAATAAAAGTGCTTGCCAATGGCAAGCACTTTTTCTGTCAAATTTCCGTAATCACGGGCAGGATCATAGGATTGCGCTTGGTGGTCTTGAACAGGTAACCGGAAACGTCGGACTTGATGTTGGCCTTCATGGCGCTCCAGTCACGGACACCGCCGGAGAGACAGCGGTCAATGGCATGGGCAGCGATGATTCGCAGCTCTTCCATGAGGTTTTCCGATTCCTTCACATAGACAAAGCCTCTGGTGATGATATCGGGGCCGGAGATGATGCTGCCGTCTTCGGAGGAGATGTTCACGACCACAACCAGCATACCGTCCTGTGCCAGATGCTTTCTGTCACGGAGAACCACACTGCCCACATCGCCGACACCGGTGCCATCCACCAGAATTCGTCCGGCAGGCACGGTGCCTGTCAGCTTGCAGGTAGTTTTGGTCAGCTCAATGACACGACCGATATCGGAAATGATGATATTCCGGGGATCCATACCCATGGCCTGAGCCAGCCGGGAGTGGGCCTGCAGATGCCGCTGCTCACCGTGGACGGGAATGAAGAACCGGGGCTTCAGCAGTGCATGGAGGATCTTCAGCTCCTCACGGCCTGCGTGACCGGAGGCATGGAGATCCAGATTTTTATCAGCGACCACATCGGCTCCCTTGCGGTACAGCTCATTGATGATCTTGCTGACGGCCTTTTCGTTGCCGGGAATGGCGGAAGCGGAGATGATGACCCGGTCGCCGGGCTGAATCTCCACCTGCCGATGTCCCGTAAAGGCCATGCGGTAGAGGGCGGACATATTTTCGCCCTGAGAGCCGGTGGACACCACCACGACCTTGTTTTTCGGCAGGGTCTTGATGGTGCTGATGTCCACCAGGGTTCTGGGAGGCACCTTCAGATAGCCCAGTTCGGAAGAAACATTGATGATATTCTCCATGCTTCTGCCGGTGATGGCCACCTTGCGTCCGTACTTATGCGCCACATTGATAATATTCTGGATGCGGTGGGCATTGGAGGCAAAGGTGGTGATGATGATTCGCTGGTCGCAGTCCTTGAACTGCCGATCCAGACCGTCTGCCACTTGCATTTCAGAGATGGAATAGCCGGGACGCTCCACATTGGTGGAGTCGCACAACAGAGCCAGAACGCCCTCCTTGCCCAGTTCACCGAAACGACCCAGGTCGAGGATACCGGAGGGGTCCATACTGTCGATCTTGAAGTCGCCGGTCATGACGATGGTACCCACAGGGGTCTTGATGGCAAAGGCCACAGCATCGGCGATGGAATGGTTCACATGGATGAACTCCACCTGGAAGTTGCCGGCCTTGACCGTCTCACCGGCCTCATGGGTGAACATTTTCACTTTGGTATCCAGATCAAATTCTTCCAGCTTTTTCTTCACCAGACCGATGGTCAGGCGTGTGCCATGGATAGGGGTGCGGAAATTCTGCATGGCATAGGGGATGCCGCCGATATGATCTTCGTGGCCGTGGGTAATGAACATACCGCGGATCTTTTCCTTATTTTTCACCAGATAGGATGTATCGGCAATGACGGAGTCGATGCCGTACATATCATCTTCGGGGAACCCCATGCCGCAGTCCACAATGATGATGTCTCTGCCGTATTCCAAAACGGTCAGATTTTTGCCGATCTCATTGAGGCCGCCCAGAGAGATGATTTTCAGTTTTTCACTCAAGTTGGTTTCACTCCATATATAAAATAATTGTTTTCAGGAAAAAAGACATCAGAAAAACAGGCCCACGCATTTTGTCGAATTTGGCCCCGTCTCGCCAAATTGAAGCAAAATCCCGTGTGCAGCTATCCGTATGCGGTTTTATCCTGTGTATCACACAAGTCAACTGTCCGAATCCAGCGGACGACTTGGTTTATTATACCACAAGTCTCTGGGAAAGTATACAGGTTTTTGTCGTGTGCCAATCGTATAATATGGAGTTCTATCTATGTACTGGGCATGGCAGCTGTTTATCTGCCGGCACCGTAAAAAAGAAATAACCCTTGACGCACCGTTTATCAACCGGACGTCAAGGGTTATTTCTCTGAATTCTTAGTATCTAACATCATTGGTTACCTCTCTTTCTATTGGATCAGATACGCCTTGCTGACTTTCACTTGTTCCGAAACACAAATTCTTTTTCCCATAGGTGGGAATACCCGGTGTTGAAGGAAAATCGGTTGGTGGCGATCTGTTGACTCATCGACATCTCTGGATGAGTCTTTGTTTACGTGTACATTGGTATCACCCTTTCTGACTGTATACTATCACAAATTATTCGAAGAAACAAGATGCAATACCATACAAAATAAACAATAACATTTAATGAAAAACGGAGAAATACGCTTTTGACAGTGTATTTTTATTGACAGAAAGATACGTATTTGGTATACTAATCGTGTTGGCGGGTCTTTTGACCTGCATTTTGTTTGAAAAATTACCATTTTGCCCTTGACAAGCGAACTGTTGAGTGCTAATATATCTAAGGTTAAAACAAAGAAGGAGCGGTGGCCCCGCAACTCACCTTCAGCCACAGGCGAAAAGGTTCACATTGTTTTCATTCTCTGCCGTTTTACGGGGGAGATGTGTGTGATGCGGGTGCCTTGCGGTATCCGTATTTTTGTGTTTTTCGGAGGTGTTTCACATCGCTAAGTTAGAACATCAGCTCAATGAGGAGATCAGAGACAAGGAAATTCGAGTCATCGGCGATGACGGTGCTCAGCTGGGCATCATGTCCGCAGCAGAGGCCCAGCAGCTGGCCTACGATAAGGATCTGGATCTGGTGAAGATTTCACCCAATGCCACTCCCCCTGTCTGTAAGATCATGGACTATGGCAAGTTCCGCTTCGAACAGATGAAGAAGGAAAAGGAAGCCAAGAAGAACCAGCATGTGGTGGAAATCAAGGAAGTCCGCATGTCTCCCAACATTGATACCAACGACTTCAATGTGAAACTGAAAAACGCACAGAAGTTCCTGAAGGAAGGCAACCGCGTCAAGGTGACGGTTCGTTTCCGTGGCCGTGAAATGGCCCACACCTCCATTGGTGAAGTTCTTTTGAAGCAGTTCGGCGAGCAGTGTGCTGAGAACGCAACTGTGGAGAAGAACCCCAAGCTGGACGGACGTCACATGACCATGTTCCTCAGCCCCAAACCTGCAAATAAAAAGTAATTATACGGAAGGAGATCCAAACTATGCCCAAGTTTAAGACCCATAGCGGTGCAAAGAAGAGATTCAACCTGACCAAGTCCGGTAAGGTTAAGAGAGCACACGCTTTCAAGAGCCACATCCTCACCAAGAAGACCACCAAGAGAACCAGAAATCTCCGCAAGAACGGCTATGCTGATGTTACCAACAGCGCAGCGATCCGCGAGATGATTCCCTACAAATAATCGGTCACTGAGATAGGAGGATAACGAAATGGCAAGAGTTAAAGGCGCAATGATGACGCGCAAGAGAAGAAATAAAGTTCTGAAGGCAGCGATGGGTTACTGGGGCTCCAAGTCCAAGCATTTCAAGATGGCCAAGCAGGCCGTTATGAAGAGCGGTAACTATGCATACATCGGCAGAAAGCAGAAGAAGAGAGATTTCAGATCTCTGTGGATCACTCGTATTTCCGCACAGTGCAAGGTGAATGGTATGAACTACTCTACCTTTATGCACGGTCTGAAGAAAGCCGGAATCGAACTCAATAGAAAGATGCTCGCTGAGATCGCCGTTTCCGATAAGGAAGCATTTGCTGATCTCGTTGCAAAGGCAAAGGCAGCTATCTGATTTCACTAAAAACCCGGTTTCACCGGGTTTTTGTGATACGTGAGAGAATTTCAAAATATGCTGAAAATAACGGATTATATCCCTCAGGCGACGTATATTTCCTCCCGCACCAATTCCCTCGTCACGTCTTTGGCGAAGTTGGACGATTCCAAATTCCGTCGGAGCGAGGGCTTGTTTTTGGC
>JAZNLL010000114.1:0-5309 GCA_045579045.1 Candidatus Avilachnospira sp.
TTCATAATTACGCCCATGGTATACTTGTCAAAAAGAATTTCGAAATACAGACTTCTTTCTACAGTCTCTTTTTCAATTTGATAGAGTTCGAAAACAGGAATGCAAAGATAATCTGCGTAAATCGTTTTATTGTTCAATCGAAAACAGATTGTGCGATTTTCAGGCGAAAAGGAGTCACACATATTCTTTTTCTTTAACTCTGTTTCTACACACTGTTTTAACTTTTCCAGAAGAGGTTTTATTCCTGCAGGTTTTTTGTAAACCTTGGAAACGATTTCTGCGTTGGGCTGCACGCTCATTTTTTCTGTCAATTCTTCACAGCGCTTCTTTGCTTCTTTGTAATAAGATTCACAGAACGTTTTAATGCTCTCCATTTTATACACCTCCTGCTTCCATCATGGCCGCTGTGAACAGAAAAGTCAATAAAAAAAGCCTCTTCAATCTGATATGTACCCAGAAAACTGGACACATTGAATATTAGATCCTACACATGGATGCCTCTCTGTATTTTACAGGAGGCATCCATTTTGTTTTTGCCTGAATTCTCTCATTGTTATAATAATAGATGTATCGATCAACTGCATCCGCAAATTCTTCGAAAGATGTAAACTCTTTTTCATGCCCATATAACATTTCATTTTTCAGACGCCCAAAAAATGTTTCTATGATGCAATTATCATAACAATTACCCTTCCGAGACATGGATTGGATCACTTCATGTTCTTTAAGTTCATTTCTAAAGTAAGCATGTTGATATTGCCAGCCTTGATCTGAATGCAGGATCAATCCCTTTACAGAAGGGAATTTTTCAAAAGCACTCGTGAGCATTCTCTGTATTTGTTCCAGATTAGGACTTTGAGACAGATCATATGCTATGACTTCATTATTGTTCATATCAAGAATAGGGGAAATATAACATTTTCCCCAAGAAAAGCTAAACTGAGATACATCTGTGGTCCATTTTTGAAGTGGCGCAGTTGTGGCAAAATCCCGATTAATTATGTTGGGAGCGATTTTACCGATTTCGCCTTGATAAGAGTGGTATTTCTCCTTTAGACGTTTACCCAGAAGTCCCATGCAATGCATCAAACGTTGAACACGTTTATGATTAACCTTGTATCCTTGATTCATTAACTCACGATGGATTCTACGAACACCATATCTTCCTTTGTGATGTTCAAAAATCTCTCGGATTTTTTCTGCCAGCTCTCCATTTCGCACTGCAACCATATCTACCTTGCTTATTTCGAAGTAATAGGTTGATTTTGCCATGCCCATTGCTTTTAACAGATGCTTTAATTGGTGTCCTTCTTTGCGGAGTTCTTGGATAATCGCTGCTTTTTCGCCTTGAGTTGCGCAGCTTGTTTTTCTTCTCTCAAGGCGATTTCTTTTTTTATGACTTCGTTCTCCGCCTTTATATATGCAACTTCTGCCCGAAGTCGAATCAACTCTTCTCGTTCGCTTTCTGTAAGTGGTGTAGGGTTACTTTGCTTTTTCATATCCTGCTCCTTGCCTGGCCGACCTTTTTTCTTATCTACCAGTCCATTATACCCTACTTGTTTATATTTTTGAACCCACCGATATAGTTGTCCACCGGTAATGCCAGCGGATACTGCTACTTCCAGCTTTGATTTTCCCGCCAGAACTTGAGAAACCAAATCGAACTTCTCCTCTGGTGTCCATACTTTATTAGCGTTTTTATGCTTCAATGCTTCAGGTCCTAGTGAATCCTCTATTCGGACCCATCTTCGGATTGTTAATCGAAAGTTTCTTTCCTGAATTCCTTCTGGTGTTTCCGCCCACTCTCCCTGCCGGTATAAATCTACACACTTTTTCTTGTACTCATACGAGTAACGCATGAAAATACCCCCTTTACTGGAGGTCCAGTAAAGGGGGTACATATCACTGATGCAGGCGTCTTTGATACCCTTATGAACGGAAGGGACTGGTCTCGATGACCCGATGCAGGCGGGGACGGTTGTGGATGCTGTGGTTATAGGCGTTGTCCAGCCAATACTCCACCAGCTCCTGATAGATCTCGGTGAGCAATTCGCCCAGATAGTGCTTTTCGTGGAGATCCAGACTGTACAGGTCGGTGCGGCAGTCCAGTTCCTCCCACATCAGATGGATCTTCATCACCATCTCGGTAAACTCACTGGACTGGGTCAACGCAGGGTTTTCCAGAATATTGCGGTAGTAGTCCTTGCGTTCGTCCAGATGGTAATGCAGACCGAAGAAATCCACTTTTTCCACATCCAGCTGGAAAGAATAGTCCTTCAGCTGGATTTTTGCATTCTGATAATCTGCAGACTTCCAGTCCATGGTTACGTCCATGATTTCTGCCAGCTTGGGAGAATGGGGATCAAAGCTGGACAGATACCGCAGCATATTGCCGCCCGATTCGTTGAAAAACAGCGTTTCGATGATAGATAGCTTGCTCTGGTTTTCCTCTTCATGTGCCTTTTCGATGATACGGTCAAAGAACAGAGAAACCAGGATGACCTCCAGCGGCATACCCGCCAGATCATGCAGGAAGAAGATGCCGATGTGGTGCAGGTCGCGGAAGATCAGGTAGTGCAGCACATATAGCGCGGCAGAGGTGCAGAGCAGCAGGATGACGATCTGCTTCAGCGTCAGTTTGTGGACAAAGGGATTCTTCATGGGAGGGCTCCTTTCTTGCGTATTACAGGTCAGCCAGCGTCAGATCGGCAGTATAGGTCACACCACGGTCGGTGATGATATACACATGGATAGCGGCATCGCTGATGGGATTGGCCGTGAGCATAGCCTTGGCAGGCAGAGTGATGTTGCCGTTGACAGTAGTCTTGGCGTAGTAGAAGGGGCGGTTGGCGGTGGTGGCATAGTTGAAGGCATCGTCCATGGTATAGGCAATGATGCCGGTGCAGCAGCGGAGACCGCCGTTGAAGTTGGGATCCAGAGGCATTTCCTCGCCGTCCACAACCAGACGGAACTCATCACCAAAGTTGGTCTTTACCAGCTTGGCAGCCTTGCGATAGGGACTGCCGGAACCGGCACCGGGCAGGCGGGGACGGACGATGTACATCAAACCGCTCCAGGCATGGATGAACTGCTCCATGGGATAGCGGCGGCTGGTGCGGCTGTCAGGCTTGCCGTAGGAATCGTTCACCAGCAACCATTCGCGACCTTCGCTGTCCACTTCCATGCCGCGGACGGCCAGCAGGTGACCGGGGGTGTAGCCGGGAGTGTTCTCCACATAGGGGGCACGCTCGGTAGCACGCTCGTGGGTGTTGGAATAGGCGGCGTTGACGCCGATGGGATGACCCTTCAGCAGCTCTGCACGCATCTGGTCGGCATTGGCAAAGGACAGCCAGGTCTCAAAGCCGAAGCTGCCGGCCATAGCCATGGTAAAGGCCCAGTTGCCGTGACCTTCGTACACATGATCCCAGCAGGCCATGGCAGACTCTTCGGGCAGCAGATCAGCGCCCATGGAGTTCATCTGCACGGTGGCGGTGGTGGGGGAGCACATACCAAAACCGATGTTGGGGTCACGGATGTTCTGGCAGTAGCCGGGAGCGGGATTGTCAATATTGACCTTGGGTTCCTGATTCACCAGACGGTCAGCCTTGGACAGACGGGTGGTAACACCCAGCAGACGCAGTGCGGGGGCGGGAGCGCCTTCTTCTCGGTGCAGCACGCACTTCAACTGAATGGCTTTACCTACGTGCTCCTTGTTCATGGTCAGCGTGTCGGTCTCCACAGAGGCCACGCCGCCGTCGGTCTCCTTGAGGCTGGCACGCTTGACAAAGGGACCCCAAACGCCCCAGCTCAGCCAGTCAGACCACTGGCCCTCCTGATCCTGTGCGCGGGCAAAAACTTCGGAGTAGGTACCGGCAGGAACATCGGTGTTCCAGCTGCACACTGCCGTGGAAAAGTCGTCCAGCGCGATGACGGGAGAAACAAATTCGCCCTCCATGCAGCCATCAACCAGAACCAGAGCGCCGCGACCGATGGAAGCATCAGCCTGCAGATTGGCAGCAGTACCTGCGGCAAAGTCGTTGCCGCAGGAGAAAAGTACGGTGTTGTTCATAGTATCGATCTCCGTTTGTGATGAAATTTTGACAGATTCATTATATAACAAACCGCTTTCTCTGAAAAGGGGTTCTTTTTAAAAATCAATACAATGTGCAGGAATTTAACGAAGTTTACCGTTGCGCAGTGGTGAAAAATAGTGTATCATAAAAACAGAATAAGGAAATGAGGTGCCGATATGCGTTGTCCCTATTGCGCTTATCCCGAAAGTAAAGTCATCGACTCCCGTCCTACCGACGAAAGCAACTCCATTCGCCGCCGTCGGGAATGCCTGTCCTGTGGCAAGCGGTTCACCACCTATGAAACGGTGGAGAGCGTACCGCTGGTCGTGGTAAAAAAGGATGGCTCCCGCCAGTCCTTTGATCGGCAGAAGATTCTGAACAGTATGGTGCGTGCCTGTGACAAGCGTCTGGTGTCTCTGCAAACGCTGGAAAAGGCCGTTGCCGAAATCGAGCAGCGTCTGCTCAACTCCATGGAGCGGGAGATTCCCTCTGAACGGGTGGGCGAGCTGGTGATGGATTCCCTCAAGGAGATCGATCAGGTGGCCTATGTGCGCTTTGCATCGGTTTATCGTCAGTTCCAGGATATTGACAGCTTCATGGCAGAACTGAACAAGCTGCTGGGCAAATAACAGGATAAAAAGTTGCGGCGGGGGAGACCCCGCCGCTTTTTTCTGCCTTGGATGAAATAGATCCACAAAACAAAACCCCGGAGCATGTGCTCCGGGGTTATCGTTTGTTTGAAAAGAGAACTTACTTCTTGGCCTTGACGCCCTGGAAGTACTCCTTGGTCAGCTTGACGACCACGGGGCTCAGCAGCAGCAGAGCAACCAGGTTGGGGATAGCCATCAGACCGTTCAGGGTATCAGCAATAGCCCAGGCCAGATCCAGAGAAACAGCACCGGCGATACAGGCGAATGCACAGAAGATGATCTGATAAATCTTGGAAGCCTTGTAGCCGAACAGGAACTCCACGCAGCGGGTGCCGTACAGAGCCCAGGTCAGAACGGTGGAGATGGCGAACAGGGACAGGCAGATTGCAACGCAGGTAGCGGAGATCTTGCCGGGGAAGACAGACATGAAACCATTGATGGTCAGGTTTGCACCAATGTCCTTGCCCCACTCAATACCATTGATACCATTGCCCAGCAGAGCAACCAGAGCGGTCATGGTACAGACAACGATGGTATCCATGAAGACCTCGAAGACACCGAAGATACCCTGCTGGACAGGATGCTC
>JAZNLL010000115.1:0-14560 GCA_045579045.1 Candidatus Avilachnospira sp.
AAGCATAAAAACAGGCCGCTTTAGCGGCGGCCTGTAAAATTATGCGGTTGGCGGATCTTTTCGGTGCATCTTAAGATGCGGCTAGTAATAGGCCCTTGAAGGGCCTGTGCAAACCACTAGTTACACTAGTGGTTTTGATTACATCTCAGAAGTTTTGTTCAGCAGTTTACAGCAAAGTCTGTACAAAGGAAGCAGCAAAAGTGCGGTCAGAACACCATTGGAAATGCAATGGATCAAATCAAAGGGAATTCCTGCTACCCAATAGGAAAAGGCTGCAGCCCAGCCGCCGACAAAAAAATACGGAATGGCGCAAAGCGCACCGAACAGCAGCCCAAAAATTCCGGCAACCGCCGTCCAGAACCATACAGATTTGTTCTTTCGGCACAAAACAGCGATGACCGTCAAAACCGTCCAGACATAAAGATAATTGACAAACCACATGGAAAAGCCGTAGAGCAAGCCTTCCACGATCACAAAGGTATAGACGGCATAGAGCGATTTCCAGCCAAACAGCAGTGCAGCCAGAATAACAAAAACACCCACAAGATGGATATTGGGCAAAGCTGCCAGGGCCACCTGTGTGGCGATCATCATAGCCGCAAACAGCGCCAGCAGGATCAGTTCCCGCAGCTTGCCGTTACCAACCGATGTTGAGCGTAAATTCATAGTGATCTCCATCGGCAATGGGGCACAGATCCACACCGTAGTTCACCTGTTCACCGGACTTGGTATAGCCCCACCATTCCTGATTGGCTTCATCCACAGTCTCTCCATCCACCGTCAGTACATACATGCCGTAAGGGCCATCTTCTCCCTCCAGCAGGCCTTGCTCTACCATGGCCTCACCCAGGTACTCGGCATCGGTTTCGATGGTAAAGGAGTTTGTCTGACCATCCTTGTGGGTGACATCCACTTCAATGGTCTTGCCGCCCTCAATGGCTTTGGGACCGAAGGCAAACCAGCACACTGCAGCAGCTGCAACCAGCACAATGAGAATGAGAATTGCCAATACTGTTTTCCTGTTCTTCATAAAAAATCTCCTTTCTTTGTCGGCTGTACAAAGAAAGGAGAGATACACCTTGGGTGTTGTCACACAATTTGCTGTAATCCGCAGCTCCTTGCACAGCCCATCCGCCAGGTATTCTGACTTGGTCTCTTCACCTCTGCCGCCTTCCCGGTTTCCCAGTGGCAAATTGGCAGACGCTCCACCTTACAGCGACGGTATCGTGGGGGACTTGCACCCCGCTTCCCTGAATCGGATGTCTTGTATGAAGTTCCTGTTTATGATACGAAGAAAACGCCCCTGTGTCAAGGAGAAAATCATTCCATGACCGTGCCATCAGCGTGGAACAAGGGCAGTTTTTCCAGATAGATGATATCATCCCGTTCCTGGGCATCACCTTCGGCCAGAATGGCCATTCTGCCGCAGACAATGCCGCCGGCGGCTTCCACCAGTTTTTCCAGTGCTGTCAGAGATTCTCCCGTGGAGATCACATCGTCGATCACAAGGATCTTCTTACCCTTCATAAGGGCTGCGTCGTTGCCGTCCAGATACAGATGCTGTTCCTTGGCGGTGGTGATGGAGTGAACCTTCACATCCAGAATATCTCTCATGTAGAGTTTGGGTCCCTTGCGAGCCAGCATATACTTATTCTGACCGCTCTGACGGGCCATCTCATGAATCAGAGGAATACCCTTTGCCTCTGCCGTAATGAGGTAGTCATACTCCGGTGCCTTTTCCAGCAGTGCTGCCGCACTCTTTTCCGTCAGTTCCACATCTCCAAAGATCACAAATGCGCCGATGTACAGATCATCTGTCACTTTGCAAATGGGCAGATCCCGCTCCACACCGGCAATCGTCATTCTATGATACATAGCTGTACCTCTTTTCTGTCAGTTTCTATCTCAATTATAGTTTTGCAGCATGAAAAAAACAAGCCCAAAAGGGCTTGTTTTTTTCTTACTTCTTAGCCTCAAAATCCTTATCGGCAAGGCGGCAGAAGCGCTGAATAGTTTTAATTTCCTTGGGATCATAGGGACGATGGTTGATGCGGTACAGATCATGGAACCACTTGGTAATGTCTGTATCACCGCCATTGCCTGCCAGGATACCATCCCAGGTGCCGTTCCATGCTTCATAGGTCTGGCTCTTACCGGCGACAAAGCCCCAGTTATAGCAGCCGATCTTCTCCAGATAGAACAGGGGGAACAAATCTTCAACATTATTGTGGAAGCAGCGGGCCAGCCACTCGGAGTTGACGATGGGTCTGCCCAGAGTTTTCAGGAACTTGATCGCCTTGACATGGTTCTCGTAAGGACCATAGAAGTGATAAGAGATGATATCGGAGTTCTCCAGAGAGAAAGCATCCCACTCGGTGATGGGAATCTCATCTTCGTCCACATTGAGGTTCCATGCACCTGCTGTCAGAGGCTGGCTGGGATCGATTTCGCGGACGATTTCAAACATCTTCTTCAGATGGGGCATGACCATAGAACCTCTGCGGCTGTTGCCGGGCTCATTGTAGACATCCCAGATGCAGATACGCTCATCATCCTTATACTTCGTCACGATCTCACGGACCATGTTGAAGTAATCCTCACGGAGTTCGGGATCGTCAAAGTAGAAATGAGGTGCCGCTTCCGTATGGGTGCCATGCTGAGAATGCTTCTTTGCACCGTGGTAGCCCCAGTCACAGGGCTGCTCACCTACAAAGGGCATTTTCCACAGCTCGGTCTTGGGGGGCATGCAGTCATTGGCCAGAACCACCATACAGGAAATCCCGTACTTGTTGCACAGGCTCAGATAACGCTCAAAGCGCTCCATAAAACCTTCATGTTCTTCCTTCCAGACTACATATTCCAAAATGATGCGGATGGTATTGAAACCGGTTTCCTGCAGTAGCTTGAATTCTTCTTCCGTGGTCTTGAACCGTTCTTCAAAACCCAGTTCCTGCCACTGATCGATACGGTTGACGCAGTCTGCGCTCAGATAGTTGCAGCCTCTGAGCCAGGGACGCTTGTTATACCATTCCCAAATTCTTTCCTTAGACCATCTCATAGAAGAAACCTCCTTAAAGTTGGAATTATCTGTTTTCATAGTACCATGACGGTATTTGACATTCCAGCAATTTTCTGATAGGATTTAGCCAAAAGGTTAGGTGTTGCAATTTTGATTCAGTATCAGCAGGAGAATTACAGCGGCGAATATGTGTTTCGATGCAGAAGCCATAAGGATTGGCTTGTGGACACACACCTGCACGAATTCAGCGAATTGATCTACTGCAAACAAGGCAGCGGCTTTGTGACAGTCAACGGCAAGGTGTTTCCGCTTCTTGCAGGGCAGCTGATCTGGCTTCCCCCCAACTATGTACATCGGTATGAATTCAGAGACTGTGAGGTTCTCTGCGCCGTCTTTTCCAATGATTTTGTACCTCTCTATACCTTGACTGCCGGACAGCGGAAGCTGGTTTCTCAGCCCGTGGCTATGGAGGAGCTTTGCCCTGTTCTGGATACATTGGATCGGCAGGACAGCGGTGACCGTCTGCAAATCAGCGGTCTGCTTAATCTCATCTGCGCAAAGGTACTGAAATGCTCTGATTTTGTGCCTGAGAACGCAACAGAAAGTATCCTCTATCAAAAGGTCATTTCCTATATCTCCACCCATTTCACCGAAGATATCACTTTGGAACATACAGCAAATAAGTTTGGTTATAACCCCAAATATCTCTCCCATACTCTGCATGCCTTAACTGCTGTTCATTTTCGTGAGCTTCTGGCTCATTACCGGATCAATCATGCCAAGCATCTGCTCATCGCCCACCGGAATAAGAGCATTTCCGAAATTGCATTGGACTGCGGATTTACGGCACAGAACACCTTCAACCGAACCTTTAAAAAAATTGTCGGTATGACCCCATTTGCATACAGAAACGCATCTCATCACCGATGAGATGCGTTTCCCTTTTAAAGCCCAAACAGATGTTCTGCCGCTTTTATTTCCCCTTCTCCCGGAAGCACCGCAGGCAGCGTGTTTTCCATCGACAGGGCATCATATTTGGAGCCGGCAAAATTGTGGTAAGCAAGAACCTTGATCTTCTGAATATGGTTCAATTCCGAAAGAAAATCTCTGATTTTCTCCATCTGATCCGCATTCCATTCCGGCACATAAGGAATACGAATTTCTGTTTTACAACCATTTTTATCCAGATATTTCAGATTATCCAGAATGATTTGATTGGACCGTCCGGTGCAGCGGATATGGACATCTTCATCGATTGCCTTTACATCATAAAGGAAGATATCCGTATATGGTATGACCTTGTCCAGGGTTTCCTTCGAAACATAGCCGCAGGTATCCACGGCTGTATGCAGACCGTTTTCCTTGCATTTTCTAAGAAGCTCTGCACAGAACTCCGGCTGCATGAGACACTCTCCACCGGACAAGGTGATGCCGCCATTGGAGCTTTCATAGAAAATCCTGTCTTCCAGCAGGATCTCCAGAACTTCCTCCGCAGACATCTCTTTTCCATAGTATGTAAGTGCCTCACCGAGACATACCTTGGCGCAGGCACCGCAGGCAATACACTTTTGTGCATCAAACCGATGCTCCTCTTCCATCGTGTGGGCATCCTGAGGGCACACAGGAACACATTGACCGCAGCCAATACATTTATGCTTATAATAGGCGATTTGCGGCTGAAATGCAATACCTTCCGGGTTGTGGCACCAAACACATTTCAAAGGACACCCTTTGAGAAACACCGTGGTTCGGATGCCATCGCCATCATGAACAGCAAACCGCTTGATATCCGAAATCAATCCTGTCATATCAGCACCTGTGCTCCGACTGTACAATAAATTCATCCTGATCCCGTTTCGGCAGATCCACAAACCGGACATTCCATCCGCACAGACGGATCTGAATATTCCGATACTTTTCCGGGTCTTCCTGAGCCTTTTTCAGCACTTCCGGGCTGAGAATATTGAAGTGGACGGAGAAACCGCCTTTCTTCATAAACGCCAGCAGCAGACCCTTAAATGCCATCATGCCCTCGTCTCCGCGAACAGCAGACTCGTGAATGGCAACATCCGCCACATAGCCGTCAGCCGTCTGGACAGAATCCAGTTTCAGCATGGAGTTCATAAGGGCGGTCACACCATTTTTGTCGCGGCCCACAGAGGGTGCTGTATTCTTGGAGATGGGTTCCCCTGCCAGTCTGCCATCGGCAGTTGCAGCCGTATCATTGCCCATCCAGTACCGCCAGTCCACAGAAAACAGTCCGCAGCGGAACACACCACCACGGCCGTTGGGACGGTTGTTGATGATTTTCTGGAAAGCCTTGGTCAGCAGAACCGCGACATCGTCTGCTTCCGGAAGATTGTTTCCGTATTTACAGGGATGGGAAATGCTGTAACTTCTGAGATTTTCATAGCCCTCCCAGTTGTTTTTCAGACACGCTCTCAATTCCGCAAAGCTGATCTTCTTTTCTTCAAAAACCAGTTTCTTCACCATCATGACACTGTCCACCAAGGTAGCCAGACCGGCACCGACGATGGAAGTGTTGTTGTATTTCGCACCGCCATCATAGAGGTCAATACCGTCCGTCACACTGGTTTCATAGGTGGAAGAGATCATGGGCGTGGGCAGGTGTCTGCCATAAGCGCTCTCGTATTTTGCAAAAATGTCCATACACAAATCGGCAGAATACAGCAGCTGGGTTTTGACCGCATCCAAAAACGCATCAAAATCTGCAAAGTTCTCTCCGGTCTCTGGGCCGAACTGCGTACCGGTTTTCATATCAGCGCCGTTGTTCAGAGCAAACTCCACGGCCTTGGCCAGATTAAACATACCGCCGCAGGTGCAGGGTACTTCCGTTCCCTCCGCAGCTGTTTCGTAGCATCCGTAAACCGTCACCTTTGCAGCATCCTCCCGGGATACACCGATGGCTTCCAGAGATTGAGACGCGATCGCCGTGTTGATAAACACGAAGCTGTTTTTGCCTTCCCGGATCATTTCCAGAATCATATCCAGACAATCTTTGTCCATACCTTCATGATACATCACGTGAAGTTTTGGGTCAAAGATATCCAGTTTTCTGTATTCTTCCAGAATGATCTTGGTATACGCCCGATAGGTATCCTCACGGCAAATATAGAACGCGACATTTGCCGTGACATTCATGGCGTTGATGTGCCACAGGAATCGAGCCGTCAGCTCCCGGATATTTTCTTCCGTAAAGGTTCCGCTTGCCAAATCTCTTTCAACAAAGGGCGCATACAGCCGGTCGATACCGCCCAGAGAGCGGATAGAAGTTGTCTCCACATGGGTCAGCAGGCGGTACATCAAGAAGGTCAGTTCCATGGCCTGTGCCAAATTCTGGGGTGCACCCCGGCTCAAAGCGCGCAGGTTCTCAGCCAGAAACTCCATGTTGGCACCGCCGATACGCTCTGCCAGCTCCGCATAGCGCAAAATCAGCGCAATGATTCCCTCATAAACGATGATACCGCTTTCATAATAGGCAGACTTCTCCGGATTCAGTGCCATCTGCTCTTTCAACCGGTCAATGATGCCTACAATGCCCTTTTCCATGAGGAAATCCCAATCGGGGCCGATATGTCCGAAGTCCAGATTGATATTGAAGGACTTGACCGCATAGGCAGTCTCACCCATCTTCTCTTCTTCCGGCCATTCGTGCCGGACTTCCACATAATTCTCCCAGAACAGATCCCACATAATCTGTCCATGGTTGATTTTATCGGCAAACATCTCCGCCGGGCAAATATCGATCTGGGCATTTCTCAGCAAATAGTCGATTCGTTTTGCCTTCTGCAGGGATACATTTTCATCTGTAATGGCACGGACGTGTTTTTTCAGCAGTTCCGGCTCTTCGCCGCACTGCCAGTGATCCGTTTTATATTGGAGCGACAGGCACTCCTTATTGCTTTCGAAGGTGTTCCACATGGCTGTCACGACCCCTTTCGTCTTCCATTATAGCAGATTATCACTCTTTGTTAATAGACCAATCGGACAATATTACTTTTCGAACAAAAATATTGCAGAAGAAATTCTTCTGTGCTACAATGAAATCGGTGATATTATGAGAATTGTGGATGAAGAACTGAACATTTCAAAAATCCTTGATATTAAAAAAGGCACCATTACCCTCACAGACTCAGCCTGCCAGAACCGACACAGTGATTGCTTTGCATTCATTCTCAGCGGCAAGGCCATCTACCGTTTTGAGGACGAAACCGCTGAAGTAGAACCGGGAAATATCCTCTTTCTTGCCAAAGAAAGCAGCTATCAAATCACCATAACCGACCCAGATTACCGTTTTTATTTCATTGATTTCCTTTTTGACAGCAAAAATCATCTACAAAATGAAGTTTTTTCTCAAAAGAATTTAAAAAATCTCGAAAATTCCTTCATCAAATTCCATACTTTGTGGACTGTCGGCAACTTTGCCGATAAGATCTACTGTAAATCTCTGATTTACAGTATCTACTCTGACATTGTAAAGGAGAACGCGCTGCAGTATATCCCCTCTTCCAAAAGAAGCCGCATCGATCTGGCTTTGGAGAAGATCCGAGACAATTTTGCACAGGCAGATATTTCCATTGAGGCTCTTTGCGAAGAATGTGCCATGAGCGAGGTGCATTTCCGGCGGCTGTTTTACCAGATCTACCACACATCGCCCATGAAGTTTATTATTTCCCTTCGTGTCAACAAAGCCAAGGAGCTGTTGACCAACAGCAAAATGAAAATACAGGACATTTCCGAAGCCTGTGGCTTTAACAATCCTTACTATTTTTCAAAGGTCTTCCGACAGTCTGTTGGTCTGACTCCCAGCCAGTACCGCAGCGGCTCCATCGGACATGATTAAACCCCATCGATCTTTCGATGGGGTTTTCCCTTATTCAAAATAATCCAGAATGACTTCAGCGGTAATATCCAAACCGACGGGAATGCTGTCGATTTCCAGATACTCTTCCCGCGTATGCATACCGCCGCCCATGTAGGTACCCACACAAATGGCAGGAATTCCCAGAGACATGGGCAAATTGGCATCGGTGGAACCGGAGGTCAGTCGACACGTCAGACCACTGTGCTTTTCACAAATGTTCTTTGTTCTCTGCACCATTTCTTCCAGCACCGATGCGTCTGCCAGATTACCGCAGGGACGAATACCAATGGTTTCAACCGCAATATTCGCTTCTCTGTCTTTCTTGGCTTCCTCAATTCTTCTTTCAAAGAATGCCTTCATTTTTTCAAGACAAACATGGGAATCGGAGCGGTACTCATAGAGAAATGACGCATTCTGCGCAATGGTATTGACGGAAGTTCCGCCCTCGATGACACCCACATTGAAGGTGGTTTTGCTGTCACCTTCGCAAGGGATGTCACATGCATTGAGCCGGCAGATCAGCTCCGCTGCTGCAACGATGGCATTTCGTTTTCCAAACGCACCGAAGGAGTGACCGCCTTCTGTTTCAATGGTGACCTTGTATCTGTGAGAACCGACACACTTCTGCACCAGAGCATCATAGCAGCCATCAAAGGTGTAAACACGACTGATCCGAC
The DNA here is from genome assembly GCA_045579045.1 of Candidatus Avilachnospira sp. Lineage (GTDB taxonomy): Bacteria > Bacillota > Clostridia > Oscillospirales > Oscillospiraceae > Avoscillospira. The sequence goes on from JAZNLL010000115.1 coordinate 8,582, forward strand.
CTTCATAGTCAGCCATCAGATGCCGGACACCCTTCAGATTGCCCAGACCTTCCTCGCAGGAATTGGCCACAAACAAAATGCCCTGCTTCGGCCGGAGGTTATTCTTGAGAATATGCTTGATGACCATGAGCATCATCACAAGGCAGACTGTATCATCGCCCACACCGGGAGAATAGATTCTCGTTGCATCCCGGGTATAGGGCATAGGTTCCGTCAGGTCGGGGAAGACCGTATCCGTGTGAGCCATAAAGACCACGATATCGCTGCTATCCTCGCAGTTCATGGGATAGACCACATTCAGCGCATCATCGATACAGACGTTTTCAGCACCAACGCTTTCCAACCAGTTCTTGACAAACGCTGCTCGTCTTTCTTCGTGATGAGAAGGTGCCGGAATTTTACAGATAGCTTCCAGCAATTCCATTGTTTCATTGAAATAATTTCTCATTCTTTCACCCTGCTCATAACAAATACGGAGCCTAAAATCAGTACAACACCTGCGACAAGCGTGGTCGTCAGCTTATCGCCGAAAAGAACTACACCGTAGAGAATGGCGGCTACCGGCTCGATCAGTCCCAGAGCTGCCGCCACACCGGCAGGCAGAGCTTTCAGGGCATAGGCATAAATGAGATAGGACAAAAAACAGGTAAAGACACCAATGCCGATCATAAGAGGAATGATCGATGCAGGATTCTGAGCCGTCAGATTTACCATGTTGGGAACATCCACAAACAGCATCGAAATGATGCCCATAAAAACAAAGGAATATGTCATGGCTGTCATCGGGTTTGCGCCGTGCTTCATGGAGACCTTTGTTACAATGTTGTACACACCGAAGGAGAAACCGGCCAGCAAGCCGAATGCAACACCAAGGAAATGAAAGGAACCGCTCTCCAGAATACCGGAGACCAACACCACACCGAACAGCATCACCGCCACGCAGATGAGCTTTTTCGCCGTCAGTTTCTCCTTGAGGAACAAAACAGAAAAAGCCAGAACATAGATTGGAGAGGTGTACATCAGTACCACAGCCGTGGCAACTCCGCTTTTTCCAATGGACACAAAGTAGAAGTATGCAGCCGTAAACATGGTCAGACCACCTGCTGCAAAGAGCAGGAGATTCTTCAGATTTGTACGAAACAGTTTTTTGTTGTGAAGCAAAACATAGACCACGATCAACACCGCAGACACGACACCTCGCATGGCGGTCATTTCCATGGAGGAAAAACCGTAAGGGGTCAGATAATGTACAAATATACAGGATGTTGCAAACAGCAGGCTGGAAAGCGCTGCCATCAGAATTGCTTTTTTGCTCAACACGGGTCCCTTCTTTTTCCAAAATCACAGCTATTATAACACGGCAGTTTTCTTTTTCAACAAAAATCGCATATTCTTAAAAAGAGGACGGCTGAGCCGTCCTCTTTTACACTTTCTTTTCCAGCAGCACCAGATTGACACCGGGGATTCCATTGAACAAACAGGGTCGGATACCGATTTCCCGAAAGCCCAGTTTTGCATAAAAAGCACGGGCGTTTTGATTTCTCTCGTTGGTATCCATCCGCAGATAGGGACAGTTATGTTCTTTGGCATACTGCTCATAGTACCGGACAAAGGTTTTGCCGTAGCCCTTTCCCTTCTCCAAAGGATCGATTACAAGGGTATGGAGTACCGTCACCTGTTCCTCCGGAACATCATATTCCCAGGGCGCACCTTCATAGACATCCACCTGCACCTGATTGATGATCGCTGCACCGACGATCCTATCACCATCCAGCTGCACAAACAGATCATCCCGTTCTATGGCAGCCATGGCGGTCTGCCGTGTGGGATAAATACTCCGCAGCCAGCCGGTCGTCATCTCTCCTTTTTCTTCGGCTTCATGGATATGGTCGTAAATGATCTCAATACCGTCCAGATCTGCAGCAGTCGCTTTTCGAATCATAGTCCGCACCCACTTTCTGCAGACATCATATCACAAATTATCACAAATGGATAGCTGGACTTTTGGAAGAAAATATCGTAGAATGTAAGTATCTTCATTTGAGTAAAGAATTGAGGTCTTTTCCATGAATTCCACAAAACAGAATTTATCTGTCCGTTGGTTCTATTTGGTCATTGGTGTCATTGCCATGCTCTTTGCAGGTGTTCTGTACGCATGGTCCATTCTGAAGGCACCGCTGACAGATGCATTCGGATGGAGTGCTTCTGCTCTGGCCTTGAACTTCACTCTGGCCATGAGCTTCTTTTGTGCCGGCGGTCTGCTGGGCGCACAGCTGTCCAGACGCGCAGGGCACCGAACCGCGCTTATCGTTGCCGGTGCGCTGTCTGCTCTGGGCTTTGTTCTGACCGCCTTCCTTCGCGGTGACTCTGTCGTTATGCTGTATATCACCTACGGTGTTTTGGCCGGTCTGGGTATCGGCATTGCCTACAATGTTGTGATTGCCACCGTCAGCGCATGGTTTCCCGACAAAAAAGGATTTTGCTCCGGATGTCTGATGATGGGTTTTGGTGCGTCTGCTCTGATCCTTGGCAACGCAGCCAATTCTATGTTCCACAGCTCACTGGGCTGGAAAACCACCTACATATTGCTGGGCATTTCCATCTGCATCGTTTTGGCTGCAACAGGATTTTTGCTGAAGAAACCTGATGCACAGACCAAGCTTCCCCAACCAAAGTCTGCCGGAACTGCTGCCGCGGAAACTTTTGAACGTCAGGACTACACCTCTGTACAAATGCTCCGCCGACTCTCCTTCTGGATGGCCTTTATCGCCATTTCTTTTTTGGCTGCTGTCGGCAGCTCTGTCATCAGCTTTGCAAAAGATCTGGCTCTGTCGGTAAATGCCCCTGAGGCTCTGGCCGTTTCTCTTGTCGGTGTTCTGTCCATCTGCAACGGTCTCGGACGGATCCTTACCGGTGCGCTCTTTGATGCCATCGGACGACGTAAAACCATGCTGTATGCCAACGCACTCACCATATGTGCAGCCATTGTTACCCTGGTGGCTGTGTCGGTCGGCTCACTGCCTCTGTGTATCGGCGGCCTGTGTCTGACCGGCTTGTCCTACGGTGCCTGCCCCACGATCACAGCTGCCTTTACTTCCTCCTTCTTTGGTATGAAGTACTTTTCCACCAATATGGCTCTTATGACCTTTACCAGCATGGGAGGATCTCTCATTGCTACCATTTCCAACAAGGTTCTGGAACTATCCGGCGGATATCCGGCTACCTTTGTGATGCTGGTGGCTCTGACGGTCGTAGCACTGGTTTTGAATGTGTTTATTCGCAAGCCCTGATGAATTGCAAAAGCAGGAGTCCGTCCAATTAGGACGGACTCCTATTTCATCCAGCTGCATGCAGCATGTTTTCGATAAAAATGCCATATCCTCTTGTGGGGTCATTGACCAGTACGTGGGTCACAGCGCCCACCAGCTTCCCATCCTGAATAATTGGGCTGCCACTCATCCCCTGCACGATTCCACCGGTTTTTTTCAAGAGTTCTTCATCTTTCACCTGCAGCAGCATATCTTTTCCGCTGCCGTCACTATTGGTGTAAATCTTGAGGATCTCCACAGAATAAGACTGTACCTGCGCCCCCTGAATATTGGAAAGAATTGTAGCTGCACCGGTTCTGATTTCATGTGTCTCTGCTGTCGTGACGGTTTTTCCTTTCGGCAGTTCTCTCAGCTTTCCAAAAATCCCGAAATCTGTATTTTGGTTTACTGATCCCAGGATTTTGTGGATATTAAACATACCCTTCAGTTCTCCCGGCTCGCCGCACTTTCCTTTTTCAATGCCGGTAACAGATGACGGTACCACCACTCCGGCCTCCAACGGCAGCAGTACGTCCGCATCCGTGTCATTTACCCCATGTCCCAAGGCTCCGAAATTACCCGTCTCCGGGTCGTAATAAGTCACCGTACCGATACCTGCCATAGAATCCCGTATATAGACACCAATTTTTCGTCCTTCTGACGTTTCATTCGGTTCTACCTGAAAAGTATGCTCCTTACCTTTTCTGGAAACTTTCAAAAGGATTTGTTTTTCGTTTACTCCATCTCTCAGTTCTTGAATTGTATGGATTATCTTTCCATTCACAGACAGGATCACATCACCCTTTTTCAAACCTGCCTCTCTGGCTGTTGAGTGATCTTCAAATCCCGTAACCACCAATCCCCTGCTGTACAACTTGATGCCAACCGTATTTCCGCCCGGTATCACCAATCTGGGTGCTGCTGAAGCAACCGTACTGCAAAGCAGTATCCAGATGACCAGAACCAAGCATTGTAATCTTTTCCTTTTCATCGCCCTTTTCCTCCCTCGCTCGCCTCTTTAATATGGCTCTTTCTGAGGAAAACAGGCATAGAAAATACAAGCAGTTTTTCCTTGGAAATCAAAAATACCGGACAGCTGCAGGTTTTGGCGGCCATCCGGTATCTTTTTATCCCAGAGAGAATTTCAGGCAATACTCATAAAGAGGATAAAGTTTTTTCATTGTGTTGATTACATCATCGGCAAGCTGTGAAGAAAACATCTGCTCATCAGGCGCAAAAGATTTGACAAAGCGAATATTTTTGCGATTGTAATAGGGCTCCAGAATCGAATGCGGACAAGGTTTCTTTCGGGCGTATTCGTCGCCTTCCATAAGAATTCCCGATTCTCTTTCCACCTGTTTGATGATGGCAGGATATTCTTCCGGATGGGCTTCCAGAAGTTTACGATAGCGTTCCATGACAAAACTCTTGGGCGACCAGAGGACAAAACCGTAGTGATAGCCCTCCGGCTTGATCTCAAAGTACAAAGAAGGCTGTTCACTCCAGGAGTAACCTTCCGGACGCATGACAAACCAAAGGCTCTCCTTGTAAGGAACTGCCGGATGCATTCTGGCATCCTTATAAATTCTGGAGAGCTTGTGATCCATTCCGGGGATGTCCTGAAAGGCCGCAAATACGTCCTGCGACAGCAGTTTCATCGGTTCATACAAATATTCTTGGTACTCAGCCTTATGGGCCATAAACCAGTCACGGTTATTATTCAGCCGAATTCCCCAGAGAAAATCCATGGTTTCCGGCGAAAATCCTTGAAACATGAAAGCACTTCCTTTCTAAAGGGATTTTATCACGGAAGATTGGATTTGCCAATCTACTTTTTTATGCTATAATGGAAAAAACAGCAAGGAGGACTTTGCCATGGATGCAAAAATCTGTTTGAAAACCAGAAGAAGCGTGCGTCGTTTTCTGGATAAGCCCGTTTCCAGAGATCTGATTTCTGAGGTGGTTGCGACTGCACAGTTTGCTCCCACATGGAAAAACAGCCAGACGGTACGATACATCTACATTGATGATCCGGTTCTGAAAGCGCAAATTGCAGAAGAAGCCACCTTGAATTTTGCAAAGAACAAAGACAATATCAACAGTGCCGCCGGTCTGATGGTCGTTGCCACCGTTCACGGCATCGCCGGTTTCAATGAGGACGGCTCCTATTCCTCCGACAAGGGTGAGCACTGGGAATCTTTCGATGCCGGTATCGGCACCCAGACCCTATGCCTGGCGCTCCATGAAGCCGGTCTTGGATCTGTGATTATGGGCCTGTTTGACTCCAAGAAAGTCATTGAGTTAGCAGGTCTTCCTGATGGCTGGCTGGTGTCCTGCATCATGGCCATCGGTTATCCTGCCGAAGGTGAACACGGTAAGGCTGTCCGCAAACCTTTGGACGAGGTTCTTTCCTTCCGATAAATCAAAACCACTAGTGTAACTAGTGGTTTGCACAGGCCCTTCAAGGGCCTATTACTAGCCGCATCTTAAGATGCACCGAAAAGATCCGCCAACCGCATAATTTTTACAGGCCGCCGCTAAAGCGGCCTGTTTTTATGCTTTGGTATTCTTGCTACCCGTAAACGGGTCGATGTACTCCTTAATCGACATCTGATCATCCATTATATCTTCTTGCAATTGTTTTCGGATATACTCCGCAATCTTCTCTGTA
>JAZNLL010000116.1:0-40417 GCA_045579045.1 Candidatus Avilachnospira sp.
AAAAAACGCAAGGCGCGCAGTTCCGTATGGGAAGGCATCTCCTATGAAGAGGCGGTTAGAAAACCGTATTTTTACATTTCCATGGCTGCCGTGTTCCTCACCGGCATGACCCTGCAGGGTCTCAGCGGTATTGCCACCCCGCATATGTACGACATCGGTATGTCCAAGGCCTTTGTTGCCAATTTGACCAGCGTGGGCAGCCTGGTGTTCTGCTGCACCAAATTTCTGACCGGTTGGTCCTATGACCGATTTGGCATCAAGATCCCTCTGTTTATTGGTCTGGGCTGTGCCATGTTCTCTACTGTTTCCATTATCTTTTTGACAAATACACCTGCAGGACAGGCTTTGGCCTGGATTCGGATGCCGCTCAACAATCTGGCCATGCCGCTGGAGACCGTTATGCTGCCGATACTTGCCTCGGAATTTTTCGGTGACAAGAGCTTTGACAAAATCGTCGGCTGCTACGCAGCTGCCAACTATGCCGGTTTTGCCCTCGGGTCTCCCTTCGGAAACGTGTGCTATGACATTTTTGGTGACTACAAACTGGCCTTTACCGTATTCACCATATTGATGGCTGTGGTCATCGTCATGCAGACCATCGCTCTGAAGCAGAGCCGAAAGGAAATGGCACGTGTTTCCCGTCAGGCTGAACTTGTACCGGAAGAATGATATCTACAAAAACCTCCTTTGTGCCAAAGGCACAAAGGAGGTTTTACTCTTATGCAAGGGCAATGCCCTGCATTTTTAATTCCTGACGCAAGGCTTCGGCATCACCACGAAACACAAATCCCTTCATGCCCACCTGCAAGGCACCGGAGACATTCAATGGCATATCGTCTACAAAAATACACTCTTCTGCTTTCAAGCCATATGTATCCAGTACATGCCGATAGATCTCCGGCATTGGTTTGACCGCATGGATCAGTGCAGACACGGCAATGCCGTCAAAGTATTCCTGTCCGGGGACTTGAGGCCAGTATTCCGGCAGGCGCACAGAGGCATTGGAAAGCAAGTAGACACCTAAACCGGCTTTTTTGCAATCCCGGACCAGTTCAGCCATTCCGACAATAGGACGGATAGGCTCATTCCAGCGGAAAATCAGATCCTTTGCCATCTGCCGCAGTTCTTCCGGCAGGCGAGCGCAGACGATTTCAGAGGATTCTGCTTCTGTCAGCGTTCCCCAATCCTGCAAAACCCATTCCACAGAGCCGAACACTTCCCGTCTGAGCAGGCTGTGAACATCAGGATCGGTGACACCCAGTGCTTCAATAAACAGATCCGGTTCAAAGCGAAGCAGCACATTTCCCATATCGAAAATGATATTTTTCAGCATGGTCATTCCTCCTCTGAGAGCAGCAAGGCATAGGCTTCTTCTGCCTGCTGATGGAAAAACAGGCAGAGGTCGTATGTTTCGCTCAATTCCACTGCCATTTCCATTGAGGGCAGCAGATACAGTAAGGAGCCATCTTCCAATTCCTCATAAGGACAGTTCTCCATCTCCGGCAGCAGTTCGGAAGTCTCTACCACGTAGGCTCTGCGGACATCGGAAAGGATCTGACCGTTGATCTCCGGGAAGAAGTTTGCAGGCACTGCAAACTCCACATCCATAGTTCTTGCCACCATAGGCACAGCTTCTTCCTGCTGCATCGCAGGCAAATAACCGGAACCGAGACCGATCACCAGTGCCACAGCTGCCGCTGCCGCCAACACAGGCCACCATCTCTGTTTTTTCTTCGGTGCACCGATGGAAGCCATAACCTTCTCACACAGGTCGGCAGGTGCTTCTGCAGTCAGAGAGGCGATTCCCATATCCGCTTCTGTATATGCCTGCAAAACCGCTCTGCAAGCCTCACAATCTGCCAAATGCTCCTGCAACAGTTGTGCTTCTTGCGGTGTGTTTTCCCCGTCTATATGACCGCTGATGAGCAGCAGCACATCTTCACATTTCATGGTCTCGCCTCCTCTCTGTTTGATTGGACGAAATATTCCCAAAAATGTTCCCATTTTCAAGGAGCATTTTTCTCATTCGTTCTCTGGCTCTTGCAATACGGGATTTGACCGTTCCCACCTTGATATCCAGAACCTCTGCAATTTGCTCATAGGTCAGGTCATCTACCACACGGAGAGTCAAGGCCAGTCGGTATTCTTCCTCCAGCTGCGCCATAGCTTCAGAAACTGCCTGCTGTTTTTCCCTATGAAGCACCCGCTCCTCCGGCAAAGGCTCTGTATCGGGCACTTCTAATTCCTGTTCGCCATCTTCTTCCATGGTCAGAGAAATGGTATTCTGCCGTTTCTGCTTCCGCAGAAAGTCAATGCAGACATTGGAGGTCAATCGATACAGCCATGTAGAAAATGCAGCTTCATGCTTATAAAACCGCAGTCCCCTCCAGGCCTTCACAAAGGCCTCCTGTGCCAAATCTTCCGCATCGGAAGGGTTGGATACCATCCGCAGGCAAAGGTTATACACAGGCTTCTGTTGCGCCTGTACCAATTGCGCAAAGGCATCCTGATCTCCTGCCAATATTTGCCTGATGAGGGCTTTTTCATCCATCATGACTCACCTCAGATCCCGCTTGATGCCTGCTGCGATCTTATATACATCCTCTGCCGTCTGTATGGCAGAAATCTGTTCTTTATAGTAATTGCTGTAAGCCACACCCCGCAAGTACCATGCAAAGTGCTTTCTGGCCTCCAGACAGGCAATATGTTCCCCTTTGTCCTCTTTCGCCAGCTCATACTGCCGCAGAGCTACATCGATTCGCTGGCTGAGAGGCGGCAGTTCAGAAGTTTCCTCGCCTGCCAAAGCCTCATTGGCCTCGCGGAACACCCATGGGTTGCCGAAGGCGCTTCTTCCGATCATGACCATGTCGGCACCTGTCCGTTCCAGACACTGCACCGCCTCTTTGCCGCCGAAAATATCGCCGTTGGCGATGACGGGAATGGAGATCGACTGTTTTACTTCCCGGATGGTATCCCAATCGGCTCGACCGGAATAGAGCATGGATTTGGTCCTGCCATGGACTGCCAGAGCTGCAGCTCCGTTATCTTCCACTATTTTTGCCAGTTCCACCACATTGATACTGCCTCGATCCCAACCGATTCTGGTTTTGACCGTTACAGGCACATCCACTGCATCCACAACGGCACGGACAATTTTTCCTGCCAGTTGTGGATCTTTCATGAGGGCACTGCCATCACCGTTATTGACGATCTTCGGCATGGGGCAGCCCATATTGATATCGATAAAATCGCAGCCGCTGTGACCCAGCGCCAACTGGGCACCTTTTGCCATGATCTCCGGGTCATTGCCGAAAATCTGCGCACCGCAAATACCGATGGGCGTCTTTTTCAAAAGCCCCACACTTTTTTTATCCTGATAGACCAACGCTCTGGATGATACCATTTCCGTCACGGTCAAGGCTGCACCCAGTTCTGCACAAACAGTCCGGTATGCCCAATCTGTGACCCCGGCCATAGGCGCAAGGGCAGTCTGTCCATTTACTTCCAAATTTCCAATTTTCATGGAAACACTCCGTTTCGGTAAATTCATTCCATAGGATTGTACCATAAAACCCGTTTTGAGACAACCGATTGCAATAATTTCATCATTTGCTCGCATAATAAGGCAAAAGGAGTGATGAACTTTGGGAAGCCTACGCAAGGGCAGGCAAAGTATTGTTTTTGATCGGCATCCGTCCATTTTGTCCGCAGCCTCCATTGTGGGCAAGAAGGAACAGGAAGGACCGCTTTCGGCATATTTTGACTACACTACCACCGATACCACCTTCAAACAACAGACCTGGGAGAAGGCAGAGCGGCAGATGCAGTTTCTGGCTTTGGAAACTGCCAAACGAAAGGCCGGTCTTCACGATAAGAATCTGGACGCGCTTTTTGGCGGTGATCTGCTGAACCAGTGTATCAGTTCCAGCTTTGCCGTCCGCAACACCGGTGTGCCCTTTCTGGGACTTTACGGTGCCTGTTCCACCATGGCGGAAGGGCTGAGCCTGTCCGCCATGTCCGTCAACGGCGGATATGCCTCCATTGCAGGCGTCATGAGCTCCTCCCATTTCGCTTCAGCAGAGCGGCAGTATCGCTTTCCTCTTGGCTATGGCGGTCAGCGGACGCCGACGGCACAGTGGACTGTCACCGGTGCAGGCTGCATCCTTCTGGGGCTCCGTGACCACGGACCGTATATCAATGCAGCAACCACGGGAACGGTGGTGGATCAGGGCGTCACCGATGCCAACAACATGGGTGCTGCCATGGCGCCTGCCGCCTATGAAACCATCCGTGCCCATTTTGACGATTTGAACCTGTCCCCTTCCGACTATGACCTCATCGTCACCGGCGATCTGGGTCTGGTAGGCAAGGAAATCCTGCTGGATCTGTTCCGCAGAGACGGTGTAGGCATTGGCGGCGTTTACGACGATTGCGGCACCATGATCTTTGATCTGCAAAAACAGGATGTCCACGCAGGCGGTTCCGGCTGCGGCTGCGGTTCTGTGGTACTCTGCGGTTATCTTTTGCGCCAGATGGCAAAAGGAAAATATAAGAATATTCTTTTCTGTGGAACCGGTGCTTTGCTCTCTCCCCTCTCCACCCAGCAGGGTGAGAGTATTCCGGCGGTCTGCCATGCCGTCTCCATCGGTTCGGAAAGGAGATAAGATGGATTATCTGAAAGCATTTTTACTGGGCGGTGTTCTGTGCGCCATCGGTCAGATTCTCATTGATAAAACAAAACTGACACCTGCCAGAATCTTGGTCGCCTATGTGGTCACCGGTGTCATACTGGGTGCTGTGGGTATTTATGAACCCTTGGTCAAATGGAGCGGTGCCGGTGCTACGATTCCCCTCACCGGCTTTGGCAACACCCTTGCCAAGGGCGTAAAAGAAGCCGTACAGCAGGACGGTCTGCTGGGTGCTTTGACCGGCGGTCTGAAAGCCTCTGCCGGCGGTATCACTGCGGCGATCTTCTTTGGACTGCTGGCGGCACTGATTTTTAAGCCCAAGGATAAATCCTGAAAAAGAGGTCATACTAAAGGCGCGGTACCCAACTACGAAACAAGGAGGAAACTGAAATGAACCAGAATCAGAATAACCAGAACAACAAGCAGAATCAGAACAACAACCAGAAGCAGAATCAGCAGAACAATCAGAATCAGAATCAGAACCAGAACAACAGACAGAACCAGAGATAAACGGCAAAGAGGTTGACGCTAAGCGCCAACCTCTTTCATGCATTTTCCTTTAACCAGGCGATCATTTCTTCCCGACCTTCCGGGCTGAGGGGAAACACCCGTTCCTCCTCGATGTCGCTTTTTTCATAGCAGAACAGACCGTGCCAGAACTCTGCCTTCATGGAACTGGCCTCCATATCCACCTCTTTGGGTGTCTTCATGGTGATGGCCGGGGTAACCTTGAAACGAAGCTGACCCCAGCTGCCGGTAAAAATATTGTTGTTTTCGAATGTATGCAGCGTTGGGATAAACAGGTCTTCCATCCAATCACTCCTTTGTTTTATTATAGCAGTTTTCCTACTGTTCATCAAGCCTCTTGACTTCCTCCCGGGAAAGTGATACTGTAACGGAAATTGGCAAAAAGAGGTCTTGTTATGTCGAAACGAATGATTGGCAATGGTATGCTGTTGCTGGCAGCCATGATCTGGGGTGCCTCCTTTGTAGCCCAGGTCGTGGGGCTTGATTATGTGGGTCCCTTCACCTTCCTGGCAGTTCGGTCTCTGCTGGGCAGTCTGGTGCTGTTGCCTGTTATTGCCATTCTGGATAAGACCGGGATCAGCCAAAAGCCAACATCTGCTGCCGATAAAAAAACGCTGCTCCTCGCAGGCAGTTTCTGCGGTTTCTTCCTCTTTACCGCCTGTGCCCTGCAGCAGGTGGGTCTTATGACCACAGAGGCCGGTAAGGGTGGATTCTTAACTGCGCTGTACATCATCATGGTACCCATCGTGGGACTGTTCTTCCGAAAGAAAGTTGCACCGTGGGTCTGGTTGGCTGTGGTGCTGGCCCTCATTGGTCTGTATCTGCTGTGTGCAGGCGATATGACCATGGGCATCGGTGAGATTTTGCTGATCCTCTGTGCCGTCGCATTTACAGGTCACATTCTGGTGATCGACCATTTCAGCCCCCATGTGGATGGAGTTCGGCTCAGCTGTCTGCAGTTCTTTATCTGCGGCATGATCTGTCTGATCATCGCCCTGTTTACAGAGGATATCTCCCTTTCCTCCATTCTCAAGTGCTGGCTGCCCATCGCCTATTCCGGCATTATGTCCGCCGGCGCCGGCTATACCCTGCAGATTTTGGGGCAGGCTCGGACAGAACCTGCAACCGCTTCCCTGCTGATGAGTTTGGAATCCGTCTTCTCCGTCCTCTTCGGTTGGCTTTTGATCAACGAACAACTGTCTGCTCCGGAACTGGCCGGATGCGCGCTGGTTTTCATCGGTGTCATTCTGGCACAGCTCCCTTCCAAAAAAAGTGTCGCTTCTTAACGAAGCGACACTTTTTTATTTAAAAATTGAACACTTTCCAGTTCTGGACAAAATACTCGATGCCGGAGTAAAGAGTCGTGACAGCGATCACAACAATGACCGCCCAATCCAGCCACACAAAGGGCAGAACCATCATGGCACACAGACCGACCATTGTGGAGAAGGTCTTGACCTTGCCGCTAAAACCGGCAGCCAGAACGGTACCCTCTTTAGCAGCCACCATCCGCAGACCGGAAACAGCAAACTCACGGGCCAGCACCAGCATGACCACCCAGGCAGGCATGCGACCCTGCTGAATAAAGATCAGCATGGCGGCAACCACCAGCAGCTTATCTGCCAGAGGATCCAGAAACTTGCCAAAGTCGCTGGTCTGATTGTAATGCCGGGCAATGTAGCCATCCACAAAATCTGTCAGACTGGCAATGGCAAAGATGATCATGGCAGGCCAGTTGTAGCCAAGCAGCAAAACGATCATAAATACAGGAATTAATGCCACACGGGCCAAAGTAATTTTTGTTGCGGTTGTCATTGTTCTTCCTCCATTTCTCCGATCAGTTCTCCATCATAGACGTCGGTGATCTGCACCGTGACAAACTCACCGGGTCGGACCGTCCGCTCTGCAGCGAACCAGACCTTGCCGTCAATGTCGGGACTATCGGCATAGGAACGACCATAATAGGACTCTTCCTCCTCGTCCCAGCCCTCGCAGAGGACTTCCATGGTCTTACCGATCAGAGTGCTATTGTAGTCATCCATAATCCGTGACTGGATCTCAGCCAGCCGCTCGGCACGCTGCTGGGCCACTTCCGTGGGGGGATACTCCATAGTCGCAGCCACCGTTCCCTCCTCAGGAGAGAACGCAAAAGCACCCACACGCTCCAGACGGAACTCCCGCAGGAACTGACACAGTTCCTCGAATTCTTCTTCACCCTCACCGGGCAAACCTGCAATGAGACTGGTACGCAGCACCAAACCGGGAATTCGCTGACGGAGCTTGCGGAACAGGGCCTCCAAGAACTGCCGATCACCACGGCGGTTCATTTTTTTGAGGATCTGGGAATTGATATGCTGGATGGGAATATCCAGATACTTGACAATCTTCGGCTCACTGGCAATGACATCGATCATCTCGTCTGTGAGCACATCGGGATAGAGATAGTGCAGACGCACCCAATGAATCCCATCGATTTTGCAGAGTTCTCTCATGAGCTTGGGCAGGAGCATTTGATGGTCATCCAGATCAATGCCGTAACGGCAGATATCCTGGGCCACCACGATGATCTCCCTGACGCCGTCCTGTGCCAGCATCCGGGCTTCATAGAGCACATCATCCAGTTCCCGGCTGCGGTACTTGCCACGGAGGGACGGAATGACGCAATAAGCACAGTGATTGTCGCAGCCTTCTGCAATTTTTAAGTAGGCATAATAGTCCGGGCTGGTCAGTATACGACCGGTTTCGCTGAGAGGCGCATCAATGTCACCAAACTCGCAGACCTGCTTGCCGTCCAGTATTTTTCGGACAGTTGGCACGATATCATCATAGCTGCCGGTACCTAAAATACCGTCCACTTCCGGCATTTCCCGGAGAATCTCCTCTTGATACCGCTGGGCCAGACAACCGGTGACCAGAATTTTTCCCAGTCTGCCTTCTGCCTTCAGAGCACCCAGAGCCAGAATATTGTCAATGGCTTCCGTTTTGGCGCTGTCGATAAAACCGCAGGTATTGACAATGGCCAGATCACAGCCATCGGGATCACCGGAGATGGCATAGCCCGCCTCCTGCAGCAGATAGAGCATCTGCTCTGCATTGACCTGATTTTTGGCACAGCCAAGGCTGACCATACCGATTTTTTCAGTCATAGGGTTCCTCCCATTCCAATTCCAGAGCCTCATTGTACCGCTTCAGACCGGCGCGGATATCCTGCCAGCTGTGGCCCCGGCGCAAAAGCGCATCGGTCATGCGCTTGATTTCTTTTTGATCCGGTAAACAGCCCCGAAGCCGCTGCCGAAGAAACTGATCAATGGCATCATCCATCTCAGGGATCTCCTGCAGTGCCTGCTGCCAATACTCTTTGGGAATACGCTTTTCAAACAAAATCTGCTTGATTCTGGCTTCCCCATAGCCTTTATGGATGGCAGAACGGACGATCTGCTCTGCCGTTTTGGCATCATCCAGCAGCTGCAATTCGCTGAGCCATTGGACAGCCTCCTCTGCATCTTCCTCCGTCTCCCCCTTTTGGGTCAAACGGCGGCGCAGTTCCTCTTTGGAAACACCGGCAGCGGAGATGATCTTCACCGCACGCTGTTTGGCAGAGGCCTTGGCAGCAGCAGCTTTCAATGCCGACAGGGCATCTTCATCCAGCTCCATACCCGGGTAAAGTCCCAGATCTGCAATCACATAATCTTGTGTCTTAATAACAGAGCCATCCGACAGGAGCACACGGAAGGTGTGCTCCTGTCGGATCATAGGCTCCAATTTCTCAATTATCATCAAAGTCTTCCGCGTCCACGCTGACAGCCTGTGCAGCAGGCTTGGCAGCCATTTTGGGCTTGCCGCCGGTGATCTTATACAGGTTCTCACGAACCTCGGCTTCCACCTGAGCAGCCACATCGGGATTGGCGATCAGATAGGCCTTGACGGCATCACGACCCTGACCGATGCGCTCCTCACCCATGGAGAACCAGCTGCCGGACTTTTGGATAATATCCAGCTGCACAGCCAAATCCACCAGTTCACCCCACTTGGAAATGCCTTCGCCGTACATGATATCAAAAATAGCTTCCTTGAAGGGAGGTGCCACCTTGTTCTTGACGATTTTGGCACGGGTACGGTTGCCGATGATCTCGGAGCCGTTCTTGATGGCTTCTGTGCGGCGGATATCAATTCGGACAGAGGCAAAGAACTTCAGTGCATTGCCGCCGGTGGTGGTTTCGGGGTTGCCGTACATGACGCCGATCTTCATACGCAGCTGGTTGATGAAGATAACCACGCAGTTGGTCTTGGAAATGTTGCCTGCCAGCTTTCTCAGTGCCTGAGACATGAGTCTTGCCTGCAGACCTACAAAGGTATCGCCCATTTCGCCTTCGATCTCAGCACGAGGGGTCAGAGCGGCAACAGAGTCCACAACCACCACATCCACAGCACCGGAACGAACCAGTGCATCAGTGATCTCCAGTGCCTGCTCTCCCGTATCGGGCTGAGAGACCAGCATATTGTCAATATCCACGCCGATGGCAGCGGCATAGTCGGGGTCCAGTGCGTGCTCAGCATCCACAAACGCCACTTCGCCGCCCATCTTCTGGGCAGAGGCCACGATATGCAAAGCCAGAGTGGTCTTACCGGAGGACTCCGGTCCATAGATCTCAATGATTCTGCCCTTGGGCACACCACCGATACCCAGTGCTGCATCCAGCGCCAGGGAGCCGGTGGGAATGGCATCCACCTGCATCTCAGGACGGTCGCCCAGACGCATCACGGTGCCCTTACCGAAATTCTTTTCGATCTGCGCAATGGCAGTATCCAGTGCTTTTCTCTTGTCGCTGGCAGGAGCCTGCGTTTCCATGTTACCCTTCTTCATGTTCATGCTTCCTCTCTCTTTTTAGATAGTACTGCTCGGGTAATGCGGCCTGTATCTTCTTTCAGCCGCAGAACTTCAAAATTGTTTGCTTCCAGAATATCGCAGACGGCTTTTTCCTGTCCCATACCGAACTCAAAGCACAGATAGCCGCCGTCTTTGATCGCCGGTGCAAAATTCTTCACGATGGCGCGGTAGAAATTCAATCCGTCCTCACCACCGTGGAGTGCCATATGCGGCTCAAAATCACGGACGGAGGGCTGCAGCTGCTCCATTTCCGCACCGGTGATATAGGGAGGATTGGAAATGAGTAGATCAAACTGTCCTAAAAAGCTGCTGGCAGGCATCATGGCATCTGCCTGAATACAGGAGACCCGACCTGTCAGACGCAGATCCGTCACATTCTTCTTTGCGATCCGCAGAGCTTTGGCAGACAGATCCGCCAAGGTCACACGGGCATCCTTGATCCGGCTTGCCAAGGCAAGACCGATACAGCCGGAGCCGGTGCAAAGATCCAGAATTCTGGGATTGGAGGGCATCCACTTCCGCTGCTCCAAAGCCAGATCCACCACAGCCATGGTATCGTCTCTGGGGATGAGCACATCGGGGGTCACCGTCAGCTCCAGTCCGTAGAAGCTCCATTTACCCAAGATGTAGGCAAGGGGCTCTCCTGCAAGAAAACGACCGGTCAGCTCCATGGCACTTTGCTCCACGCAGTCGGATACAAAGACAGACTGCATGCCCATAATGGCAGCCGGTTCATAACCGGATGCCAGTGCCATCAGCTCTCTGGCGATGGTGCCTGCCTGATGTCCTTCGGAATGCTCCAAAGCAAAGCGAATACGGCGATACAGCTCCCCGTAGGTCACCATTCGTCAGCGCCCTCCTGCTCCGGCAGGACTTCTTCCAGTGCCTTGATGGCTACTTCGATCATGGAATCATCGGGTTCGTAGGTGGTAAAATTCTGCATCCACTGGCCGGGAGCGGTGAGAATACGGCTGAGCCAGTTATCATGACGACCCACCCAGCGGTTCAGCTCATAAGCCAGAGCCACGATCGGCAACAGGAGCAGCAGATGCAGACCCATACGGGCAAGGGTGTTATCCACACGAATAACTGCACCCATCAGAATACTGATGCAAACCACGACCAGCAAAAAGCTGGTGCCGCACCGGGGGTGCTTTCTGGTCTGCTGACGGACATTTTCAACCGTCAGAGGCAGCTGGGCCTCATAGCAGCGGATGGTCTTGTGTTCCGCTCCATGATATGAGAATACTCTTTTCATGTCCTTCATTTTGGACACTAAGATCATGTATCCCATAAAAACAATGATTTTTACAAGACCTTCAATGAGGTTTCTTGCAAAGTAATGACCGTTCAGGCCGGGGATGAGACCGGCAATGAAAGTGGGCAGCAGAATGAACAGACCCACGGACATAGCAATGCCCAGCACCGCAGCCAGATAGATGACGGCTTTTTCCATTTTTTCGGAGCCGATCTTTGTTTCCAGCCACTTCTCAAACTTGGAGGGTTCTTCCTGCTCTTCCGGGAAGAATTCTGCCGAGTACATAAGGGCTTTGACACCCTGCACCATGCTGGCACCGAAGGTCATCACACCCCGGATCAGAGGCAGCCGTGCAAGAGGACTTTTCTTAGTCAGCTTCAGTTCCTCTGTTTTGACCACCAGCCCTTCAGGGCTGCGTACCACGATGGACTGCTTCTCCGGGCCTCGCATCATGATGCCTTCGATGAGAGCCTGTCCACCGATCATTGTCTTGAATTTTTCTTGATTGTTGGTTGACATAATTTTACTCCTCTCCCATGGGGAGTGCAACGGTCACAAGGGTACCGCCGCCGTCCGCATTTTCCAGCGTCAGCGTGCCGCCGTGCATGGTAACGATCTCCTCGCATACGGAAAGACCGATACCGCTGCCTCTGGCCTTGGAGCTGCCCTTGTAGAATTTCATTTTTACATGAGGAAGTTCCTCTTCGGGAATACCGGGGCCAAAGTCCCGGATACGAACCACTACATCTTCCTCTTCCCGATGGATAGAGGCGGTGATTTTCTTTCCCTCGCCGCCGTGCTTGGCAGCGTTATCCAAAATGTTCAGGAACACCTGGCGAATTCTGGCGGCATCACAGGGAATTTCCGGGATCTCGTCCTCATTTTCCAGATATTCCAGCAGGATACCCTCCTGTTTCAGGCGGCTTCCATACATGAACACTGTATCTTCAAATTCAGATAGAATATCCGACATGGTCACATTCAGTGTAAAACGACCATCCTGGATTCTTGTGAATTCCAGAAGTTCTTCCACCATACCGGTCAGTCTGCGGGCTTCCCGCAGGATGATAGCCATACCGCGCCGTGTCTCAGTGGGATCCATCTCTTCGGAAGAAAGAAGGGTCTCGCCCCAGCCGGTAATGGCAGTCAGCGGCGTACGCAGCTCGTGAGAGACCGAGGAAATAAACTCCGTCTGAGTCTTTTCCGACTGGGCGATCTGGGCTGACATTTCATTGATGGTATCGGCAAGCTCGCCGATCTCATCATCGTGCAATTTTTTGATTCTGGCACCGTAAGAACCGGAGGCGATCCGTTTGGCCGTGGCTGTAATCTCGGAAACCGGTTCCAGAATGGAGCGCATGAAGTACCGGCTGCTGTAGATCATAAACGCAATGAACAGCACACCCATGAGAATAGCGATACCTACTGTTTTCCAGATCTGCCGGTCTACATTTCTCAAACTGGTCACAAAACGCAGGACACCGATGACTTCTCCATTGGAATAGACCATGGGATTGGACACTGCCAAGATCCGTTCGCCGGTCTGGGGATTTCTTCCCCGGAATACCGCAACGGTCTGCCCGGCAATTGCCTCCGCCACATCGGATGTCTGCGGTGCCTGACCTGCCCACTGACCGTAAGACGATGCCACCAACTTGCCGTTTGTGGAAATAAACTGCAATTCCAGATGGTTTTTCTCTTCAAAGGTCTGGGCATAGCGGATACAGGACTGATAGTACTCGTTATAGCTCTGACTGATATAGTTGCCGAAGAAATCCGTGGTGGTCTTGGCCTTTTCTTCCAAGCCCACACGCAGATTGGAATAACTGTAAACCGTAAAGGAAACAGAGAACACGATCACAAAACACAGCACCAAAGCCATTACAAGGCTCAGGCTGTTTCGGATCCAGCGGCGGCGAATGCCCTGATATTTCAAAAAGTTTTTCAGCGTGTCTCACTCCTCTGCCGGGTATTCCTGTAACTTAGGCACCCCACTTATAGCCGAAACCCCAGACAGTTGTAATATAGGTAGGGCTGGCGGTATCATCTTCGATTTTGATTCTCAGACGGCGGATATTCACATCCACGATCTTCAGTTCGCCGTCATAGTCACGGCCCCAGACGGATGCCAGAATGTCTTCACGGGACAGGGCTCTGCCGGGGTTCTGCATAAACAGCTTCATAATGGAATACTCCACCTGCGTCAGCTTGATCCGGCGTCCTGCCTTATCCAGCGTGCGGTTACGGGTGTTCAGCACAAAGGGGCCCTGCTGCATTTCCACAGAATCAGGGGTAGAATCACCGCCGACACGTCGGTAAAGTGCATCAATACGGGCAGTCAGTTCCGCCGGGCTGAAGGGCTTGGTGATATAATCGTCAGCACCTGTCATAAGGCCGGTAACCTTATCCATCTCCTGACTGCGAGCAGTTAACATAATAATACCGATCTGCTTGTTGGTGGCACGGATATTACGGCAAACTTCAAAGCCGTCGATATCCGGCAGCATGATATCTAAGATCGCCACACCGATATCGGGATGGTTCTTCAGCTGTTCCAGTGCTTCCATACCGGTGCCGGCTTCCACTGCTTCATAGCCTGCTCTTCTCAAATTGATCACAACGAAGCTGCGAATGCTGACTTCGTCTTCCAGAATCAAAACTTTCTTCATTCCAATGCTCCTTATATTTCACCGCTGTTCCAGTCCACCTGAATGAAATGGAACATGGCTTGCAAATCATTCTCAGACAATTCGTCTGCCCACGGACAATCTCCAAAAGAGGCGGCGTAGGCAGTTTCACCCTTCTCTGCCAGAAGGAAACATCCTGCTGCCTTGGCTTGTTCCAGACGGTTTTCGCCGGAAAATGCATAGATGGTGAATATTTCCTCCGGGTCAACACCCCGTCCGTTCCATTTGGAGAAGGTATAACCATGGACATCCAGATCCGTAACGGTACGGGATACGGTCATCTTATCATGCCAGCTCTCCGGCAGTTCCAGATACCAGCCGTTCTGATAGCTGTGGAACGTAGTCATCTTGATCGTACGCTGACCGTCCACGCCCAGATTGAACCAGTCAATCACCCAGAAGGTTTCCTCCAATGCACTGATACTGGGAAGTGCCACCGGTGTAGGCAGCTCCACAAGACCGTCCTTATCAATATCTGCAGCATAGACGTTATAGTTACGGACAGTCTGTGCGCTGAGGCCGGTCTCTGCGTTCGTGGAGATATTCCGGAAGCTGCCGTTTCGGAACGAGAAGATATCCGTAACGATTTCTTCCTGACTGTACGTACTGGCTACGAACACAGCCGGTACACCGCTGGAAACATAGCCGGTCACCATACGTTTGATCTCTTTGGCACCGGTGGAAAGACTGACCTCCGGTTCCCGAACCATCTGTCCACTGTCATAACGATAGAGCTCTGCGGTACCGGTTCTATCATCAGCTTCCTGCCGCAGGATGAAAATGTCCCTGCAGTCATCACCGTCCAGATCCACTGCCGTATATTCGGCGTAGTTGGCAGTCATCAGTTCCACCAATCGGCCTTCCCGGTAGGCATAAGCACCAAGGGATTGAGAAATCTGCTCACTGAGCTGCCGTCCAACAATGATCTCCAGACCCGGTTCCCCGTCGATCTGCACGTAGTCTGCAGAATCAAAGGCACTGCCATCCCCTTCGATCACAGCAGTATTCTCATAGGCACCGTCTGTTCCCCTGTCGAAGATGTAGGCTTTCAGTGCCTTCGCACCTGCCACTTTCGCAAAGACAATGGCTTCATCTCTGGCATCTCCGTCCAGATCCGCAAGCTGTACCGCCTGCTGGTTGGAGCCGGTCAGAGGGCCGGAATAGGAAGCCCCCGTTCCGAGAACCTGGTCAATGGCGCTTTGCAGTTCATAATACTCATCGGGCTGTCTGGGCAGTGTGTAAAGGGTTTCTGCCGACTGACCCACACAGCCTGTGCATAAAAGCATACAGAAGGCAGCTGCTGCCAGAATCAGAATATTCTTTTTTCTTCTCACGGGCAGACTCCTTTCCCATGCTCTTTTCCAACATAAGAGTATATCACATTTTTTTCGAAATTTGTAGCCCAAGTGTGAATTTTATCTCATTTTAGAACAACATTTTTCTCGCCAAGGATCTCCTGCAGTTCCTGCAGCAATTCATCAGCAGGATCACAGAAGGTCTGTCGTCGGATCTTGGTATCGGCATAGTACAAAACCACGGGTATTTTACCGGGGAACATCTGCAGAACCGCACGGCTGCGGCGATCCTGAGAAGTACTCTCCGAAGGGATCTGCAGATAGAGCTTCCCCGCCCTTGGCTGCTGCACCGGTGCAGGTCGGCTCTGGGCATAGGACTCCAGTGGCCAGACCTGATTGACGATCATCTGCGGTGCTTTTTCATCTCTGACTGAGATTTTGCCGGAGATGACTACCGCCGCATTTTCTGTCAGAAAACCGCCAAAGCGGTCAATGGCATTGGAGAACACCAGCATTTCCATGGCCCCGGTGTCGTCCTCCAAAGTGATATAGGCCATGAGGGAGTTGTTTCTGGTGGTCTTCATCTTCATCTGCTGCACCATACCGGCAACGGTGACCACCTGCTCATCGGCAAACTCCGTGCCGCCGGTCTCAAAGCATTCCATGATCTCACCAATGGCAGCCACCTGAGACTGCTTCAGCATAGCACGGTAATCGTCCATGGGATGACCGGACAGGTACAGACCCGTCACCTCTTTTTCCATGGACATCCGATCCTGCGGACTCAGTTCCGGCAAATTAGGAATATCGACGGATACGGCAGACTCTTCCGTTTCTCCGCCAAAGCCAAACAAGTCCATCTGACCTTCCACATTCCGTCTTCTGCTATCGGCAACAGAATCCATCACCGCTTCGTAGATATACAGCAGCTGACTGCGATGGAGACCGAAGCAGTCACAGGCACCGCATTTGATGAGATTTTCCACGGCACGCTTATTCAGTTCCGTGCCATGGAGACGGGAACAGAAATCCTCCAAATTACGGAAACTTCCTCCCTTTTCCCGTTCTACGGTAACTTTCTGAATAAATCCTCTGCCGATATTCTTCACCGCTGCCAGACCGAAGCGAATGCCCTCCGGCACCACCGTAAAGTGGGCATTGGATTCATTGATATCCGGAGGCAGAACCGCAATACCCAGTTCCTTGCAGTCACCGATGTAACCGGAAACCTTCACGGAGCTGTCCAAAACCGAAGTCATCAGTGCCGCCATATATTCCTTTGGATAATGGCACTTCAGATAAGCCGTATCATAGGCGACCTTGGCATAGCAGACCGCATGAGCCTTGTTAAAGGCATAGTTTGCAAAATCAAAGATCTCATCGTAGATGGCATTCGCCACATCCTCCGGCACACCTACCGCCACAGCACCATGGATGTTCCGCTGAGGATCGCCGTAGACAAAGGCTTTCCGCTCAGCCACGATGATATCCTGCTTTTTCTTGGAAATGGCACGGCGGACATTATCCGCCTGACCGAGGCTGAAACCGCCCAATCGGCGGAAAATTTCAATGACCTGCTCCTGATAGACGATACAGCCGTAGGTAACCTGCAAAATAGGCTGGAGCATGGGATGCTTGTAGATGACCGACTGGGGATTGAACTTGTTTTGCACAAATCTTGGGATAGATTCCATGGGACCCGGTCGGTACAGTGCCACGATTGCCGTGATATCTTCAATGGACTGGGGCTTCAACTGGACGCATACACCGGTCATACCGGCAGATTCCATCTGGAACACACCGGAAGTTTGACCTGCGGACAGCATGGCAAAGGTTTCCGGATCGTCATCGGGGATTCTGCTCATATCAAAATCCGGCACTTTTTTGCGGATATCCTGCACAGCATCTTCAATGACCGTCAGATTTCGCAGTCCCAAAAAGTCCATCTTCAAAAGACCCAGTTCTTCCAGAGTCGTCATGGTGTACTGGGTGACGATCACATCGTCATTGGTAGCCAGCGGCACATAGGTGTGGACGGGATTCTTTGTGATGACCACACCGGCAGCATGAGTGGATGTGTTCCGGGGCATACCTTCCAGACTCCGGGCAGTGTCGATCAGTTCCTTCACACGTTCGTCGCCGTCGTACATTTCTTTCAGCTGCGGAGAAACTTTCAGTGCTTCATCCAGTGTGATATGCAGAGGCATGGTAGGCACCAGCTTTGCCACCACATCGGTCTCGGCATAGGTAAAATTCAAGGCTCTGCCCACATCACGGATGGCACCTCTGGCAGCCATGGTACCGAAGGTGACGATCTGAGCCACCCGGTCTTCGCCGTACTTTTCCCGGACATAATCCACCACTTCGCCCCGACGGGTATCGCCGAAGTCCATATCGATATCGGGCATGGAGATACGTTCCGGGTTCAGGAAGCGTTCAAAGTACAGACTGTACTGCATGGGGTCCAGATCGGTGATATGGAGGGTATAGGAGACCATGGAACCTGCCGCACTGCCACGACCGGGACCCACAGGAATACCCACGGATTTCGCATAACGGACAAAGTCCGAAACAATGAGAAAATAGTCCGTAAAGCCCATTTTCTCGATCATGTCGATCTCGTAATCCAGCTGCTGACGGTATTCGGGATGTCTGCCGCCGTAGCGTTCTTCAAAGCCCTTGCCGCACAGCTCTTTCAGATAAGTGAGAGAATCGTAGCCCTCTGGCAGCTGGAACTCCGGCAAATGGTACTTGCCGAAGGTAAATTCCACATTGCAGCGTTCTGCAATTTTCACTGTATTTTCAAAGGCTTCTGCCTGCTGAGGGAACAGCTGACGCAGTTCCTCTTCCGATTTCAGATAGAATTCATCGGTCTCAAACCGCATCCGGTTGGGATCGTCCACTGTTTTGCCCATCTGGACGCACATAAGCACATCCTGCATACGGCTGTCCTCTTTGCGCAGATAGTGGGCATCGTTGGTAATGACCAAAGGCAAACCTGTTTCTCTGGACAGACGCAGAATACCCTGATTGATCTCCTGCTGCTCTGCAAGACCGTGATCCTGCAGTTCCAGATAGAAATTGCCTTCGCCGAATATACCCGAAAGCTCCAAAGCCTTAGCCTTGGCACCATCATAGTCTTTGGAAAGAATCAATTGTGGAATCTGACCTGCCACACAGGCAGACAGGGCAATGATGCCCTCATGATGGGCACGGAGCAGTTCCAGATCCACACGGGGTTTGCCGTAAAAGCCTTCCACAAAGGCCTGAGAGACCATGTAGCTCAGATTGCGGTAGCCGGTTTCATTTTCGCAGAGAAGCACCAGATGGTACGCCTCGTGATCCACGCCATAGGTCTTGTCAAAGCGGCTTCTGGGTGCCACATAGACCTCGCAGCCGATGATGGGCTTGACCCCGGCCTTCTTTGCCGCTCTGTAAAAATCGATGACGCCGTACATGACGCCGTGATCGGTGATGGCAATGGCCTCCTGTCCGATCTCCTTGACACGATCCATGATCCCCTTGATGCGGCAGGCACCGTCCAGAAGGCTGTATTCCGTATGCACATGTAAATGAACAAAGCCCATGGTCAGGCTCCTTTCCTATTGTTTAGAGAGTTCTAACAATTTCCGCATCCGATGGTTAATGGCGGATTTGGTCAGAGGCGGATCCTGCATCTGTGCCAATTCCGACAAAGTGGCTTCCGGGTGCTGTTTCCGCAGTTCTGCTGTCTTGCGGAGCTTGTCCGGCAGTTCGGCATAGGCGCCGCTGGCCTCCAGTTTTCGGATGGCTGCCAGCTGCTCCTGGGCTGCATCCACAGCCTTTCCAAGATTGGCAGTCTCGCAGTTGACACGGCGGTTCACGTCGTTACGAAGATCCTTTTCCACCTTTGCTTCCATAATACGCATGGCATTGACCGGTGCGCCCAGGGTGGTGAGAACATCTTCAATATAGTCGCTCTGTTTAAAATACAAAATACTGTTTCCGCCACGGGCAACACTTTTGGGAAAGAAGCCAAGCTCCATCAGCAGACTGTACACTTCCCTGCTCACATGATGATGGGAGGTGGCCAGTTCCAGATGGTACCGCTTTTCCGGATCGGTAACAGAGCCGCCGGCCATAAAGGCACCGCGGAGAAAGCTGATCTTACAGCATTCCTCTTCCAGAACGCTCAGGTTCATGTGCAAAGCAACCGTCGTTTCCGATTCCAAGCCAAAGGCTTCATAGACAGCCAAAATCTTCTCCGGGTTCTCAATGACAAACACCAGTTTCCCACGTTCAGAATCGGGTAGCTGATCGAATTCCAGTCCGAACGCTTTCTTAAACAGACGAGGCAGCCGCTGGGCAAAGTCCACACTTTCCGTCACGATTCGGATGCCGTTCCGGGAGAAGGTATTGCAAAACAGCAGCACACCGTAGGCCTCCGCCACAGCACAGCAGCTTTTATGCAGAGGCAAACGGCAAAGCTCTGCCTTTACATGGGAACAAAAGGACATAACAATTTCCTCTCTTATTTGCGTCCTAAATCACGATGACTGACAGCGGTGATATATCCCTTTTGAGAGACAAACTCTGCCAGTTCCTTTGCAACAGATACGGATCGGTGCTTACCACCGGTACAGCCAACGGCAATGACCAGATTGGTCTTGCCTTCATCCACATAGGAAGGCAGGCAAAATGCCAGCAAATCCTCAACTTTCGTCAAAAAATCCTTGGTTTGCTGATAAGAAAATACAAAATCCCGAACCTCTGCATCCAAACCCGTCTTGTTTTTCAGTTCGGCAATGTAATAAGGATTGGGCAAAAAACGTACATCAAATACCAGATCGGCATCTGCAGGCAGACCGTACTTAAAGCCAAAGGATGTCAATGTCACAGACATGGCATGATCCTTCAGATCACCTGCAACCAGATTAATAATTTCACCACGGAGTTTTGCGGTAGACAGCGCAGAGGTATTGATAATTGCATTGGCACGGTTGCGGATGGGTTCCAGCAGTTCCCGTTCCCGTTCTACAATGGAGGCCAGTTCGCTGCCATCCTTGGCAAGAGGATGCTTACGACGCGTTTCCTTGTACCGCTTGATAATAACGTCCGTGTTCGCTTCCACGAAGACGATGGTATACTCCAGCTTCATTTGATCCAAGCTTTCCAATGCCTTGAACAAGCCGTCAAAGGTCAGATTTGCCCGGACATCCGTGACAAGGGCCACTCGTTCATACCGCCCCTTCGTCGCCAGACAGAGCTGGGCAAACTGAGGAATCAAGTCTGCCGGCATATTGTCCACACAATAAAAGCCAATATCCTCCAAAAAGGAGGCTGCTTTGCTCTTTCCTGCACCGGAAAGACCGGAAACAATCACAAATTGCATATCACACCTACCAAATTCGCACTTCCGGTTCCAGTTGAATACCGGAATGTTCTTTCACTTTTTCCTGCACCAGAGCCATGGTTGCCAATACATCAGCAGCCGTTGCTCCGCCCAAGTTGACCACAAAGCCTGCATGCTTCTCGGAAACTGCAGCCTTACCGACACCTTTTCCCTTCAGACCGGCTTCATCAATCAAAGCAGCTGCATAGCCGCCAACGGGACGCTTAAACGTAGAACCGGCCGAGGGCATATCCAAAGGCTGAGAGTTTCTGCGTTTTTCTATCAGCTCCCGCATTTTTGCGGCAATCTGTGCCGACTCCCCCTGCTGCAATCTGAAACGGGTTTTTAGAATCACAGCAGCTTTTTTCTGGAAGGCACTGTTTCGGTAAGAAAAACCCTGCGCCTCCCCTTCTGCTTCCCAAAGCGAGCCATCGGGCAGCAGTGCAGTGGTAGAAACAGCCACCTGACACATTTCACCGCCGTAGGCACCGGCATTCATATACACACCGCCGCCAACGGTTCCGGGGATTCCGTGGGAAAACTCCAACCCCGTCAAGCCGAGATCACGGGCAAAGCAGGCCAGCTTTGCCATGGGAACACCGGCTTCCGCTTCGATCATACCGTTTCCCATGTCCGTAATTTGGGACAGGCCTTTCGTGCAGATGACCAATGTCTCCATTCCCTCATCGGGCGCAAGGATATTGGTACCTGCACCTAAAATCAGAGGACGAATATTCTGTTCCAGACAGCAGCGATATACCGCCGTTAATTCTTCTGCCGAGGATGGAAAAGCCATCGGGACAGGGCCGCCGATTCGAAAGGATGTATGATTGGCCATCAATTCTTCGGCATGGAGTTCCAAACCGGGAAAACGGTCTGATAATCTATCAAAAAAGGTCATAAACTCCTCCGGGTGTTTGTTATTAGTTTATCTTATCATATCCAACCGGAAAAGAAAACCGGAAATTGCATTTTTATCAAAAGAAATACAGCCTCTTCCCGGAAGAAAAGGCTGTATCATTCTTAAAATGCCATGGCATCGCCGGACTGCTGGAAGAACCGGCTCAGCTGCTCTGTAAATTCCTCGGCAGGGTTGTAACCCATCTGCTTCTGGCGGTTGTTCATAGCTGCAACCTCAAAGATGACCGCCATGTTTCGACCGGGGGTGACAGGAACGGTGATGGAAGGAACCTTCACGCCCAAAATCTCCGTATAATGGGATTCCAGGCCCAGTCGGTCATAGACCTCTCCATCCTGCCAATGAACAATATTGATGATAAGATCGATACTGGAGCTCTCCTTAATAGCACCCATACCGAAGAGCTTTGCCACATTGATAACACCGATGCCGCGAAGTTCAATATAGTGCCGCAGGACTTCCGGCGCGCTGCCTACCAGTTCCGAAGAAGAAATCTTCTTCAGTTCCACCGCATCATCAGCCACCAGACGGTGACCACGCTTCACCAGCTCGATAGCGGTTTCACTTTTACCGATACCGCTGTCACCGGTGATAAAGATGCCCTGACCGTAGATTTCAACCAGAACACCGTGACGGGTCACACGGGGTGCCAGATAGGCCTTCAGTGCCGTAATGAGACTGGAAACCGTATAAGAGGTGGTCTCCATGCTGCGGAGAATGGTGATATCATGCTTCTCCGCCATTTCCAGACATTCGGGCAGAGCCTCCAGACCCCGGGCAATGATCAGAGTGGGAATTTTATAGGAAAACAGATGGTCAAAGATGATCGCCCTCTGTTCGCTGCTGAGCTTCTGCAGATAGGAAGTTTCCACATTGCCGAGAACCTGCAGACGCATGGGTTCAAAATGATCGAAGAAGCCGGCCAGCTGCAGACCGGGACGGCTGATATCATCCACAGTGATACAGATTTTTTCGTAATCCGTAGCTTTGTGAAGCGGAATCAAATTAAATTCTTCCGCCAGCTTGGTCAGCGAAACGCTGTAAATGGGACCCATGAACCTCACCTCTCGTTCATTATAGCCTTTTTTTACCACTTTCGCAACTGCACAAAATTTTTTCGTATTTTTGCAAACTTTTCCTTGCATTTTTTGTGGAAGTCTGCTATGATGTAGGGGCGTCTTTAGGGCGTACTATGAAAAATCTTAACGGCAAGGAGGTGCAGCAAGTGGCAAAGTGCGATATCTGCGGCAAGGGCGTGACTTTCGGTATCAATGTCTCTCACTCCCATAGACGTTCCAATCGTCCTGTGAAGCCCAACGTCAAGCGCGTTAAGGCTATTGTTGACGGTACTCCTCGCCATGTACACGTCTGTACAAGATGCCTTCGTTCCAACAAGGTGGAACGCGCCATCTGATTACCGTATAACAATAAACAGCTTCGGAATTTTCCGAAGCTGTTTTTGTTTTGCTCAAAATTCCGGTTTTTTCTCCCGTTCCATCAGCGTATGGACGGTTTCGGCAGGATCCTTTCCCTTATATAGGACTGCATAGGCCTGTTGACAAATAGGCATATCCACCTTGGCCTTTCGGCTCAGATGGAACACAGAACCGGCTGCATAATAGCCTTCTACCACAGCCCCTACCTGCTCCATGGCTTGCGCAACAGGCACACCCTGACCGATCAGGATACCGGCACGGCGGTTTCTGGAATGCATGGAGGTACAGGTGACGATGGTATCCCCCACACCGGCAAGACCGGCAAAGGTATTGGGACGTCCGCCGAGGGTGACAACCAGGTCTCTCAGCTCTGCAAGACCCCGTGTCATAAGCAACGCTTTAGTATTATCACCATAGCCCAGACCGTCACTAATACCTGCACACAATGCGATCACATTCTTCATAGCCGCACTGAGTTCCACACCAATGACATCATCGCTGGTATAAATTCGGAAGTATTCATTCATGAACAATTCCTGCACATATTCGGCAAGCTCCATATCGGCACAAGCCGCTACACAACCCGTAGGCATACACCGCGACACTTCTTCCGCATGAGAGGCACCGGAGAGCACCACGACTTCAGTCTGTATCTCCTCCTTGATAATCTGAGACATCCGCAAACCGCTGTTCTCCTCAACGCCCTTCGTTGCGGAAACCAAAACCGTACCGGGCTGCAAATGGGGCTTAAGCTGTCTGGCCGTGGTTCGCATGGCGAAGGACGGCACAGCAAAGACGACAACACTGCAGGTTCCAGCTTCGGAAATATTGGAAGAGAATTCCATTGCCTTATGCAGCTCCACACCTTCCAGACGGGGATTGTAACGGAGCCGGTTCAGTTCATCCGTCAGTTCCTGCAGATGACTCCAAACGATAACTCTATGACCTTTACTGCACAGCAGATTTGCCAGAGCCGTACCCCAGGCACCGCTGCCAAGCACCATAATATCCATAACGGCCTCCTATTTCTTATGAAAGTTCAACTTTGATTCGGTTCCCTTCACCAGACGGACAACATTGCTTCTGTGACGGAAAATGACAAAAGCCGCCGTTGCCACAGCAAGGATACAGACAGCCCAATTTCCCCACTGGAACACCAGAAATCCAATCGCAAAAGCCGTTGCCGCCAGTACCGATCCCAAAGACACATACTTTGTCAGTATCAGCGTCACAATAAACACCGACAGGATCAGTACAAACACACGCCAATCAGCACAAGCTGCCAGTGCCGCACCGCACATGATACCCTTTCCGCCCCGGAAACCGGCAGCAGCAGGGTAGCTGTGTCCAAGGATGGTGGCAAAACCTGCCACCAATGTGGCAAGGAGTCTGTATTCCGGAATATTGATGATATCCCGTGCGATCAGACATGCCGCCACACATTTACCGGCATCCAGCAATATAACCAGCAGGGACTGGAAGCCGCCGTAGGTACGGAAGAAGTTGGTCAGGCCGGCATTTCCGCTGCCATGACTGCGAACGTCATCCTTCATCAGCCATTTGGAGATGATGATGGCGCCGTTGATATTGCCCAGCCAGTATCCTAAAACAACGATCAGAATCCAAAAGAAAATCCGCATATCACGTTCTCCGTAGAATCAGTCTTCTTTGTCGCCTTTCTGGCGAATGGTCAGTTTCACGGGGGTTCCCATCAATCCGAACACAGCTCGGAGCTGGTTTTCCAGATATCTCTGATAAGAGAAATGGAACAGACGGGCATCATTGCAGAATACAACGAAATGCGGAGGCTTGACACCAACCTGCGTCATGTAGTAAATCTTCAGGCGGCGACCCTTATCACTGGGGGGCTGCACCCGTGCGGTGGCATCCTCCAGGATGTTGTTAAGCATACCTGTAGTGACACGCATAGCACTCATGGCAGCCACCTCATTGATGAGCTGATAGAGCTTGTCCACACGCTGACCGGTCAGCGCAGAAATGAACAGCACCGGCGCATAGGACATATAGCTCAGATCCCGACGGATCTCATCGGTCATCTTATCCATGGTGTTGGTTTCTTTTTCAATCAGATCCCACTTGTTCACCACAATAATACAGGCCTTACCGGCTTCGTGAGCCAAACCTGCGATCTTGGTATCCTGCTCTGTGACACCTTCATTGGCATCCACGAGAATCAAGCACACATCTGCACGGTCAATGGCAGAAATGGAACGGAGATTGGAATACTTTTCGATGGCATCATCCACTTTGGACTTCCGGCGCATACCGGCTGTATCGATAAAGCAGTATTTGCCAAACTGGTTTTCAAAGTTGGAGTCGATGGCATCCCGGGTAGTACCTGCCACATTGGAAACGATGACACGCTCCACACCCAAAATCTTATTCAGAAGACTGGACTTGCCCACATTAGGCTTGCCGATGATGGCAACCTTGATGCGATCTTCTTCCTCTTCTTCCTCGACAGGCTCCGGAAACAGCTCCACGCAGGCATCCAGCAGATCGCCTGTGCCGTGACCGTGGATGGCGGAAACCTCGATGGGATCACCCAAACCAAGGGCATAGAATTCATAGAAATCGGCATCCACCGCACCGATCTTGTCGCACTTGTTGACAGCGACAATGACCGGTTTCTTGGCCCGTTTGAGCATGGTGGCAACTTCGTTATCGGCAGCGGTCATACCGACCTTCACATCCGTGACCATAATGATCACATCGGCCGTGGAAATGGCGATCTCCGCCTGACGGCGCATAAATTGCAGCATTTCATTCTCGGTGGTAGGTTCGATACCGCCGGTATCCACCAGCGTAAATTCCCGTCCGTTCCATTCGCAGGTACCGTAAAGGCGGTCACGGGTGACACCGGGAGTATCCTCCACGATAGCCATACGGCGACCGGTCAGTTTATTGAATAACATGGATTTGCCCACATTGGGGCGGCCTACGATGGCGACAATGGGCTTTGCCATGCAGACACCTCCTTGTGATCGTTCTTATCTGTTAGATTCTACCCTAAAAGGAAGTAAAATACAAGAATAAATTGACAAAAAGAAAAGAAGAGAGCATAATGCCCTCTTCTCACTTTCGTATCGCAAATTACTCTGCCTCGACTGCGATGACTTCACGGCCATTGTAGGTACCGCAAGCCTTGCAGGCTCTGTGGGGCAGACGGGGCTCACCGCACTTGGGGCAAGCGACGACACCGGGGATCGCCAGCTTCCAGTGGGAGTTGCGTCTCTTATCTCTTCTTGCCTTGGAAACCTTTCTCTTGGGAACTGCCATTTGGGAACACCTCCTTGGTTGAAATGCCGCAGGGCATATTGTCTATTTGTTCAGTAACTGCTGAAGCACCGCCATTCTGGGGTCCGGCTCCGGCTTACAGCTGCAGGGGCCATGGTTCAGATCGGCGCCGCATCGGGGACATAAGCCCTGGCAGTCCTCGCTGCAAAGCAGCTTGCTGTCCATATTAAGGACAACAGCAGTGGTCAGAATGTCATCCAGGTCAGCCTGTGTGCCATTCAGCTCGAAAGTCCAGGGATCTTCAAAATCCTCATTTTCGAGCTTTGAGACCAGCACAGCCTCCAGCGAAACGGAAAAAACCCTTTCAAAGGGCTTGGCGCAGCGGTCACATTCTCCCTTCAGGCGCGTCGTGAGTTCGCCTGTGAGAACAAGGACACCGGCTGTATTGCGTACCTGACCAACGGCGTGGACAGGTTCGCACAGCGGGCGGCTGATGCCAAATTCCATCTGGCTCAAATCAAGGCTTGTTTCAAAGGGGACCACACCGCCGGGGCAATCCATAATTTTAGAAAGTCCTAACAGCATAGCTCTCTCCAATCCATAATCGTGCATTTGCTATTATATAAGAATAGATGCCCGTTGTCAAATACTTTTTCCACAAAATTACGTAAAATTTACCACATTCCTGCGGAACCAATCCTATTGTCATTTCCCCTCGGATACTATATAATAATACGGTAAAAAATGCAAGAAAAAGGAGCCTGCCATGAAGGAGTTTACCGTAGGCAAAAATGATGCCGGTCAGCGGCTGGACCGATTTGTATCCAAGACGGTTCCCCTACTGCCTGCTTCCCTGCTGCAAAAATATATCCGTCTGAAGCGAATCAAGGTCAATGGCAAAGGCTCCGTCCGTGATGCCAGACTGAACGCCGGAGATGTGCTGCAAATGTACATCAACGATGAATTCTTTGATACCCCAAAGGAAGAAAATGCCTATCTGACGGTATCCACCCCGAAAATCCATATTGTCTATGAGGACGAAAACATCCTGCTGGCAGACAAGAAGCCGGGACAGGCCGTCCATCCCCATGACGGTGCCGAATACGGCAAGACCCTCATCGACCATATCCAGGCCTACCTCTATGCCAAGGGTGAATGGAAGCCTCGGCAGGAAAACAGCTTTGCACCTGCCCTGTGCAACCGCATTGACCGCAATACCGGCGGCATCGTCATCGCTGCCAAGAACGCAGAAGCCCTGCGGATTCTCAACCAAAAGATCAAAGACCGGGAGCTGGATAAGCGATACCTGTGCATCGTCCACGGAACGCCCAAGCCCAGAGAAGGCACTTTGAAGGGTTACATATTCAAAGATGCAGTCAAAAACCGGGTCTATGTCTCAGAGAAAAGCCAGCCCGGTGCCAAGACCTGCGCCACCAACTACCGCACCTTGCAAAGCAAAGACGGGCTCAGTCTGGTGGAATGTCAGCTCATCACCGGTCGTACCCATCAGATTCGTGCC
The DNA here is from genome assembly GCA_045579045.1 of Candidatus Avilachnospira sp. Classification (GTDB taxonomy): domain Bacteria; phylum Bacillota; class Clostridia; order Oscillospirales; family Oscillospiraceae; genus Avoscillospira. The sequence continues at coordinate 27,848 of JAZNLL010000116.1, forward strand.
CAGATGGCCCATGCCGGACACCCCCTGCTGGGCGACGGCAAATACGGCAAGCTGGATAAGCGCTATGACCGGAAATATCAGGCTCTTTATTCCTATAAACTTTTGTTTGATTTTCAGACAGACGGTGGGGTTCTCCAGTATCTCCACGGCAAAGAATTCCAGGTGGAGGATGTGGATTTTGTCCGGGAGTACTTCGGATAAAATATTCAGCGAAATAAATCGTCAAACCATTGACATTCCAAGCGCCAACATATATATTGGAAGTAATATGCCGAAATGTGTCTTTCGGTGAAACTATCTGGGAAATGGGGGAGGATACATGGCAAAAGAGTTGATCCGTTTGACGGATCTTACCATGGAATTTGACGGGGACAGAATCCTCGACAATATCAACCTTTATATCAACGATCACGAATTTCTCACATTGCTGGGACCCAGCGGCTGCGGTAAGACCACGACCCTGCGGATCATCGGCGGTTTTTTGACGCCCACCTCCGGCGATGTGTTATTTGACGGCCAGCGCATCAACGATGTGCCGGCCTATAAACGGCAGATCAATACCGTCTTCCAGCGGTATGCTCTGTTCCCCCATCTGGATGTGTACGATAATATCGCTTTCGGTCTGCGGATTGCCAAGCTGCCGGAGTTGGAAATCGACCGCCGGGTGGAAGAAATGCTGGATATCGTCAGCCTTCGTGGCTTTGAAAATCGGAAAGTCCATCAGCTTTCCGGCGGTCAGCAGCAGCGTGTTGCCATTGCAAGAGCACTGGTCAACAAGCCCAAGGTTCTGCTTCTGGATGAACCTCTGGGCGCACTGGATCTGCGTCTGCGGAAGGATATGCAGAACGAACTGAAGCGTATCCAGCAGGAGACCAACATCACCTTCGTCTATGTTACCCACGATCAGGAAGAAGCCCTCTCCATGTCCGATACAGTGGTCGTCATGGACAAGGGTCATATCCAGCAGATCGGTACCCCCGAGGATATCTACAACGAGCCGAAAAATGCCTTTGTTGCTGACTTCATCGGCGAAAGTAACATTCTCGACGGCGTCATGATCGAAGACTACTGCGTGGAGTTCTTCGGTCGGAAATTCAAGTGCCTGGACAAGGGCTTTGCACCCAAGGAGCCTGTGGATGTGGTCATCCGTCCCGAGGACATTGACTTCGTGGACGCACAGGATGCCCATCTGTTCGGCACCGTCACCAGCATCACCTTCAAGGGTATGCAGTATGATATCATCGTGGATTTCAAGGGCTTCAAATGGCTCATCCAGACCACGGATCATCAGCCCGTTGGCAAACGGGTGGGCATCCGTCTGAACCCTGAGGATATCCATGTTATGAAGAAGAGTGAGTACTCCGGTCTCTTCGGCGATTACAGCTCCTACAGCGCCGAATATGACGAGATCGCGGAGGACAGCGAAGATGAAGAGTAAGCGGCTTCTTGTGCCCTATGTGGCATGGATGACGGTCTTTACCCTCATCCCTCTGGGTGTGGTGGTCTACTACGCCTTTACAGATTCCATCACCGGTCAGTTCACCCTGATGAACCTCAGTTCTCTGGGCAATTACCTGCCTATTTTCCTGCGGTCCATCTTCCTGGCACTGGCCTCTGCCGTGATCTGTCTGGTCATCGGTTATCCCGTGGCCTATACCATTGCACAGGCAAAGCCCAAGAATCAGCGGCTGCTCTCCATGCTGGTCATGCTGCCCATGTGCATGAGCTTTTTGCTTCGCACTCTGGCTTGGGTCGCCATGCTGGAGGATACGGGCATCATCAACTCCCTTGTTACTTCTCTGGGATTGAAGCCCCTGCCTCTGATTCGCAACAACGGTGCTGTGATTCTCGGCATGGTCTATAACTACCTGCCCTATATGATCACACCTTTGTATACGGTCATTATGAAGATCGATCACCGACTGGTGGAAGCCGCCCAGGATCTGGGCTGCGACCATGCCCAGGTCTTTACCCGGGTGACCCTTCCCCTGTCTGTGCCCGGTATCATTTCCGGTATCACCATGGTCTTTGTGCCTGCCGTCTCCACCTTCTATATTTCTCAGAAGCTGGGCAGCACCGGCACCACCATGATCGGCGATGTCATCGAAAGCCAGTTCAAAACTGCCTACAACCCCAATCTGGGCGCAGCCCTGAGCCTTGTGATGATGATTATGATCTTCGTCTGCATCGGCTTCATGAACCGCTTTACCGACGAGGATGAGGAAGGGGTGATGACGCCGTGAGAAAATTCAGCCGTGTCTTTACCGTCTTGGTATTCCTGTTCCTCTATATCCCCATGATCGTGCTGGCAGTGGCCTCTTTCAACACCGGTAAGGACATTGCCGTGTTCGAAGGCTTCACCTTCCGCCAGTACGGAGAGCTGTTCCGGGACAAGGCTCTCCTTGCCCTGTTGGGCAACTCCGTCATCATCGCCATTATTTCCAGCTTTGTGGCAACGGTTCTGGGTACGGCAGCTGCTGTCGGTCTGCATAACTCCAGAGGCCGCCTCCGCAATGCGGTCATGACCCTGACCAACATCCCCATGACCAACCCGGATATCGTCACCGGTGTCTCTCTGGCGCTGCTCTTTGCCTTTGCCGGCACCATGCTCAAGCAGAAAGATATTCTGGGCTTCGGCACTTTGCTGATCGCCCATATCACCTTCAATCTGCCCTATGTTATTTTGTCGGTGCTGCCCAAACTGGCGCAGATGGACCCGGACTTGGAAGATGCCGCTCTGGATCTGGGCTGTACACCCGCTATGGCTTTCTTCAAAGTCATTATCCACGACATTATGCCCGGTGTGATCTCCGGCTTCATGATGGCCTTCACCATGAGTCTGGATGATTTCGTCATCAGCTATTTCGTCACCGGTTCCAGCTTCATCACTTTGCCGGTGGAAATCTACAATTATACCAAAAAGCCCATCCATCCCAAGATCTACGCCCTGTTCACTTTGATGTTCCTTGCCATCTTGGTCATCATGGTGGTCATGAATCTGCTGCAGGCCAAGGATGCAGGCCGCAAGATGAGAAAGCGGGGTGCCAGAGCATGAAGAAGTTTCTGATTTTGGCACTGGCTTTCGCTCTGCTGCTCCCCTGCTTGATTCTTCCCGCAGCCGCTGCTCCCAACGAGATCACCGTCTATAACTGGGGACAGTATATCTCTGACGGCTCCGACGGATATCTGGATGTGATCGCCGCTTTTGAAGAGGAGACCGGCATCAAGGTCCACTATCTGACCTATGAGAGCAACGAGAGCATGTACACCAAGCTCAAAACCGGCGGCTCCACCTACGATGTGATCATCCCCTCCGATTACATGATCGGACGCCTCATCAACGAGGACATGCTGGAGGAACTGAACTTCGACAACATTCCCAATTATCAGTATGTGGATGAGACCTTTAAGAACCAGGCCTATGACCCGGAAAACAAGTTTTCTGTCCCCTACACCTGGGGCATGGTCGGTCTGATCTACAACACCAAGTATGTGGACGAGGCCGATGTGGGCGGCTGGGATCTGCTCTGGAACAGCAAGTATGCCGGTAAGATTTTGATGTTCAACAACTGCCGGGATGCCTTCGCCATTGCAGAGTCCATGCTGGGCTACAGCCTCAACACAGAAGATCCCACGGAGCTTCGGAACTGTGCCGAGCTGCTGACCGATCAGAAGCCTCTGGTGCAGGAATATGTCATGGATCAGATCTACGCCAAGATGACCCGTGAGGAGGCATGGATCGCCCCCTACTATGCAGGAGACTACCTGTATATGGTGGAGGAAAATCCCGACCTTGGCTTCTGTTTCCCGGAGGAAGGCTTCAATGTGTTCATTGATGCCGCCTGTATTCCCAAGGGCTGCACCAACAAGGAAGGCGCAGAAGCATTTATCAACTTCCTGTGCAGACCGGATATCTGCGGACAGAATTTGGAATATATCGGATATTCCGCTCCTGTCTCAGCCGCCAAGGAGCACATGGACCCGGAGGTCGCCAGCAGTCCCATCTCCTATCCCGATGAGGAAACTCTTTCCAGAAGCGAGAGCTTCAGTGCATTGACCACCGAAGCCACACAGCTGATGGACAGTCTCTGGCTCTCCGTCAAGACTTCCGGCAACGAGATCACCGGATATCTCATCGCCACCGCCATTCTGGTGGCAGGCGCTGTGTTCCTCACCACATTTGTAAAGCTGCGCCGCCGTCGCCGTATGGCCCGGAGAGGCATCAGCAGAAGAATGAACGAAATCTAATAAAAACCGCCCATCCGGGCGGTTTTTATTATGCTTTCAGCAACAATATGGCATCAGAAGGAATATGAACATCCACTTCTTCTGCTTTTAACTTTTGCCATTGGTCTTTATCCAATTCCCATGCAATGGGCATTTTTCCTTCTTGGTATTCCAACATAATTGTAAAGGAAAATGGATTTTCGATCTCCTCCACCACACGGCAGCGGAGGGTGTTTTCTCCTTCTCCCGGTTGGATGTGGTGCATACGGATTCCCACATAGGCGGCATCTGTTTTGGGCACTTTCAAGGTAATACCCCAATCAGAAGCAAAGAGCGTATTTTCGTCTGTCCATTGGATTTCGGAGATATTCTTGCACCCTGTGAGAATTGCCCCGTTTCTGGATTTTGGAGACGCAAAAACAGATTTTTTCTCTCCTATTGCATCGATATTTCCATTTTCCAAAAGGGCGATGCTGTCTGCCATGCGATAGACTTCGTCCCGGTCATGGGAAACCAGCAGAACGGTTTTCCCAAACTGCCGCAGGGTCTGCCGCACCTCCTGTTCCAACCGGAACCGCAGGTGAGAATCCAAAGCAGAGAAGGGTTCATCCAGCATCAAAATGCTCGGTTTTGATGCCAAAACTCTTACTAAAGCCACCCTTTGCTGCTCTCCACCGGAGATTTCACGGGGATATTGGTCTAAAACGGCGGCTATTCCGAAAGTTTCTGCTATATTTTTTGCAAAAATTTTTCGTTTTTTTGCGTTTTTTTCCTGCATATAACCGGCTGCAATGTTCTCCAGAACCGTCATATGGGGAAACAGGGCATAGTTCTGGAACAACAGACCTACTTTTCGCTTTTGGGGCGGCAGATTGATCCCCTGCTCCGAATCGAACAAGGTCACGCCGTCCAGAACGATTTTACCTTTGTCCGGTTTTTCAATTCCGGCAATACATTTAAGGGTCAGACTCTTGCCGCTGCCGGATGCACCCAGCAGCGCCAGAACTTCGTCTTCGGCCTGCAGTTTCACATTGAGGGAGAAGGAGCTGAAAGTCTTTTGGATATCCACATATAAAGACACTTATACCCCTCCTTTCCTGCGCTTTTCCAGCAGGTTTACTGCCAGAAGCACCGCAAAGGAAATGGCAAGGTTCACCAGTACCCATCGGAATGCCAAGGCATCGTCATTGGTGCGCCAGAGCTGATAGACCGTTGTGGAAACCGTCGCCGTTTTACCGGGAGTGTAGCCGCTGACCATACTGGTGGCACCGTATTCGCCCAAGGCTCTGGCAAAAGCCAGCACGGTGCCTGCCAGAATCCCCTGTTTACAGCAGGGCATGCGAATTTTCCAGAAAATATAAGAATTACTCAATCCCAAGGTTTTACCAGACCACGCAAGAGTTTCGTCAAAGGACTCGAAAGCGCCTCTGGCGGTACGGTACATCAAGGGAAAAATCACCACTGCTGTAGCAAAGACAGCGGACCACCAATGCATGGTCAATCGCAATCCAAAGGTCTCCAGAACCCATGCGCCGATCAAACGCTTGGGACCCAAAACACGCAGGAGCAGATAGCCCACCACCGTGGGCGGCAGCACCAACGGCAGAGTAAACAACACATCCAGAACGCCTTTCACCAGCCGGGGTGTCTTTGCGATGTAATAGGCAGCAAAAATACCGGCAAAGAAAACGATTCCCGTGCTGATGAGGGCAATTCTTATGGAGTTGTAAAGAGGAAACCAATCCATACCGGCACTCCTTTCTTATGCGATCGGTGTAAAGCCTACGGCTTCAAAGATTTCATCTGCTGTATCGCTTTTCAGAAAACCAAGAAATTCTTTTGCAGCTTCATTGTTTTTTGATGTCTCCATCACTGCGGCGGGATAAATGACCTGACCGCACATGGCCTCTTTGGCTGTATCCACCACCGTCAATCCGGCAGAGGCTGCATCGGTCTGATAGATAATTCCGCAATCCACCACCGCCTCAGTCACTTGGGTAGTGACTTCTTTGGCATTGGAGCCATAAGTAATACAACCGGCTTCTGCCAATTCCGCTTCATCCAAGCCAAAGAAAGCCAGAATTTTTTGCGTGTACTGCCCCACAGGGACATCCCTGTTGCCCATGGCCAGCATAATTGTCTGCTCTGTCAGGGCAGTTTTCAGATCGTCAAAGTTTTGAATATCGGCAGGATTTCCTTCCGGAACTGCCAGAACTACCTTATTCTCCAACAAATCCGTGGGGACAACTTCGAAATCTTCCATCTGCTTCTGACCGGCAGAAATGAAAATATCGCATTCTGCGCCCTCTTCGATCTGGGTCTTCAAAGTACCGGAGGAATCGAAATTAAACAGGATTTTCACATCCGGATTTTCCGACATATAGATTTCGCCCAGTTCTGTGAGGGTCTCCGTCATGGAGGCAGCTGCAAAGACAATCAGCTCTTGCTTTTCTTTTTTTGCACAACCGACAAGGAGGCACAAAAGAAGTAAGAAAACCAGTGTCTTCTTCATATAATCAATCCTTTGTCACAATAAAAAGAGCTCGCATGGCAGATACGGTGACAGTTTCTCCATGGGCAACGGCAGTCACAGAGCCGTCCTCCGGGTTCCAGATCTCACCGTCCGCGCCATTGTAAAGGAGCTTGCCATCGGTACGGGAGCGGTTCACCAGGAAGTAAATGGTCTCCCCGCCACGCTTAAAAACAGCACGATGGATGATGGCATTTTCTGCAGCCTTTGGGAAGGTCTCATCGGGCTGCACCAGTGCCTTGACGGCGTCCAGATCGCAGACAGGCAGTCCGGTCTGCAATGCAGAGCCGTCCTCTGCTGCAAAAGTGGGAGTTTGATCAAGGAAACGAACTTCCACGCCATTCTCCGCCAGCTTTTCCATCACACGCAGGCTTTCTCCGTAGATCACATCCATGGAAGGCACGAAGATTCTCTTGATGGGATTGCCGGAGATGGTACCCTTCTCGGCAGCTTCTCTCAAATCATCCCGATCGATCATATAGAAATCCCGACCGGCATCCATAATGGCACGCATAAGCAGTCCCGTGGAATCCGTCACCATATGATCTCCCGTATTCCATGCACCGGTATACTCCGGAACAGTCTTGGCCTGGGTATCTTCAATGCCATAGTAAATGTAGGTGTCGCAATAATTATGTAAACCATCCAGCATCAAGCCGAGACGACCCACATATTCGTTGAACCAGTTGGTTTCGGCTTCATTGGTCAGTCCCTCAGGCATCACATCTGCCAGCCTACCGTCTTTCCAACCGGAAAAGTCCGCTTTGAAGTAGGAATGGGTCACACGGCAGCCTGCCATATACAGCATACCCATGACCGCAGTCATGTTGTTCAGAGGATCTTCTGCAAAGATTTCCGCACCGGCATAGGGGCAGATCTCCACCATCATGCCGTTGGTGCCCTTTTTTCGAATCGCCATCTGGGCATATCTGGGGGTCTCGTACCAGTAATCCTCCGGGTAGCACTGCAGCAAGTCAATACCGGGATAAGATGCTGCACACAGAACCTCGATGAAGTTGCCGAAGTGCTTGACATGGTTAAAAACAAACTCCTCGGCAATATAATGGCCGGAGAAACCGCAGCCATGGGCTTCACACCAGTCGGACAGCTGCTCTGACCATGCTTCGGCAATGAGCTTGCCAACCAATTCATAAAACCGGATACGGACAGCATAGGCATTGCTGCCGCCTTCAAAGAGCAACGGCAGCTGAGGCAGGATAGAATGTCCGTATTCCGCTTCGTAGGCTTCAAACAAACCATCTACCCAAGGTGCCAGAGCAAAAGGCCAGACTTCCTCAGGACCAATATAAGCCACCTGCAGACCGGGCTCATCGGTGAACACATTGAGGGCTCGACGAAAGGAATCCGGCACCCGCTCCACCATAGGCTCATAGACCCGTTTGATAAACTGAGCAACTGCCCGTTTATCCATGATATTGATGTTCTTCTGGTGCGAAGCAATGTTGTGGGTGCTGTGAGAGCCTTCGTAGGCATCCTTCACGGAGAACACATAGAGGATCTCCAGTTCCTTCAGATCACACTCTACAAAGTCCTTTGTAAAAGGCACGGGCTCCATGCGGTCAAACTGCACCACGCTGTCAAACACATTGGGAGAAGCCACAGGATACTTGGCTGCCCAGATGATTTTCTCTGCTTCATCGGGCAAATGGTATTTGGCATGGACCGGTTCATAGGCCATGCGTCGGTACATAAAAAAGCCCTTGGCTGCCAGCTCCGGATGACCTTCCAAAGTCAGACCGCCGCCTCTGCCACTGGGGTAGCGCACTTCGTCATAAATCCAATAGGAAAGACCTTTTGCATCCAGTTCATCCAGAATATCCGCAAAGCTGTCCAGATTATCCGGGTTGGAGGTGAAACCGTTATCCGGCGGCACGTTGGTCACAACACCCCGATAACCGTAGTCCCGGAAGGCATCCATCAAATCCTTGCGATTTTCCGGCCATTGGTGCAGCAAATAGTTCGTCCGATACTGAGCAGGAGGATTCTGAAACGCAGATTTCATAAATATTCTCCTTTTTCCAAAAGGTTTCTTTAAGTGCATTGTACAACATTTCCTCTGATTTGCAAGCCGGAACTTCAGAAAACACGAAGCACTGCAGAATTTTTTCTGCAGTGCTTTGACTTTTATGATTTCAGTTTCTTTTGTTTGTCAAAATAATCCTTTGTCAGCTTTGCGACCACACCGGAAAGGGCAAACAATGCCACAAAGTTGGGAATCGCCATAAGACCGTTGAAGGTATCTGCCACATCCCAGACAACATCCAGAGAAGTAGTGGCACCCACCACGATCATAGCCACGAAAATCAGCTGATAGACCTTGGTGGCCTTCATACCGAACAGATATTCGAAGCAGCGAGTGCCGTAGAGAGACCAGCCCAGAATAGTGGAATAGGCAAAGAATGCCAGAGCGATGGCAATAAACAAAGATGCAAACTTCTGGCCAAAGACCGTGCCGAAAGCAGCCGTGATGATTTCAGAGCCGGGCTTTACACCAAAGGCTATATCCACACCGCTGACGATGATGGTCAGACCGGTCATTGTACAGATGACAATGGTATCCATGAAGACCTCAAAGATACCGAACAGACCCTGCTGAACAGGACCTTCTGTCTGGGCAGCAGCATGGGCAATAGCGGCAGAGCCAAGACCGGCTTCATTGGAGAAAGCACTGCGGCGCAGACCCCAGACCAGAGCTTCCTTCAGAGCAATGCCGCTGGCAGCACCCATAACAGCCCTGGGAGTAAAAGCAGCAGCAAAGATTTTTCCAAACGCACCGCCAATACTGGACACATTGCTGAAAATCACGATCAAAGCGAAGATGATGTAGAACAAGCTCATAAAAGGAACCAGCAGCTCTGTTACTTTACCGATACGGGCAATGCCGCCGAAAAGCGCCGCAGCTGTCAGAACGGCCAGCAAGATACCGAGAATCAGATTGATGAGATCCTTCTTTTCTGCCATGGCAGGCACGAAAGCAGTGATCGCACCGTTGATGGAACCGGTGATGCTGTTGGCCTGAGATAAGTTGCCGATACCAAAGGAAGCCAACATGGCAAATGCCGCAAAGAGCACTGCCAGCCATTTCCAGTTTTTCCCCAGACCGGACTCAATGTAATACATGGGGCCGCCAATCCAGTCACCCTTTTCGTTGCGCTTGCGGAAATGGACAGACAGAGTCACCTCTGAATACTTGATAATCATACCCAGCAGCGCAGCGATCCACAGCCAAAAGATAGCACCGTAACCACCCATGGCAATGGCCTGACTGGTACCAATGATATTGCCGGTACCGACGGTGGCAGCCAGAGCGGTGGTCAAAGCCTGGAAGGGCGTTACAGCACCCTTTTCCACTTCCTGCTTATGGAAGATCTTGCCAATGGTGTTTTTCATAGCATGACCGAATTTGGCGAACTGCATACCACGATTGAGGACGGTGAAGAGTATACCGCCAATCGCAACGCAGGGCAGCAGGATGTAAAGCCATGCTACAGTGTTCAAAGGACCTGTGATAAAACCAAGTATCGCGTTCATAATCTCTCTCCTCTATGTACGGTTTATTCTTTGCAGATGCTGCTGCCAGAGAATCTCCCTCTCCTCCGCAGGCAGAACCTTTGGCGTTCCTACCTGCTTTGCCAGAGTGAGGATCCTGGCACTGGCTTCTGCTGCCTCCATGGCATTCATGGCGTCAATAACTGTTTTTCCCACAGCCATAGCGCCATGGTTTTCCAGAAGGATCACATCTTCTTTTTCCAGCAGCGGTCCCACTTCCCGGTAGATATCATCGGTGCCGGGTCTGCCATAGGCTGCCACTTCAATGGAACCGTAGACCACGATCATTTCCGGGTACGCATCGGAGCGCACCGGCTGTCCGCACACGGCATGGGCTGTCAGATAGGGCGCATGGGCATGGACAATGCCGCCGATATCTTCCCTGCACTTGTAGGCATGCAGGTGCAGCTTATATTCGGAACTGGCCTTGCAGCTGCCGCCCACCTGCTCCCCATCCATGGTCAGGACTGCGATCTGATCTTCCTGCAGGAAGGCTTTGTTTCTGCCGCTGGGAGTAATATACACCAAATCTCCTTCACGGACAGAGATATTGCCCTCGATGGCGTTCAGAATTCCCTTTTCATCCAGCCGCTTGGCTACCAAAAGGACCTGTCGGATCGCCTCTTTACTGAAATTCATTTGGGCATCCTCCTTATCTTCTGCGGCTGTTGCCCCGGGTCAGAATCACCAGACGGAGCAGCTGCAAAATGGCGGAGAACAAAGCTGCCACATAGGTCAGTGCCGCAGCGCGGAGAACCTTGGACGAACCTTTCAGCTCCTCACCTACCAACATACCGCTTTCTTCCAGTATCCGCAATGCTCTGTTGGAAGCGTTGAACTCCACAGGCAAAGTGATGAGCTGAAACAGCACCACAAAGGTGAACAGGAACACACCGATCTGCGCCAGACCCGGCATACCGAAGAGCAGGCCCAACAAGATCACAGGCCATGACAGCATGGAACCGATATTGGCAATGGGTACAGACAAAGACCGCAGCTTCAAAGGCCCATAACCCACATTGTGCTGAATGGCATGGCCGCATTCATGGGCCGCCACACCGATGGCTGCAACGGAAGTGGAATTATAAACGCTGTCAGACAACCGTAAAATCTTCTCCTTGGGAGAATAGTGATCGGTCAGATTGCCTTTGATCCGCTCAATACGGACATCGGCGATACCGGCATTACGCAGGATCACTGCCGCCGCATCCTGAGCAGTCAAGCCTCTGCGGTTAGTGACTTTGCTGAACCGCTGAAAGGCGCTGTTGACCCTTGCCGATGCGATCATACTGATCACGGCACCGATGAGGACTAAAATATAGGTGCTGTCAAAATAAAAAGGATACACGGATCATTCCTCCAAAGACAGATTGTCTTTCTATTCTATGTCATCTTTGACTGCTACATTATATCATGTTTTTCCTTTTTTTCCACCAGAAATTATGAGAAATACCTATTTACCTTTGAACAAAAATAGCTTATAATGTCATCGTATGCGGTCTTTTACCGAAATCAACTATTTAGGAGTGTTTTTATAATGAAGCTTTCCCCTCTTCAGATTGCCAGATACCAGTATCAGCCTAAGCTGCCCGGTATGCTCAGAAACGGCATCTCCGAGATCTGCGTGAAGAACGGCAGTGCAACCGAAAGCGTTGCCAACCAGGATCAGATCAAGGCTCTGTTCCCCAACACCTACGGCAAGAATGAGATCACCTTCCAGAAGGGTCAGAATACTGCCGAGGATAAGAAGCAGGTTGTCGGTGTTGTCCTCTCCGGCGGTCAGGCTCCCGGTGGTCACAATGTTATCTGCGGCCTGTACGATGCACTGAAGCGCACCAATCAGGATAATGTCCTCTATGGCTTCAAGGGCGGTCCCAGCGGTCTGATTGAGGATGATTATCTGATCTTTGACGATGAATATATCAACCAGTACCGCAACACCGGCGGTTTCGATATCATCGGTTCCGGCAGAACCAAGCTGGAGACCGAAGAACAGTTCGCCATCGTGGCTGATGACTGCAAGAAGCACGGCATCACTGCCATCGTCATCAGCGGCGGCGACGACTCCAACACCAATGCTGCTGTTCTGGCTGAGTACTTTGCCGCCAACAACCCCGGCGTGCAGGTCATCGGCTGCCCCAAGACCATCGACGGCGACCTGAAGACCGACGATATCGAGTGCTCCTTCGGCTTGGATACCGCCACCAAGACCTATGCAGAGATCGTCGGCAACATCGAGCGTG
>JAZNLL010000117.1:0-49975 GCA_045579045.1 Candidatus Avilachnospira sp.
ATTTTCTTCGAAAATGATAAGGAAAAGGACAAGTTTCAACGAAACTTGTCCTTTTGATTTAATCGTCGCATAGCGACACCATCACATGCCGCAGGCATATTTCACATTGCGAAGCAATATTTCATATCTTCGCAGAAGATATTTCATGTTTCCGAAGGAAACATTTCATTGGGCGTTGGTAAAATCCCTTTTAACAACGCCCTTTCGGGAGGCTTTTTTCAGCTGTTCTTATTGTTGCTGGAGAAAATATCTGCCACTTCGCTGATGGTGATGTAGGCGGAAGGATCGATTTCATGGACAATGTCCCGCATCCGTATGACCTGATATCGGTTCACCACGAAATAGATCATGGATTTATCCCGATTGGAGTAGCCGCCTTTTGCTTCCAGATGGGTCGTGCCGCTGCCGAAGGTTTCACCAAGGGCTTTGCAGATCTCGCTGGGCATTTCTGTGATAATAATGGCACATTTTGCCCGATCCACACCGTCCACAATAAAGTCGATGGTCTTCAAAGCAGCTGCGTAGGTCACGATGGAGTACAGGGGCAAGATCCAGCTTTTGAGGATAAAGCCGCAGACCACATACAAAAGCACATTGTATGCCATGACGAAGGTGCCCACGGTGATGCCGAGCCTCTTGGCGAAGATGACTGCTATGACTTCGATGCCGTCCATGGCACCGCCGTAACGAATGGCAAGACCGCTGCCGATACCGGAGATCACACCGCCGAACAAGGCACAAAGCAAAAGATCTGTTCCCGCAAGAGGCGAAGCGATGCTGACATCCACGGGGAACACATCCGTGATGAGCCATGCAAAAAGGGAGTAGACGGCAACGGCATAAATGGCATAGACCGTAAACAGCGCGCCCTGTTTTTTCAGACCGAAAAGGAACAGGGGAATGTTCAAAATCAAAAGAAAGACAGACAGGGTCAGAAATTCCGGTGTGACCTGCTCAAGGAGCATGGATGTGCCGGAAATGCCGCTGTCGTAGAGCTTCACCGGTGTCAGAAAAATAGTGATGCCGAATGCATTTACAATACCGGCAACGGTGAGCATCAGCAGCTTTGCGATGCGTATTTTTTTGAGTTGCTTGATCAAGTCTGTTTCCTCACTTATGTCTGTAGAATGATTTAATTATAGCACAAACGGCCGGACTTTTCTACCGCAAACGCCCCGGTGTGCACAGTCACACCGGGGGACGTTTCTTGGAAAAGGGAAATTGTACGAAATTATCTGCGGGATTTTTTGTTGGATAGGTCACCGTACAACGGGGTTGCCAGACCGAAGCCGCCGGAGACGGTCAAAATCTGCCCGGTGGTATAGGCAGCTTCGTCACTTGCCAGATACACCACCGCAGAAGCGATCTCCTCCGGCAGTCCCATTCGGCCAAGGGGAATATGCCGCAGAAACAGGCTGCGGAATTCTTCCGTCAGACTTTTTTCCACCGCATCCGTAGCGGTCATCCCCGGCAGCACCGCATTGCAGCGGACATTATTTTTTGCTTCATGGACGGCGATCAGCTTGGTCAGATAATTGATGGCCGCCTTGCTTGTCCCGTAAGCCACCTGTGAGATATCCGGCACGATCCCGCCCACGGAGGAAATATTGATGATACTGCCGCCATGCTTCGCCATGTGCTTCACCGCTGCCTGACTTGCCAGAAACACACTCCGCAAATTCAGTTGGACGGTTTCCAGAAAGACAGATGGCTCCGTATGGGCAAAATCCAGATCTTTACCGGGATTGGAAGTTCCAAAATTATTGACCAGCACATCCAGACGTCCTGCATCGGATACGACTTCCTCCACCATAGAGGTGAATGTCTCCGGTTCGGTTGCGTCCTGATAGACGCATTTCACATTCTGCAAGGTGGCTGCAATCTCCTTGGCGCGCTCCAAGTTTCTGGCGGCCATATAAACAAGGGCACCTTCCTTTGCACAGGCTTTGACGCAGGCAAGACCGATGCCTCTTGTGGATGCTGTGATCAAAACCACTTTATCTTTTAGTCTCATGCCGTTTCTCCTTTTTTATGAATTTTGGGCAGGAGGGTTACGATGATGATACCGACAGCGACACAAATGAGTTCTGCTGTCGCCAACGTGCGGATGGAGGCTACCGCTGCCTGAGCCCCTGTTTTCCCGTTTGCGATCATGGCGGTGATACGATTTGTGAACAAAGGCACAAACACCGCCACACCGAAGGGGGCTGCCAGATCCCGGAACAGGCCGTAGGTGCCGGTACCGCTAGCTGCTTCCTGCAAAGGAATCTTTGCCAAGGCTGCCTTCATAAAAATCGTACCGTTTGCACCCAGCCCAAAGCCCAAAATCCCCAGAGACGCCATCAGAAGTGCGACGGAAGTCATTTCCCGGAACAAAAACAGCAGTCCGCAGCCGACACCGGTCAGAAGCAGAGAACCTGTCAGAACCGTTTTCGGTTCAAAGCGGTCAGCCAAAGGTCCCAGAAGCACCGCACCCAGAGACATGCCCGCATACATGACGGAGATGGCATAGCCGGAAACCGCTGTATTTTCAGGTCGGGTGTAATTGACGAACACGATGGTATTGGTCATATTGGCCTGCATCAGCCCTTGGGTCAGAAACAGGGCGAGAATACTGAGAACAAAGGCTTTTCGAGCCATAAATCTGCCGGGCAGGATGGGCTGCACGGCTTTTCTTTCTGCAAAGATCAACCCTGCCAGGCTGATCACCGCAGCCACCAGCACCCCTGCAAAAGCAGCGGATGTCCAGCCGAAATTCTGCCCAAACGCAGGAAGGCAGAGCACCAGACCGAAAAACACAAGCACCCAAGCGGCACCAAGCCCGTCAAAATTTTCCACCTTTCGACGGACGGTTGTCTCCTTTGCCGTTACAAGGCAGGCGGCAAAGATCGCAGCACAGATCGCCACACAGAGCCACAGCATGACGCGCCATCCATAGGCAGATATGACCAGACCGCCCAAGGTGGGACCGAAAATCACGGATGCGCTGGAAATCAGCATATACAGAGAAAATCCCTTTGCCACCTGATTTGCAGGAAACTCTGTGACGATATAGGCAAGGATCACAGGTGCCATGGCGGCTGTGCCGATACCAACCACAAATCGGGCAACCATCATAAATACAAGGGAATTTGCCAAAGCGGAAAGGATATTCCCCAAGGTAAAAACACCAATGCCCAACAGCAGAGTCCTTTTGCGGCCGATCACATCGCCTACTTTTCCCAGAATAGGGGCACAGGCGGCGGTGGACATGGCCTGTGCCAGCGCTGTCCATGTGGTGTTGGTATAGTCGATTCCAATATCCTGCACGAAGGCAGGTCCCAGTACTGCAGAAAAGCCTCCAACAATGCCGATGAGAAAAGAAGCCAGCCCATATGGAAGAAATCCTTTTTTATATGCAGTATTTTGTTCCATTTTTCCACTCCTTTTTCCATAGTATGTCCTTCTTTTCATGTATTATTTACAGGCTGCAGGACACACTTTCTTTAGAAGGAGGCTGTGTATGAAACAAAAATTTTATGTCTGCGAACATTGCGGCAATCTCATCGCCATGGTTCTTGACAAGGGTGTGCCCATCTATTGCTGCGGTGAACCCATGAAAGAAATCATCCCCGGCACCACCGAAGCATCCGGCGAAAAACACATTCCTGTCTATGAGATGGACGGAAATACCGTTCATGTCACCGTCGGTTCTGTGACCCATCCCATGAATGAAGACCATTATATTCAATGGATCTGTCTGGAAACGGAGCATGGGATTCAGTATGCCCATCTGCACCACGACGATGAGCCCCGAGCCAAATTTGCCCTTTGCGAAGGCGACGAAGTCCGAGGTGTCTACGCATTCTGCAATCAACACAGTTTATGGAGGAATTAAGCGATGTCTATGATCAACAAGGAAGTTTCTGATTTTCGCACCTATGCGTTCCATGAAAACGATTTCAAGTTCGTAGCCAAGGAGGATATCCTCGGAAAATGGAGCGTGTTCTTCTTCTACCCTGCCGATTTTACCTTCGTCTGTCCCACAGAACTGGAGGACCTGGCAGATAAGTACGATCAGTTCAAGGCCATCGGCTGCGAGGTCTATTCCGTCTCCACAGACACCCATTTCGTCCACAAGGCATGGCATGATGCCTCTGAACGAATCAAAAAGATCGACTATCCCATGCTGGCTGACCCCACCCACAGCATTTCCAAGGACTTCGAGGTTTTGATCGAGGCAGACGGTCTGGCAGAGCGTGGTACCTTTATCATCAATCCCGAGGGCAAGATCGTCGGCTATGAAGTCACCGCCGGCAACGTGGGCAGAAATGCCGAAGAACTGCTGCGTAAGGTACAGGCCTGCCAGTTTGTCCATGCCCATGGCGATCAGGTCTGCCCCGCCAATTGGAAGCCCGGCGCAGAGACGCTGAAGCCCAGTCTGGATCTGGTCGGTCAGCTTTGATGGAACATTTCTATGATGTGATCGTGGTTGGCGGCGGCCCTGCGGGGCTGACCGCCGCCCTGTATCTTGCCCGGGCAAAATATCGGGTGCTGGTTCTGGAGAAAGAGCAGTTCGGCGGACAGATCTCCATTACCCACGAGGTGGTCAATTATCCCGGCATTGAAAAAACAAGCGGCAAGGCTTTGACCGATACCATTCAAAAACAGGCAGAAGCCTTCGGGGCGGAATTCTTGCTGGCAGAGGTCATCGGTCTCGATTTGAACGGGGATGTAAAAACCGTCCGTACCGGCCGGGGTGACTATCGCTGTCTTGGCATTCTGCTGGCCACCGGAGCCCACCCCAGAACCGTAGGCTTCAAAGGTGAGGAAGAACACAAGGGACACGGTGTTGCCTACTGCGCCACCTGCGACGGAGAATTCTTCACCGGGAAGGATATTTATGTGGTGGGCGGCGGCTATGCCGCAGCAGAAGAAAGTGTATTCCTGACGAAATTTGCCCGCCATGTGACCGTTCTCATCCGCAAGGATGACTTTTCCTGTGCCGCTTCCGTGGCAGATAAAGCCAAAAACCATGAAAAAATCACGGTTTTGCCCCATACCGTCATGGAAGAAGTGTCCGGAGAAAACGGGCTGAACTATGCCCGATACAAAAATACCGCCACCGGTGAGGTGACGGAAGTAAACAGCCCCCGGGGAGAGACCTTCGGTGTGTTCGTCTTTGCAGGCTATGCTCCTGCTACGGAAATGCTCCAAGGTGCGGTGGAACTGAACGAGCAGGGCTATATCGTAACCGATGCCGCCCAGAAAACCAGCGCGGAAGGTGTATATGCGGCAGGCGATGTGTGCATCAAGCCTTTGCGGCAGGTGGTCACCGCCACCGCTGACGGTGCTTTGGCTGCAACGGAGCTGGAAAAATATGTGGCGGCTGTGCAGCAAAGAACCGGACTGCGTGCCGAATCACCGGTGGTGAAGGCAACTGTTGAAATCAAAGAAGAAACTGACGAACTTTTCAATGCCGAGATGCGGCAACAGCTGGATACCATCTTTGCCCGGATGGAACATTCAATTCTGCTGAAGCTGCATCTGGATGAGCGCCCATTGTCAAAAGAACTGGAGCAATTTATGACCGCTTTGGCAGAACTGTCCGACAAGCTGACGGTTGCTGTTGCTGGTTCCGATGCACATGCACCCTGCGTCCGAATTTGCCATGCTGACGGAACGGAAATCGGTTTGGCCTTCCACGGTGTACCAAGCGGCCATGAGTTCACGTCCTTTGTCCTCGGTCTTTATAATGCAGCAGGCCCCGGGCAGACCATCGGTGAGGACACAAAGCAGCAAATCGCCGCCATCAACAAACCTGTGGACATGAAGATCCTCGTCACCCTGTCTTGTACCATGTGTCCCGACTTAGTAGTGGCTGCCCAGCACATTGCCGCGAAAAATCCCTTTGTGAAGGCCGAAGTCTATGACCTCCGTCACTTCGAAGAACTGAAGGAACGGTACAAAGTCATGAGTGTCCCCTGTCTTGTGATCAATGATGATACCGTTTCCTTCGGCAAAAAGAACATGGATCAGATTCTGCAGCTGCTCATGCAGCAAATGTGATATACCGACTTAAAACGGCAGGGGAAATGGCATCAACATCATCAATATTTTTGCTGAAAACACTCAGAACGCAAAGTTTCTGAGTGTTTTTTCTTTTTTATTCACTTTCAGAAACATATACTTGCGAGTAGCCTGTTTTGCTGCGGCGACATTTCGACGGCAAGAGCAAAAATAAGGCTCAGAAGGCCTTCATTCCTCAAAGATCCTAAATTCCGAATCGTTGTGAAATGTTTTCCACAAGCTCTGAAAATCAGTCATTTTTAACCAAACGGGTAGACAACTGCCAAATTATAAAATACAATTAAAGTTACAAAATATTGTACATCCGAGGAGATGAAACCATGGAAAAATTTGTGCCTGTTGTGGTCATCAAGGAACTGGGTGAAACCGATAAGATCCTCACCGCCCTCCGTGCCAACGGCATTAACTGTGCCGAGATCACCTTCCGCACCGCCTGTGCCGCCGAAGCCATCGCCTATGCCTGTAAGCACTATCCGGATATGTCCGTGGGTGCCGGCACGGTCATCAATGCA
This sequence comes from Candidatus Avilachnospira sp., assembly GCA_045579045.1. Taxonomy (GTDB): domain Bacteria; phylum Bacillota; class Clostridia; order Oscillospirales; family Oscillospiraceae; genus Avoscillospira. The sequence goes on from JAZNLL010000117.1 coordinate 6,582, forward strand.
GAGCAATGCGAAGCCGCATTGCAGGCAGGCGCACAGTTCATCGTCTCTCCCGGTCTGTCCGTGGCAGTGGCGAAAATCTGCAAAGAGAAGAACATTCCCTATTACCCCGGCTGCGTGACGCCCACGGAGATCATGCAGGCGCTGGAACTGGGAATCACCACCGTCAAGTTTTTCCCTGCCAATGTCTATGGCGGACTGAAGGCGCTGAAGGCCTTTTCCGCCGCTTTCCCGCAGGTGAAGTTTATTCCCACCGGCGGTGTGGACAGAAGTAATATCGATGAGTTCCTTGCTTTTGACAAGGTGGCAGCCATCGGCGGCAGCTTCTTCGTCAAGGAAGCCTTGGACAAAATGGAGGGCAAATAACATGGCAAAAGTCATTACCTTTGGCGAGATCATGCTTCGCCTTGCACCCAATGGCTACTACCGTTTCTTCCAGAATGACCAGCTGCAGGCCACCTTCGGCGGCGGCGAGGCCAATGTGGCGGTGTCCCTTGCCAACTTCGGTCTGGAAAGTGCCTATGTGACCAAGCTGCCCAAGCATGCCATCGGTCAGGCTGCCGTGGATTCCCTGCGGTACTTCGGCGTCGATACCTCCAAAATCATCCGTGGCGGTGAGAGAGTGGGCATCTACTATCTGGAGAAGGGTGCTTCCCAGAGAGGCTCCGTCTGTATCTATGACCGCGCTTATTCGGCCATCGCCATGGCAGAAACAGGCGATTTCGACTGGGATGCCATCTTCGACGGTGCCGATTGGTTCCATTTCACCGGTATTACCCCGGCTCTGGGTGCCAATGTGGCAGCGCTGTGCAAGGAGGCCTGCAAGGCTGCCAAGGCCAAGGGCGTGAAAATCTCCTGCGATTTGAACTATCGCGGCAAGCTCTGGACCAGAGAGCAGGCCAGAGAAGTCATGACCGATCTGTGCCAATATGTGGATGTGTGCATCTCCAATGAGGAGGATGCCAAGGATGTCTTCGGCATCGAAGCAGAAAACACCGATATCTACGGCGGCAAGCTGAACCACGAGGGCTACAAGTCTGTGGCAAAGCAGCTGGCAGAGAAGTTCGGCTTCGAGAAGGTGGCCATCACCCTCCGCAGTTCCATCTCCGCCAGCGATAACGACTGGGCAGGCATGCTCTATGACGGCACGGATTACTGCTTCTCCAAGTCCTACCACCTGCACATCGTGGATCGTGTGGGTGGCGGCGACAGCTTCGGCGCAGGTCTCATCTACTCCCTGCTGACCGGCAAGACCTCCCAGCAGGCCATCGAATTTGCTGTGGCAGCATCTGCTTTGAAGCACTCCGTCGAGGGCGACTTCAACCGTGTCAGCGTTTCCGAAGTGGAAAAGCTGGCCGGCGGCGACGGCTCCGGCCGCGTCCAGAGATAAAAGGCTGGATAATAATATCGTTCTTATACAAAAAATACAAGTAGGAGCTAAATATCACAAGAACACTCGAATTCTTAGGATTACGAGTGTTCTTGTGATATTTCTCCGATATAGTAAAATGCCATTGAAAGTGCCTGCCAAAAGTAGTACAATTGCATCGAAAAACCACCTACAGATCCGGGAGGACGCAGTATGTTAAACTGGCTTGATCGTGCTGTATTTTATGAAATATATCCCACATCTTTTTATGACAGCAATGGCGACGGCATCGGCGATCTGAAGGGCATGGAACAGAAGGTCGGCTACCTCAAGGAACTGGGTGTGGACTGCGTTTGGCTCAATCCGATTTTCAAATCGCCCTTCAAGGACGGCGGTTATGACATTGCCGACTACTATGAGATCGACAAGCGTTTCGGCACCATGGAGGATCTGGAAAGTCTTATCAAGACCTTCCACAGTAACGGACTGAAGGTGGTGCTGGATCTGGTGATCGGCCATACCTCCGACAAGCATCCCTGGTTCAAGAAGTCTGCCTGTGCCAAGCGGAACAACTATTCTGACTACTACATCTGGACGGATTCTCTGTTTCAGGACTATCCCGGACTGATCAGAGGTCTTTACAAGCGTGACGGCGGCTATCTGCCCAACTATTATGCCAGCCAGCCGGCGCTGAATTTCGGTTTTGAGCATACAGACCCGGAACATCCCTGGCAGCTGCACTATACCGATGAACGGCTGAAGCCTCTGCGTGATGAGATTCTCGATATCATGCGGTTCTATCTGGATAAGGGCGTTGACGGCTTCCGTGTGGATATGGCAAGCTCTCTCATCAAGGGCGGCGCGACTTTCAGTGAGGAAGCCCTCTTTGACAATTCCGATGAAGGTCTTTCCGGCATCGTATGGTTCTGGAATTTGGTACTCAGTCAGCTGCGTTCAGAATATGAGGACAAGGTCTATATCGCCGAATGGGTACTCCCCCAGCGTTCCATCGGAAAATGCGGCTTTGACATGGACTTTCTGACCCATGATACCATTCCATTCAATACCCTTTACCGCTATGAGAAGGGCACCAATCTGGGTGACTCCGACTATTATGTGCGGGGACACAATTACTTCAGCTCCGATGGCATGGGCAGTCTGGATGACTTTGTGAACTATGCAGAGTTCCTCTATAAGACACTTGGGGACAAGGGGATGTTCAGCGCGCCTACCACCACCCATGACGAGATTCGTATGCCCACAGGCAAAAGCGATGATCTGATCAAGGTGATATTTGCCTTTATGCTTACGGTGAAGCAGGTTCCCTTTATTTACTACGGTGACGAGCTTGGTATGGAACACAACTTCTATATCAGCAAAGACGGCGGCGGCATCCGTACAGGTGCCAGAACCCCCATGCAATGGACAGAGGAGAAGGGGAGAGGCTTCAGTACAAAGAAAACCACCTATCTGCCTGTTTCCGACAAAAAGGGTGCCTCCGTTGCAGCACAGACCCATGAAGACAGTTCCGTTCTGAATGTTGTCCGCAGCCTGATCCGCATCCGAAAGGAATATCCCGCCCTCTTTGCAAATGCCGAACAGCGGTTTGTGGAGACAGGCTATCCTGCGGTTTATGAGCGGAGCAGCAGTGACCAGACCGTAGTGGTCATGGTCAATCCCTCCAATGAGGAACTGGAGCGGAAATGCTGCCATACCAAGGTGCTTCTGGCACAGAACGCGGAAGTAACGGGAGACAACATCAAACTGAACGCACAGAGCTTTGTTCTGCTGCTGAAATAATATAAAAAGACTGAAAAACGAAAGTTTTTCAGTCTTTTTTGCATATTCAGAGCCGAATGGGTACTGCCACTTGCGTGATATAGTCTTCGCTGTTTGCCCCTCGGTTGGGAGGTCCTTCCAGAAAGATGGAGCGGAAAGGTCCTGCGATCCGGATGTTCTGCTCTGCGGCATACTCCATGATCGCCTTCATGGCGGAGGGTGTCCCCTCGTAGGGACCGCGGTAATAGATACACAGAGCGGGCGTCTCCGCAAACTCCGTCCGCTCCGACCCTTCAAAATCGCTCTCCACAGGGATGCAGCACATCAACTCCAGCTGCTCGGTGTCCTGCGACATCCGCATGGTGAACATCCGTCCCAGCATGGACATTTTGCCTGTCCGGGCAGCGGCAATATAGGTGTCCCGCAGGTTGGATGCTGCCTCGGCTACGCTGCTGCAGCAATACCGGCGGCAAAAACAGACCTGTTGGGGCAGGGTGGTCTTATGCACCGTCAGATCCCCACGCTTGGCAGAACGCACCTGCAGCATCTGGATGTTTCTGTCCAGCACCGACCGCAGATCCATCAGGCGCTGCAGATGGGAATCGATATTTTCTGTGTCGTAATAATACTCTGCCACTTCCTTCAAAGACAGCCCCAGTGCCTGCAGAGAACGGATGGAACGGATCTGGGTCATGTTATCTGCCGAGTAATAGCGGTAACCGCTTTCCTCATCTTTGATGGCAGGGGTCAAAAGCCCCATATTTTCAAAGACAAGCAGAGTCTTGCGGGTCACACCCAGAAATTTGGTCACTTCACCGATTTGAAACAGATTTTCATCGTGCTTTTTCATCACAAACCGCCTTTTTAGAGATTGACTTGTCCCCCTGGGTACAACTTATAATCAGAATATATCATAATCGCAATTTTTCTGCAAGAGAAAAAATATAAGGAAAGAAAAGGGTTTTATTATGAAAAAGAGAGTGATCAGCCTGCTGCTGGTTCTGTGCATGCTGCTGTCCATGGTTCCCATGGCGGCCTTGGCAGAGCAGATCGATCAGGCCAATCCGTTCCGGGATGTAAAGCTTGGAAGCTGGTATCACGATGCCGTGATGTATGTCTATGTCAACGGCTTGTTCAACGGCGTGTCGGATACGGAATTTGATCCCAACGGCTCTGTGACCCGCGGCATGTTCGTGACAATTTTGGGTCGTCTGGCAGGTGTGAACACCGCCAAATACCGCGGCGTGTCCGATTTTTCCGATGTGGCAGTGGGTGCTTACTATGCTCCCTATGTGGCATGGGCTTACAGCCATGGCATTACCGACGGTACGGGCAACGGGAAGTTCTCTCCCGACGGACTCATCGACCGTCAGCAGATGGCCACCTTCTTTGACCGCTATTTTGAGATTTTCGGGGTGAACTATGCCTCTGAAGGCAATGGCTCTGTCCCTGCCGATCTGGATCAGGTTGCCCCTTGGGCAAAGGATGCCGTTCTGCGGATGTGGCAGGCGGGGATTCTGGCAGGCGATGGCACTCGCTTTGATCCCACCGCCAAGGCCAGCCGTGCAGAAGCTGCCACAGTCTGTATGAGACTGGATCGTGCTGTGGATGTGTGGTACAGCGAACCCGGCGAAGTTTCCGACCGCATCCCCGTGGAGCCTGTGCCCGGCATGGGCGGTGAAGGCGCAGCCGAAAGCGGCGGCGACCGTCCCAAATACTGGGTGCGCTTCTACGACGGTGCCCGTCTGATTGAAGAAAAGGTCGTCCGTGCAGGCTATCCTGTCAAGGAAGTTCCCGCGGTAGAGAAGTCCTCCAAGGAAGGCGCCATCCTGCTGGGCTACTACTACGATCAGGAATTCACCCAGCCCTTCTATGCCGAAGAGCGAATCTACAGCAATACCGAAGTCTATGCCAAGTATCAGCAGATGTCCGGTACACCTGAAGAACTGACGGTTCGCACCTTCACCCAGATGGATCAGAATCCCGACCTGCAGTTTGTCATCTGCAGAACCTCCGGAGCTGTCAGCGGAGAGTCGCAGGCGGCCCGTGCCGCAGCGAAGCTGGAGACCAAGGACGGCTCCGATCCTGTGGAACTGGCTGTCGTGGACAACGGTGACGGCACCTATACCGTCTATGCTCCCGCAGGCTTCAACGAAGGCTGCTCCTATACCCTGACCCTGGAAAACGGCTGGCAGTTTGCCGGTAAGGAAGTCTCTATCCGCACCGCCTCCTTCTCCATTGCTATGGCGGAAGTGGAAAACCTCCGCATGGGTGATGACATCATCTATGTGCAGGATACGGATGCCATGTTCTATGCCGTGGCAGGCAGCAGCTATCCCGTGCTGACCTCTGATGTGCTGGCAATGCTGTCCGATTCTCAGATGGGCATTGCCGAAGGTACCTTCAACTATCCCGGCAATGACATTAAAGCAGGGGATGTCCTGTGTATCTACACCGGCAAGCATCCTCTGGAACGGGAAAACAACGGCGACCTGCTGGACCCTGCCATCTATGTGAAGGCCACCGGCGGCATGGGCGATATCGTGTCCTTTACGGTCATGGATGAAGCCGCCCAGCAGGAGCTTTACGAACTTCCCGATAACTTCCCCATCCGTGTGGCAGCCCTGCCTGCGGAAACCACCGGTACTGTCTCTCTGACCGATCTGGATATCTCCATGTATGAGACCATGGTGGGCAAGGAAGTCGGCACTTTGGAAGGTGCAAGAGCGGCCCTGTCTGTGGGCGACTTTGTGACCCTCTATGTCAGCACGCTGGAACAGGAACTGACCGGTGCTGAAAATGAACTGTACTTTGGCCGTGTGGATGCCATTGACGGCGATACCGTTACTTATACCCAGGTCACCAAGCAGGAACTGCTGGACAGCATGGACCTGTATGCGAACATCGATCTGGATGGCGATGATCTGGTCACCGACGAAGAAGCAGCTTCCATGGAAGCTGAGATTCTCTCTCAGATCAATGCCAGTAATTTTGCAGAAGAAGCTGCATGGGCCATGATGGATATGGCAACCTTGACGGAAGAATTTCAGGCAGATCCCTATGTGCAGGAACTGTCCGCAGGCAGCTTCCGGATGCACAAGGCCGATCTGGATGTGTATATCGGCAGCGGCAGCCGTTATGATGGCGTGGAAATCTCCATTGATGTGGATGCAGCCTTCACGGTGGAAGCAGAAGATGGCTGCATCGATATCAGCCTCTCCTCTTCCTTCACCGAAGAGGTCATGATCGCGCCCAGCGCCAACGGCTATCTGGTCTATAAGGAAATTCTGGGCATTCCCGTTCCTATCGGTGTCCATGTGGGCGCCAATGTGGATGTGATGAACTATACCGAGTTCTCCTTTGCGGCGGAAGTTACCACCAGAGAAGCAGGCGGCGGTATTCTGAATGTCACCTCCATCTCCTCCGATCTGGATAACTTCATGGCAACGGCAGACCAGACCGGCCTGTCCGAGGAATACTATACTGCTCTGGAAGCCTTGATGCAGAAGTACAGCAATATGCTGGAAAAGGAAACCGACTGGGTTCAGCTGGTGGAACAGGAGATGTTCGCCGCTGAGGTCAGTGTGTGCGGTCTGGTCATCGGCATTTCCGCCGATTTCGTGGTGCGCACGGATATGAGCATCGCCATCGGCTCCAGCCTGCTCTATGAAGTGGGCAAGCGGTACAGCTTCTGGTTCGAGATTGGTCTGTTTGCACCCACCGCCGGCAGCGATACCATGGATATTATCGACGAACAGTTTGCCTTCCGCTTCTATGTGCTGGGCAAACTGGGTGTCAAGGCCGGTGTGAAGGCAAAGCTCTATGTGGGCATCGGCTCCGGCAAGGTTGCCAGCGTGGGCATCGCCGCCGAGCTTGGCCCCTATCTGAAGCTGTGGGGTTTGTTTATCTACGATTATACCCGCATGCGGGAAGCCGGTTCTTCTCATTGGAATACTTCCTCCCGTATGATCGGCGGTCTGAATTTGGAATTTGGCTTGTATTTCATCCTCAGCTTCGAGGCAGAGGCTCTGGAACTGTTCGAATACAGCTACGACTTCCTTGATGAAGAAATCGCCCTGCTGGAGGCAGGCGACCCCAAGTTCTACTATGGCATGAACTATGAAGCCAAGGAAGATGAAAAGGTCTTTATCTGGGATGAAGACCGGAATCTGGAAAACGGCATCACCATGGCTCTGCCCGACGGACTCCGCGTGATGGATTGCCTCAACCTGAAGAGCGGTGTCATGGGCACAGACCTGCTGGGCTATGAGAAATTCCATGTGACCCTGTCCAACCCCAACTTCACCTTCGATCCCGCCACCGGCAAGGTTTCTGTTACGGTTTCTCCCGAAGTGCGGTATATGGAATGTGAAGCCATCATCACCTATCTCCATGGCAAGATGGCCTTCAGCAACTATGATATTTCCGTCAAGGTGCCTCTGGTCTGGACAGACCTGTCCTGGGATGAACTGAGTGAATACTACACCGCCTCTGTCCGTGTGGGCAATGTGGAAGACGGCTATGAGACCGTCTGGAGCGAGCGTGTTCTCAAGGCAGCACCCTTCAATCTGCCCACCGATGACGAGATCAAGGAATTGGTCGGCTGGAGCGATCTGAAGTATGCTTCTGCCTCCGGCTATACCATCGACCAGACCACCGGTCTGACCCTCATCTCCGATATGGTCTATACCTACGAGGTGACTCCCCAGACCTACAGCATCACGGTGGACGGTATTCAGAACCCCGACGGTTCCATCGCCGCGCCCAGAACCTATACCGCCAAGTACGGCGAAGCCTTTGACTTCTCCGATCTGGCAGCCACCGGCACCGACGATGCCGTCAACAGCATTTATACCAAGTTCACCCATGTGACCACCGACTATGAACTGGGTACCGCCGTGGTCTATAACCCCGACGGCACCATGTCCATGACCGGCGAGCCCATGAATCTGTCCCAGCCCATCGGCGGCGAAATGGCTGTGGCACTCAAGTCCGGCAATGTCCGTGCAACCGCCAACTATGTGGATGACAGCACCACCGCCGTGTTCACCTTCAACGGCCTGACCCACGAAGATGTGGTGGTCAAGCTGCGCAAGGGCACCGTGCCCGATATGAGCGGCGTGGAGGCTGTTCTGGAAGCGGAAGTCCGCAAGCCCAATGGTCAGCCCCTCGGCATCAGCGAAGTCTATCCCACCCTCGGCGAAATTGACCGCTGCACCAACTATGTGGTCACCTGCGTGGGCGTCAGCGGTGCAAGAGCCAGCCTGAACTTTGACAGCTGCAAGGGCTCTGCCGTTGCTTCCATGGATAAGCTGGTAGGCAGCCTCATCGTCAACATTCCCGAACCCACCAGAAGAGGCTATACCTTCCGGGGCTGGTTCACCGAACCCAACGGCTGGGGTCAGAGTGCGCTCACCCAGACCATCCCCGCCGAAGGCATCACCATCTATGCCTACTGGACACCCAACCCCTATATCGTCACCTTCCATATGAACGGCGGTGACGGCACTGTGCCCGAGGATCTGGTGGTGACCTACGATAACCTCTACGGCAACGGCAACCATTATGTCTATGCCCCCGAGGCAGAATTCGGCTTTGCCAAGGGCGAGGCCTACGGCCCTCTGCCTTCTCCCACCTGGACGGAGCATACCTTCCTTGGCTGGAGCACCATGGTGGACCGCAAGGCTGCCGGTGCACTCCATGTGCAGGACAGCACCGTTGCAGATATCTACGATGAGCACCATACGGTCTATGCCCAGTGGAAGCCTCTGGAGATCATTCCCAAGGATGTCTATGATTTCGGCAGCCGTGAGACATATGTCTATGACGGCACGGGAAAGACGGCAGACTTCTATGTGGATACCAGCAAGACCTACATTGAAACGGACTACTATGAAACCGTGACCAAGAACTTCACGGAAGAACTGCTGTCCGATGCTGTGGTGGAATACAAGCGGCAGGGCATCCTATCCCAGTGGACATCCGAAGCGGTCAATGCCGGTATCTACGATGTGAAGATCACCAGACAGCGTGACGATAACTTCACCAAGTTTGAGCAGATCTACTATGGTGCGCTGGAGATCGAAAAGGCACCCAGCTCCATGAATCAGACGCCCACAGCAGCCTGTATCGACGATGAATACTATGGCAACCTGATTATGAATCGCGATGCCATCACCAACTATGTGGGCGACGGCACGGTGGAATTTGCAGCCACCACCTCCACCTCTGCGCCCTCCTCCGGTGCATGGACCAGCGGTATCGTCTATAACAGCAGCACGGCTTCCGGCTTCTATCTGTGGGTCAGACTGTCTGAAGGCGATAACTACAAGGCATCTTCCGGTGTCCGCTCCGAGTCCAAGATCTCCCTGCAGGAAAGCGGCCCCAAGCCTCTGATCACCGATGACTACGGTTCTGCCTCCTTCTGGTACACCCTGGAAGTCAAGACCTCCGATACCAGCAAAGCCGGCACGGACTCCGAAGTCTATGCCCAGATCGGCAGCGGTCCCAAGGTCCATCTGGATTCCGATGACAATGACCATGAAACCGGCGATTGCAGAGAATATCTGGTGAAGATGGCAGACTATGTGCCCAATGCCGTAAGCTCCATCCCTGTGACCATTTCTCTGAAGAAGAGCGGTACCGCACCCGGCTGGAAGCTGGGCTACCTGCGGCTGAATGTGTATAAGAACACCGGTAATCCGATCAAGGATCTGGCCAGAGAGCCTGTCCTGCAAAGTGATAAGTATGTGGAAGAAGGCTGGTTCCTGGCAGATCAGAACAAGAGAAGCAGCGCGACCTTCACCCTCACCGGTCTGGGCAGAGACCTGTCCTATACCATCACCGGTCATACCGGCAATCTGGATGTGACTGCAGGCGGCAGAACTTACCTGACCATGTCCGATACGGTCAAAGACTCCAATAGAGGCGGCCTGACCTACAATGCCTCCCAGAGATACAGCACCCCCAAGTTCACCGCCTCCTTCGATCAGGATAAGGCCTTCAACAAGTATCTGGAATGGTACCATGATGACAGCGCAGGTGAGTGGGTCTGTACCGTCAACTGCGATGACATTTATGAAAGAATGCAGGAGATCGGCATCTATCAGCTGACGCTGAAATACGGCATTGCCGCCGAAGGCCTCAAGACCATCTATGTCACCGTCCCCGTCAATACTCCCTAAAAGGGAAAAGGAACCCCCGGAAACATCCGTTTCCGGGGGATTTTTTCGTGATTCTTGCGATAATTTGCAGAAAAAGCGAAGAAATTATGTTGACTTTTTCTGTATGCATCACTATAATGATTTAAAGTATCATGATAGAGGTGCGAAGTCCATCAGTAGCGTTCCCCAAAGACCAGGCTGGGGGAGGGTGAAAGGGGCCTTTGCCGAGGTTTTGCAGTTCTGCCTGAAGGCTGCGGAGCCGGGTCGCAGGAAAAGATTCTGCGGACTGTCATCCGGAAGGATGGAGTGCTGTCGTGGCATCATACCAAGGAATTTGTATGACACCATGGGAGACCCCCATGGTTTCTTTTTTTCGAAGAGAGGTAGAAAGTTTTATGGATGGAAGAACCATTCGAATCGGTGTCGACGTCGGCGGTACCAACACCGACATCTGTGCCATTGATGAAAAAAGCGGAGAGCTGATGGTATACAAGCTGCCCTCCTCCCTCCATGACCAGTCTGCCGCCGTTGTGGAAGGCGTGAAGGTCATTGCGAAGGAATATGACTTCTCCGGCGTGGATGTCAGCCGCTTCATGCACGGCACCACCGTTGCCACCAATGCCATTCTGGAAGGACGCGGTGCCAAGACGGCCCTCATTACCACCGGCGGTTTCCGTGACCTTTTGGAGATCGGACGTCAGAAGCGTCCCGACCTGTATGACCTGCAGGTGGACAAGGCTCGCACATTGGTCACCCGTGACCTGCGCTATGAAGTCGGCGAGCGTCTGGATTATAAGGGCGAAGTGGTTCGGGAAGTCAACTGGGAAGAAGTGGAAGCAGTCGTCCGTGACATGAAGGAAAACGGCGCCGAGTCCGTGGCCGTTATGCTTCTCAATGCCTACCTCAATCCCGAAAACGAAGTGCAGATCAAGAAGATCGTGGAAAAGCACTTCCCGGAAGCATTTTTGACCATTTCCAGCGACCTTTCCAAGCAGTTCCGCGAATATGAGCGTCTTTGCGGCACGGTGCTGAACTCCTTTGTCGGCCCGGAAGTCAAAAAGTACATGAACAATCTGAAAAAGACGCTGGAGAATATCGGTATCCGCAATACCTATATCAACCACTCCAACGGCGGTCTGATGTCCATTGATGAATCCATGAAGTTCCCGGTGAAGACCGCGCTGTCCGGTCCTGCAGCCGGTGTGGTCGGTGCCCAGTATATCACCGATCTCATTAACGAAAAGGATCTGATCACCGTGGATATCGGCGGTACCAGTACCGATATCAGTCTGGTGGTGGGCGGCCGTTTTGAAGCCTCCGATGAAAAGACCATCAGCGGCTATCCCGTCCGTATCCCCTCTATTGATATTTCCACCATCGGTGCAGGCGGCGGCAGTATCGGCTGGATCGACAGCGGCGGCATTCTGAAGGTCGGCCCCCAGAGTGCCGGTGCCAACCCCGGCCCTGCCTGCTACAATCTGGGCGGCAAGGAAGCCACCATTACCGATGCCCGTGTGGTGCTGGGTCACCTCAATCAGGAAAATCTGCTGGCAGGCAGACTGTCCATCAAATCCGAACTGTCCAGAGAAGCCGTCGGCAAGCTGGCAGAGAAGATCGATATGGAACTGTTGGAAACTGCCCGCGGTATCATTTCCGTCTCCAACTCCAATATCGTCAAGGAGATCAAAAACGTCACCGTCGCCAAGGGCTATAACCCCAGCGAATTCTGCCTGGTGGCCTTCGGCGGTTCCGGTCCCCTCCATGCAGCCGAACTGATGGAGGAAATGAGCATTCAGAAGGCTCTGATTCCCAAGACTCCCGGTCTGCTGGCTGCCTACGGTCTGCTGACCGAAAATATGCGCCGCGACTTTGTGCAGACCTACGTCATGGAAATCTCCGATGACTGTGCCGCCGAACTGGAAAAGTGGTTTGCCACCCTGGAAAAGGATGCGGACAAGTGGTTTGATGAAGAAAACATCGATCCCTCCCTCCGCAGCCGTGAGTACTTCCTGGATATGCGTTATAAGGGTCAGAACCACGAGATTCGCGTGCCCATCACCATGAAGGATATCACCTCTGCCCAGACCCTGCGGGATGCTTTCACCGCAGCCTATGAGCGTCTGTACTCCTTCAGCACCAAGGATACCGTCCAGATCGTCAACTTCGGTCTGTCTGCTCTGGGCGATATCGTCTACCCCGTCACCGTCAAGGACGAGTACGCAGGGGAAGACCCCTCCGCAGCTGTCATCGGCAGCCGCCATGTCTACAAGGGCAACGGAACCTATGCCGACTATACCCTCTATGACCGCGATAAGCTCCACAACGGCAATGTCATTCAAGGCCCCGCCATCATCGAACAGATGGACAGCACCACCATCGTCCTCTCCAACCAGAAGGCGACTGTGGATCAGTTCCTGAACATGATGATCGAGCGCAAGTAAGGGAAAGGGGTGTGTGACATGAAAGAGATCAATTCCATTACCTTGGAGATCATCTCCAACGGCATCACCTCCATCGCCGAGCAGATGGGCGTGATTTTGGCCAAGACCGGTTACAGCTCCAATATCAAAGAGCGCAAGGACCTGTCTGTGGCCGTGTTCAGCCCCGAAGGCAAGCTGCTGTCTCTGGCGCAGCACATTCCGCTCCACTTCAGCTCCCTGTCCGGTGCCGTCGAGGTTCTGACCAAGAAGTATAAAATTGAAGATATCCACGAAGGCGATGTGTTCATCGCCAACGACCCCTATACCGGCGGCGGCTCCCATCTGCCGGATATCGTGCTGCTGAAGCCCGTCTTCTATGAAGGCAAGCTGGTGGCCTTCATGGTCAATACCGGTCACCATGCCGATAAGAGCCGCAAAGGTCCCACCATCTATGATGAAGGCTTCCGTATCCCTCTGGTCAAGCTCTACAGCAAGGGCGAGCTGGTGCAGGATGTCTTTGATCTGATCATGCTGAACTTCCAGATGAAATATGAGCGTCAGGGCGACCTGAATGCCCAGATCATCACCAACCAGTTCGGTGCCGATAAGCTGACGGAGCTGATCAACAAGATCGGTCTGGAGACCTATCTGGAATTCTGCAAAAAGTGGCTGGAATACGGCGAAAAGAAAGCCCGTATCGCCATTGCCGATCTGCCTGACGGTGAATACTGCTTCGAAGACTATATGGATGACGACGGAGCAGGCGGCGGCAAGGTGCTGCTGAAGACCAAGGTCATCATCAAGGGCGATCAGATCACCTTTGACTTTACCGGTTCCGCTCCTCAGAACAAGGGTCCCCACAACTGTGCCCCCTGTGCCCTGAAGGCAACGGTCTATTATGCCTGTCTGGCCATTCTGGATAAATCCATTCCTGCCAACTCCGGCTTCTTTGACAGCATCAACATCGTGGCGGAGCCCGGCAGCATCGTCTGGGCGCAGGAACCTGCTCCCTGCTCCGACCGTGAAACCACCACCCAGCGTGTGGCGGACGTCATCTTCGGTGCCTTTGCCCGGATGGATCCCAAGCTGGTCACAGCAGCCGGCAACGGTGCCATGAGCTATTTCTTCTTCTCCGGCACCGACAAGCGGACGGATAATCCCTATGTCTATGTGGAGACCATCGGCGGCGGCTTCGGTGCCCGATACAACAAGGATGGCCTCGATGCCGTTCAGGTTCATATGACCAACACCTCCAACCTGCCTGTTGAGGCTCTGGAGATGGAATACCCCCTGATGGTGGAAAAGTATGCCCTGTCCGAAAACAGCTGCGGCGCCGGTAAGTACCGCGGCGGCATGGGTGTCGTCCGTACCATCCGCATTCTGGAAGAGAGCGGCGATTCCATGCTGATCTCCGCAGCCACCGAGCATTTTGCCAGCAGACCCTGGGGTCTGGAAGGCGGACAGGAGGGCGGCAAAGCCAGCATCAAGGTCTACCGTGACGGCAAGGTGATTTCCGAAAATCCCAAGCCCAGAATGATAACCCTGCAGACCGGTGATATCATCGAGATGATCACAGCCGGTGCCGGCGGCTACGGCCCCGTAGCCGAACGCGATCCCGAAATCCTGCGCAAGGAACTGCGGGAAGGCATCATTGACGAAAATTGGCTGAAGGAAGCCGGTATCGTCCTCAACTAATGTGTATAAACCCTTCGGGGTTGAACAAAAATGCAAAGGAGAAAGAAAAAATGAGCGAAAACAAAAAAACAGTCAGCCTTGCCATGGCAATCATCACCCTGTTGATCGTTGCCGGCATCATGTCCGTAGGTCTGGCCATTCTGAAACTGAACACCATGGTCACCTTCATCCTGACCTTCCTGGCCGTCTGCATCATTGCAGTCTGCGTCGGCACCAAACTGAGCGATCTGGAAGGTATGATCCTCACCGGTTTTAAGAAGACCGCACAGGTCTGTATGATCTTCATCGCCGTCGGTATGGTCGTCGGCAGCTGGATCATCTCCGGTATCGTCCCCTCCATCATCTACTATGGCCTGAAGCTCTTCACCCCCTCTTCCTTCCTGGCTCTGGGCTTCCTGGTCTGCTGCATCGTCTCCTTCTTCACCGGCTCTTCCTATGCTGCTCTGGGTACCATGGGTATTGCCTTCATGGCCATCGGCTACGGCATGGAGATCAATCCTGCTCTGGTCGCCGGTATGTCCATCTCCGGTGCTGTCTTCGGTGACAAGATGTCCCCCTTCTCCGACACCACCAACATGGCTCCCGCTACGGCTGGTACCGACGTCTTCACCCACATCAAGTCCATGCTGTGGACTGTCGTCCCCGCATTTGTCATTTCTCTGGTTCTGTACTTCGTTCTGGGTATGCGCTACACCGCTACCACTCCCGAAGCCATGCAGGGTCTGCATGACATCATGGACGGTCTGAAGGAATCCTTCACCATCTCCCCCCTGCTGCTGATCGTCCCTATTCTGACCATCGTTCTGGTCATCAAGAAGGTTCCCGCTACCATCGCTCTGCTGATCGGTGCTCTGATGGGTGTCATCGTTGCTCTGATCGCACAGCCTCAGTTCACCTACACCGATGTTCTGACCGCTCTGGCTTCCGGCTTCAAGGGCGAGTTCGAAGTGGAAGCTGTTGGCAAGCTGCTCAACCGCGGCGGCATCAGCTCCATGACCTCTACCATCATCTACACCATCTTCGCCATCGAACTGGGCGAAATCATGTATCAGCTGGGTGTCCTGTCCGTCATGCTGGATAAGATCCGCGACAGACTGGAAAAGCCCGCAAACCTGATCATCACCACCCTGCTGTCCTGTCTGGCTACCGTTATGCTGACCACCTCTCAGTACATGGCCATCCTGCTGCCCGGCGAAGTGTTCACCGATTCCTACAAGAAGGCTAAGGTTGCTCCTCAGGTTCTGTCCAGAACTCTGGAAGACGGCGGCACCCTGTTTGCATTCCTGGTTCCCTGGTCTGCAGCTGCCATCTATTCCTCCGGTGTGCTGGGTATCTCCGCTATCGAGTATCTGCCCTTCGCATTCCTGCCCCTGCTGTGCCCCCTGACTGCCATTGTCTGCGCCATCACCGGTATCGGTGTCCATGACGTTGATGGCAACAGCCTCCGCGGCAAGACCTTCAAGCGCGTCTCCGAGTAAGGAGTTATTTCGAAAGGAACATAGCAAATCATGATTTTCGGTGTATTAAAAGATATCAAAGAGGGCGAAAACAGAGTCATCTGTACGCCCGTGGAAGTGGCTTCCATCGTAGCCGCCGGTCATCAGGTGCTGGTTCAGTCCGGTGCCGGTGCCCGCTGCGGTTTCCCCGATGAGAAGTATGCCGCTGCCGGTGCCAAGATCTGTGACACCGCCAAGGAACTGTGGGATACCTGCGATTTTCTGGCCAAGGTCAAGGAGATCGAGGCTTCCGAGTATGGCTATCTGAAGGAAGGCCAGATGATCTACTGCTGCATCCATCCCGCCGGTCACCCCGAAGAGGTGCAGGCCATTCTGGACAGCAAGTGCATCGCCATCACCGCAGAGGACAGCCATCGCTACGGCTCTCCCAACTGTGAAGCAGCCGGTAAGCAGGGTGCCCTGTTCGGTCTGGAGTCCATGCTGACCATCAATGGCGGCAAGGGCAAGTTTGTCGGCGGTTTTGCAGGCGCTCCCGGTATGAACGTCGTCATCATGGGCGGCGGTGTGGTCGGTCAGGGTGCTCTGTCCGTCCTCCATGCGCTGGGTGCCAATGTGACCGTCATGGACATCAATCCCGGTCTGCTCCGTACTCTGGGCAACCAGTATAACAACAAGATCAACACCATGTTCTGCACCCAGGAGACCATCGCCTCCGTGCTGCCTCAGACGGATATGATCATCAACTGTGTCCGCTGGCCCAAGCAGCGCAAGGATTTCCTCATCACCAAGGAAATGCTGAAGCTGATGGAACCCGGTTCCGTTCTGGTGGATATCTCCAATGACGATCCCGGTGCCATCGAGTCCAGCCATGAGACCCACCATGACGACCCCCGTTATGTGGTCAACGGCGTGGTGCACTACTGTGTTTCCAACATCCCCGGTGCCGTGGCTCATTCCACTTCCGTGGCTCTGGCAGGCGAAACGCTGCCCATGCTGCTGAATATCATGAACAACGGTCTGGAAGAAGCCTGCGTCCGTGACGGCTTTATCCGCCGCTCTCTGACGGCTTATAAGGGCTATCTGACCCATGAAGAGACCTCCGGCATTCAGGGACGTCCCTGGATCAAGCCCGAGGACATTCTGGGCATTGCCGACCGCAATCTGGACCCCGCACCCCCCGCCACCACCACCAAGAGCAATAACTTTATCAAGATCTGACCTTCAACGGCAGCGGAAAGTGCTTCCGCTGCCGTTGCTTTGAGAAAGCTGGTGAAAACAATGGGTTTTCGTCATTATCCTGTCATGGATGTCAACTTGGATGCCATGCGTACCAACGCAGAGGTTTTTTGCGGTCTTTGCGGCAAAAACGGCATTTCTGTGGCAGGTATCATTAAATTTTCCGATGGCGATCTGCAGATCGCCAAAGCCTATCGGGATGGCGGCTGCACTCAGCTGGGTGTCTCCCGTGCCAAGCATCTGCAGGCGTTGAAAGAAGCCTTTCCCGAAACCGAGACCCTGCTGACCCGTGCCCCCACACGGGGGGATCTGGAGGCCTGCGCCCGGTACGGAGATTTGAGCCTTCACTCCGATGCCGACCTGCTGAAAGCCCTCAATGCCGAAGCAGGGAAGTGGAACACCCATCCCGGCATTATCCTCATGCTGGATGTGGGCGATTTGCGGGAGGGTGTGGATAACATTCCCGAACTGGTGGAACTGGCAAAGCTGTGCGAAAGCCTGCCCCACCTTCGTCTGCGGGGTGTAGGCACCAATCTGGCCTGCCTCAACGGCATTCTGCCCACCTATGAAAACCTCTCCTTCCTTGTGGAAGGTGCGGAAGCGGTGGAAAAAGCCATCGGGCGGCAGCTGGAATTCATCTCCGGCGGCAGCTCCATCAATCTGCTGCTACTGAAAGATGGCATCAACCAAATGCCGCCGCGCATCAACCATCTGCGTCTGGGCGGTACCATTGCCAATCCCATGAATATCCGCCTCGGCAGAGGCTTGACCTTCCCCGGTCTGCGGGAAGACAGTCTCAGACTGACGGCAGAAATCGTGGAGATTCACGAAAAAGCCTCTGCTCCCAAGGGTCAGTCCACGAAAAACTGGGCAGGACAGGCGGTGGAACAGGTGGATAAAGGCCGCCGCTTCCGTGCCATTCTGGCGCTGGGCTCGCAGGATGTGGGTGATGCCTCTGCACTCATTCCCGTGGAGGAAGGTGTGGAAATCGTCGGCTGCAGCAGCGATCATACCATCGTGGATGTGACCGATACGGGCAAGATCTGGAAATCCGGCGATACCCTGACCTTCAAGGTCCGCTATGCCAATATGCTCTATGCCTTCACCGGCGACCATGTGAGTGTGGCTTACGTGCACGACGCATAACGCAACAGCAATTACATCATTCTGCCGCATATTGGAACAATATGCGGCAGATATTTCTTTACGAACCACCTTGCCTGTGATACAATAAACAAACATTGTGTTAAAAAAGGAGCATGTAACATGATTAGTCAATTTCTTGCATGGTACAACGGACTGACCGACAGCCTGTTGGGTTCTCTGATTTTGTTTGCTGTGGGCGTAGTGCTGCTCATCAAGGGCGGCGACTGGTTCGTGGACAGCGCTGTGGGTATCGCCAAGCGGTTCCGTGTGCCGGAGATCATCATCGGTGCCACCGTGGTTTCTATCGGCACGACTTTGCCGGAAGTGATGGTGTCCGTCACAGCAGCCATCAACCAGAACGGTGCCATTGCCTATGGCAATGCCATCGGTTCCATCATCTGCAACACTTCTTTGATCGCAGCGTTGACCATCGCCATTCGTCCGGCACCGGTTGACCGCAAGACCGTCACCACCCCCGTTCTGTTCTTCTTCGGTTCTGCCGTTGTCTATATGGTGGCAGCCTACATCTTCGGCCGCTTTGACAGATGGCTGGGTATCGTCATGCTGGTGATCTTCGGTATCTATATGACCATGACCATCCGCAAGGGCTTCCAGAACCCCACCGAAGCTGACCATGAGGAGGAAGAGCAACAGAGCGGTTCTCTGGTGAAGGATCTGATCGTCCTCATCATCAGTGCAGCGCTGATCGCCGTCGGTGCCGATATGCTGGAGGGATCTTCCGTTTCTCTCGCCACCATGGCAGGTATTCCCACGGAAGTGGTGGGCGTCACCGTGGTTGCCCTTTGCACCTCCCTGCCGGAACTGGTTACCGCTGTCACGGCTCTGCTCAAGGGTCATGGCGCATTGTCTCTGGGCAATATCATCGGTGCCAATATCTTCAATCTGGTACTGGTGTCCGGTGCAGCTGTCACCATCTCTCCCTTTGCCGTGCCGGAAGGCAGCAAGCTCATGGGCATCAATACCTCTCAGCTCATTGAGATTCCTCTGATGGTAGCAGTCATGGCCATTATGACCCTGCCTGCCATCTTCAAGAGCAAGCTCCACCGCTGGCAGGGCGTGACTCTGCTGGGCATTTATGTGGCCTTTGTGGCCTTGCAGGTACTGATTGCTCTCAAGGTTGTCTGATCGCCAATCAAAAAAGTCCGGGATCGCAGAATCCCGGACTTTTTTGCGTCTTTTGCCGAAAAAACATCCCCCGGGGGGGCTTACGAAGGTGGAAAGAAGGCGGTATAATAGCGGAGATAACAAGAAGGAACGATATTTCTATGAACACACTTGCAAAAAAGCGAAAAAAACATACGGCAGTCATCGTCGTCATGATTTTGGCTGTTTTAGTCATAGGCATTGCCTGCCTCTTTGTGGGGTCCTCCAACCTGTCCTTCTCAGAGGCATTGGATGCCCTTTTCCGCATAGGCGATCACGCAGCCACCCGCATCATCTGGCGGATTCGAATCCCCAGAGTGCTGGCTGCCATCATCGCAGGCGCAGGCCTTTCTGTCTCCGGTCTCATCATGCAGACCACTTTGAACAATGATATGGCATCCCCCTCCACCTTGGGTGTCTCCAATGCGGCAGTCTTTGGCGCAAACCTGTCCATCATTGCCTTTGCCGGGGGCTTCCTGTCCACAGGCAACAATCTTTCCAATTTTGATGTGGGAGCCAACCCCTATGCCACCAGCCTGATGGCCTTTGTGTTTGCAGCTCTTTCCGTGCTGCTGATTCTCGGTCTTTGCACCGTCCGGTCTTTTTCTCCCAATGTGGTGGTGCTTTCCGGTATTGCCATGGGTTCTGTCTGGACGGCTGCCACCACCGTCCTGCAGTTCTATGCCACCGATGTAGGTCTGTCCGCAGCGGTGGTCTGGAGCTTTGGCGATTTGGGCCGTGCCCGCTATCAGACCGACCTCATTATGGCGGTTGTGGTCGTCCTCGGTCTGGTGTTCTTCCTGCTCATGGCATGGAAGTATAATGCCCTTCTCAGCGGAGAAGCCACCGCCAAGACCATGGGCATCCGAGTGGAAGCATTGCAGTTTGTGTCCCTGCTGCTGTCTTCCGTCATCACGGCAGTTTGCGTATCCTTTCTGGGCGTCATCGGCTTTGTAGGCGTCATCTGCCCCCATGTGACCAAGAAATTACTGGGTCAGGATCACCGTGTGACCATCCCCGTTTCCTGCCTCAGCGGCAGCTTGCTCCTGCTGCTGGCAGATACTCTGGCCCGCAGCCTCGGCAGCGGCTCTGCATTGCCTGTGGGTGCCATTACCTCCCTGCTGGGCGCTCCTTTCTTCATTGCCATCATCTTCGGGGGAAAGGAGAACCACAAATGCTGAAAGTTGAAAATTTGCATTTCCGCTACGGTAAAAGCGGAAATTCTGTGCTGAACGGCGCTGCGCTGGAACTGAAACAGGGCGAGATCGGTATTCTACTGGGCAAAAACGGCTGCGGCAAGACCACCCTCTTCAAGAACATTCTGGGCATTGAAAAACCGGAGACCGGCTCCATCTGCTTCGGTGGGGAAAACCTTTTGAAAATGAGGCGCAGGGAACGGGCACGGCTGGTGGCTTATGTGCCTCAGCATATCCATTTCGGCGACCTGAGTGTGCTGGATTCCGTACTCATGGGCAGGGTGTCCTATTTCGGCATGAAGGCCGGTCGGGAAGACTACGAAGCTGTGGAGAAAATTCTGGAAGATATGCAGCTTCTGGATTTTGCAGACCGCAGCGCAGAGGAACTCTCCGGCGGTGAAAAGCAGAAAATCGCCATTGCCCGTGCCATGGCGCAGGAGCCCAAGCTGATGG
This sequence comes from Candidatus Avilachnospira sp., assembly GCA_045579045.1. Taxonomy (GTDB): domain Bacteria; phylum Bacillota; class Clostridia; order Oscillospirales; family Oscillospiraceae; genus Avoscillospira. Next base: position 27,657 of record JAZNLL010000117.1, read on the forward strand.
TCTTCGATGAGCCTACGGGCAATCTGGATATTGCCAATGAGCAGCTCATTATGGAGGAAGCAAAGAAGCTGGCAAGGGAGAAGAATATCAGCATTCTCGCCTCTCTCCACGACCTCAATCAGGCCCTTTATTTCGGTGATCGGTTCTTCTTCATGAAAGACGGCATGGTCAAATATGCCGGCGGCAGGGAGACCGTCACGGAAGCAGTCATCAAAGACATTTTTGACATGAATGTCAGAATTGTGGAAATCGATAACCAAAAAGTGATTTTAGGAGGCTGGCACAATGAAAATTAAGAGATTACTGGCATTGGTATTGGCATTGGTCATGCTCTGCGGCTGCGGCGTGCAGGAAGTGCAGCAGGAGGCAGCGGAGGAAGTCACCGTCACCGATATGATCGGTCGGGAAGTGGCTGTCACCCCCGGCAGCTATGAAAGAGTGGTCTGCATCGGTGCAGGTGCCTTGAGAATGTACAGCTACATCGGCGATGCAGCCCTGCTCTGCGGTGTGGAAGATATTGACAACACCACGCTGGAACAGCGTCCTGCCATGTTCGATTCCGTTGCCAGACCCTATGTGCTGGCCTTTGGCGAGACCTTCAATACCCTGCCTTCCTGCGGTGTTGGCGGCCCCATGGCGCAGGCTGCAGAGGCAGAAAAGATCCTTGCCTGCAACCCGGATATCGTCATCTCCGAGTTTGAAGATGTGGAAAAGTCCGATGCCCTGCAGGAGCAGCTGGGTGTGCCTGTCATCACCCTCAGCACCGGCCCCCAGGGTGTCTTCGGTGAGGAATTCTACGGCTCCATGGAACTGCTGGGCAAGCTCTTCGGCAAGGAAGAAAAAGCCGCTCAGCTGGTGCAGTTTGTGAAAGACGAAGCCGCGGAGATCTCCGCCAGAGTCGCTGACATCCCCGAAGATGACAAGCCCTCCGTCTATATCTGCGGTCTGGGCAACTGGGGCACCACCGACCATCTGACCACCGCCGAGAACTATGTGTCCTTCGAGATCGCAGGCATCAAGAATGCGGTCAGCGGTCTGGGTATGGAAGGCATCGGCCCCATTGAGGAAGAAAAATTCGTGGAACTGGGCGAGCAGATGGATCTGATCATCATGGATGCCGCCGCCGTCAAGAATATCAAGCCCCTCTATGCCGAAGATCCCGCCATGTTCGACACCTGCAAGGCATGGCAGAACGGCGAAGTCTATCTGGAAATGGCCTATAATGCCTACTATACCAACTATGAGATCGTTCTCATTAACACTTGGTTCATTGCCAAGACCGTCTATCCCGATGCCTTTGCCGATATCGATCTGACGGAAAAGACCAACGAGGTCACCCAGGCCTTCTTGGGCATGGAGCTGGCAGAGGAAATTTTCGCCTGTCCCTCCAGCTTCGGCGGCTATCAGAAGATCGATACGGAAACCTTCTTCCAATGAAAGGATATCACCTATGAATAAAAGCGATGTGATCGAGTTCTTTGACCGCTGTGCCTCCACATGGGATGCGGAGATGATCAAAAGTGACGAGATCATTGGAAAGATTTTGGACAATGCCGAAGTGGGCGCAGGTATGGACATTCTGGATGTGGCCTGCGGCACCGGAGTCATGTTCCCCTATTATCTGGAGCGGGGCGCAGCCTCCGTCACCGGCATTGATATTGCTCCCGAGATGGCGAAGATCGCCGCCGAAAAATTCGCCGGAGAGGCCCGGGTGCAGGTGCTCTGCGGCGATGTGGAGGAATATGCCTTTGACCGGAAGTTTGACCGGATCGTGGTCTATAATGCTTTCCCTCATTTCCCCAAGCCCAAGCGGCTCATCAAGGTGCTGGCAGGGCTTCTGAAGGAGGACGGGCGGCTGACCATCGCCCATGGCATGAGCCGTGCCGCCATTGATAACCACCACAACGGACCTGCCAGTAAGGTCTCCAACGGACTCATGGCGGCGGACAGCCTCAAGCGGCTTTTTGACCCCTATTTCGATGTGGAGATCATGATCTCCAACAGCCGGATGTATCAGCTCAGCGGTGTGAAGCGGGACCCCTTGGATCATATCCACACGGGTGTTCTCCACAGCCACGGCGGTCTGACCCATTGCCATACCCACGGCGATGAAGCCCATGACCATCAGCCTGCCGCAGGCTCCACGCCTATGGAGGAACTGCTGGTCATGATGAAATATCTGGTCACCCATAACGATGCCCATGCGCAGGAAGTGGCGGAGCTTGCCGGGCAGCTCATGTCTGCCGGCAAGAACACGGCTTACGATCAGATCATGGACGCCGTAACGGACTTCGATACAGTCAATGCAAAACTGGCAGCCATTCTGGAAGAACTGTCGGAAGAAGCCTATTTCGGAGAAAGCTAAGTGCAAAAGCCTCGCGATCAAAGGATCGTGAGGCTTTTTGATTCAAAAAAATGAGGTTGACAACAGTCGTCTACTGCTGTAGACTAAAAGCGAGAAGTCTACAACAGTAGACAAGGAGGCGCATGATGGATATTCCGAAAATTCATGAAGGCGAGTATCGCTTTTGTCTGATTATGTGGGAGCAAGAGCCGGTGACGGCTGTGGAACTGGCAAAGCTGTGCCGGGAACAGCTGGGCTGGAAACGGACTACGACCTATACCGTCATCAAGCGGCTGGGCGAGAAGGGTGTTCTGAAAAATGAAGGGGGCACCGTCACTTCTCTGGTCTCCAAAGACGCAGTACAGGCTTATGAGATCGGTGAACTGGTGGAGAAGACCTTTGAAGGCTCTCTGCCTGCTTTTGTCGCTGCCTTTGCCAGGCACCAGAGTATTTCCGAGGAGGAGCTTGACGAGGTACAGCGCATGATCGACCGTATCCGGAAAGGAGGATCAAAATGAGTTCGTTCTTTCTGAAAATTCTTAACATGAGCATATCGGCCGGTTGGATGATTCTGGCTGTGGTGCTGCTCAGGGTTATTTTGAAGAGAGCACCCAAATGGGTCAATGTCCTGCTCTGGGGCATTGTGGCTGTGCGTCTGATCTGCCCATTTTCCGTCGAAAGTGTGTTGAGCCTGATTCCCAGTGCGGAAACCATCAGCCCAGGCATTATGATGGACCCAACTCCGGCAGTCCGAACGGGTGTGCCGGCTCTTAACAGTACGATCAATCCGATCATTGCCGGTTCCCTCGCGCCTGCGCCCGGAGCCAGTGCAAATCCGCTCCAGATCTGGATTCCGGTTTTGAGTATTGTATGGACGCTTGGCATTACCGCTCTCATTCTGTATACCGCTGTCAGCTATTGGCGTCTGCGGCGCAGGCTCAGAGAAGCAGTCATCCTTCGGGAGAACATTTATCAGAGTGAGCAGGTCGATTCTCCCTTTGTCTTGGGTATTATCAAGCCAAAGATCTATCTGCCCTATCACATGGATGCGCAGAACCTGAACCATGTGGTAGCCCATGAGCAGGCGCATATTCGCCGCAAAGACCACTGGTGGAAGCCCCTTGGGTTCCTTCTGCTTGCAATCCACTGGTTCAATCCGCTGATGTGGCTGGCTTATGTGCTGCTGTGCCGGGATATCGAATTTGCCTGCGATGAAAAGGTCATAAAGGAATTGGGAAACGAACAAAGAGCCGACTATACACAGGCTCTGCTGGATTGCAGCGTCGATCGTCGTATGGTAGCCGCCTGTCCCCTGGCCTTCGGTGAAGTCGGTGTCAAAGAGCGGATAAAATCTGTGATGAATTATAAGAAGCCTGCCTTCTGGATGATTGTACTGGCCATTGTCATTTGCATTGCTGTGGCGGTTTGCTTCCTGACAAATCCTGCCGAAGACGCGCCTGCTTCTGCGGAAGATGGCTACTTCCTTCTGATCGGTGCTGACGGTGTAGAATCTATTGAAATATCCGGTGCCAACACAAGCGGCGGCGTTGTCAATGGGGATGGCTCTGCGTTTGAGAATGGCGAAAAGGTTTGGCTGGAGCCTTTGCAGGGCGTGACCGATTTGAGAGGCTATTCCATCACAGCATTTGGTAAAAACGGTGAGATAATCTATGCCCTTTCCATCCCCGAAGGAATGGCAGATGCAGATGTGGTTAATCTGGTGGGCAGCGATGGCTGGCTGTTGGCACCGACCGAATATTACCCGATCAGCCATACCGGCGGTGTGGATGGGCCGGAAAGCGTGACCGTAAAACCGAAACTGACATTGGAAGATGTACTGACTTTGTCAAAAAAAGGTGATGCGCTGACATGGTCTGATTTTGAGCAATATGCATATATCGAAACCGGTTCCGGTTTATATATTCGGGTGTATGAGATCAATGAGATGTTCGAACTCTGGATCGGCGGAACCGGTCCGGACAGTGATCCCATGTACATCTATCTGTCTCTGGCAGAGGCACTCGATACGAGAATCGACATCCGTGACGGCGGTGTGGAAGAGTTTATCTCCGCAGACCATTCTGAGATTTTGCTGACCAATGCCATCAATGGCGCGATATTGGAGCAAAACAAGCCTTCCAAGCCCGATGGGCTGTACCATTGTGCCAGCTTTGTGCTTCTGGATAAGCAGGAGCTTTGCATTTGCGGCGATACACCCATTCCTATGCAGGTCATCGTTTACGGACTGGCACTTCATCAGGCATACAGCTTTACAGATACCGGCCTATACGAAGCACAGGGCAGTCACATCCCTGTGGTGATGACCTTTGAAGAAGAGAACGGAGTCTATACCCTGCTGGAATACTGGCAGCCCCGGGACGGCAGTTACTATGCACAGGATATTCGGGAGAAGTTCCCCGATGAAGTAGAAGAGGATGCACTTGATACCCAAAAGTACATTTTGGGTCAAAAGCAAAACTGTTATGACCAGGCTGTGCGGTATGGCGGTGTGGATGTTGACGCTGTGATAGAAAATCTGCTGCAAACGGTTGCGTCTTCTCCGGCATATTCCTCTAACCCCGGTGCGTATATCGATGCGCAGCCCATTGAGTATCGGGAACTGACTTATTACGGTCAGCATACCCTGCAGTATTGCTTTGAACGGTTCCTGAAGGGCGGACAAAATGATTTGGTCGGACACATTATGGCATTGGTCTGTCAGGACATCATGCTTGGATGGGGAGAAGGCTATGCCATCGATGGGGTGCTGATGACAGGTCAGGACTGGTTCGACGCCTTCCGAAGCAATGTACAAAGTCTCGTGGGGCAGTATCGTGATGAGGAACTGAAAAAACTGTATCCGGGAGCCTGGCTGCTGCAGGAGATACAGCCACTTCGCTGCGGTTATCCGCCTGCACCGGAGCTTTCGGCGGAGATCATAAAAATCGATCCCGACAAGATTATCACAGAACCCACGGGCGGCTTTGGGATGTCTGTACCGAATGCGTGGCTGGAAAGAGATCCGGAGATGCTGCTCCCTATACCGGGAGAAGATACCGATCCCGATTTTTCCATACCTGCGGACGGAATAGGGCAGTAGAATGACACAACGGGATGACGCCGCCATAACTTGACAGGAGCTTCCAAACCCGATAAAATGGTTGCAGCAACTGATTTACGAAGGGGAATGCTTATCATGGCAAAGTACAAAAACCTGTTTTCTCCCATCACCATCAACGGCATGACGGTGAAAAACCGTATCATCATGTCTCCCGTGGGCAGCAATCTGGCAGAGTCTGACGGGCAGATGAGTGCCGAGCATATTGAATACTACCGCCTGCGAGCCGCCGGCGGCGTGGGTCTGGCGATTTTGGAAAATGTCTGTGTGGACTACCCCAAGGGCAGCAACGGCACCACCCAGCTTCGTCTGGATCATGACTGCTACATCCCCAGACTGTTTACATTTAATGAAACCATGCACAAGTACGGCTGCTGCACCTCTGTCCAGCTGAACCATGCAGGTTCTCTCACTGTCCCTGAACGGATCGGCGGCGCACCCGTGTCTCCTTCTCCTGTGAAGCTGGCTGACGGCTCTATGACGGAAGAACTCCCCGTGGAAGAGATCAAGCGTCTGGTGGTCCAGTTCGGCAAGGCCGCCAACCGTGCCAAGTTTGCCGGTTTTGATGCGGTGGAGCTTCACGCCGGTCATGGTTACCTGCTGGATCAGTTCCTTTCTCCCGTCCGTAACCGCCGCACCGATGAATACGGCGGCAGCTTTGAGAACAGAGCCCGTTTCTGCAAAGAGATTCTGCAGGAGATCCGCCGGGTGCTGGGTCCCCGTTTCCCCATCATGATCCGGCTCAGTCTGGATGAGTTTGTGGAAGGCGGCAGCACCGTTGAAGATTCTCTGAAAATGATGGAATCCTTCGTGGAATATGTGGATCTGGTGGATGCCTCCGTGGGTCTGCGCTATGCCATGGACCCTGCCCAGATGCCCGATGGCTGGAGAAGATACGTTTCCAAGGCCGTCAAGGAAAAATTCAGTGTTCCTGCCGCTGTCATGGGCAATATCCGTCTGCCGGAAGTGGCGGAAGATATCATCGCCTCCGGCGATTCCGACTTTGTGGTCATTGGCCGTGGTCTGCTGGCAGATCCTCAGTGGCCCATGAAGGTAAAGGAAGGCAGAGAGGACGAGGTTCGTCCCTGCATCTCCTGCAATGCTGCCTGTGTCGGTCACCGAATGGGTCTTAACCGTCCCATCCGCTGCGCCGTCAATCCCTCTGCCCTGACGGAGGAATGGCATAAGCTGAATAAGGTCAAAAAGGACTGCAATGTGGTAGTGGTCGGCGGCGGTATTTCCGGTCTGGAAGCGGCCTGCACCGCAGCAGAGACCGGCTGCCGTGTCACTTTGATCGAAAAAGAAACCGAACTGGGCGGCTGGGTGCGAAAGATCGCAGCTCTGCCCATGAAATACCGCATGCAGCGGCTGCTGGACTACGAGCTGCTCCGTGCCAAAAAGCTGAAAAATCTGGTCTGTCTGACAGGCATGGCCGCCACCCCCGAATTGATCGAGACCTTCAAGCCCGATCTGGTGGTCTGGAGTACCGGCTCCGGTCCTCTGCTGCCGCCCATCAAGGGTTTGCACGAGAACATGAACGATGAGACCGCTCCCATCACCGATATTGCAGGTCTTCTGAAGGATCTGGAACATGCCGACAAGGTCACCGGCAAGACCATCGGTGTGGCCGGCGGCGGTGCTGTGGCACTGGATGTGGCAGAGTTCTTCGCCGAGCGGAACAATCATGTATTCATGGTGGAGATGATGCCCGATGTGGGCATGGGCATGGATCGGTTCAGCAAGGACTATTTCATGAAGGTGCTGAACGAAAACCATGCTGAGATCTACCGCAGCCACAAGCTGGAGGAAGTGAAGAAGAATGCCTTTGTGGTCTCTGCCGATGGCGAGACCAAGGAACTTGCCTTCGACTATGGCTTCATCTGTCTGGGTCTGCGAGCCAACCGGACGGGCTGCGATGAAATGCGCGAATACTTCGAGGAACGGAACATCCTGTTCACAGAAGTCGGTGACTGTGTCCGTGCAAGACGCATCTTTGAAGGTGTCACTGAAGGCCGCAATATCGTGGAGCTGCTGAAAGTCCACGGCTACTATCAGTAAACCGCAATTAAAAACCCTCACGATCGTTTGATCGTGAGGGATTTGATCTTTATGGAAAATGCCCTGGTTTAGCCGGGGGATAAGTGTTTATAACGGAAAACCTTCAAGGGTAAGACAGGGACGGCACAATGCCGAATCAAATCCATCTTGCAGAGGGTACTATACAGATATAATAGGGCCGATGAGAAAATAGTCAAAGAATGTACTCGAAATCTATTACGATCTGACTAAAGAAATTTAAACATCTCAAGGTGTAAGCAACGATAGGCCGTTGTATGATTGGAATGAGCTGACATAAAGCAGGTAAGCTTGGCTTTTTTATGCCAATAACAGGATAAAACCGTATAAAATCGGCTGATGAAGCAGGTAAAGCAGCAGAGAATGGCGACCGCAGAAGCAAAAAAACGCAAAATTTTTCGAAATATCCGGGAAAATACTGCGTTTTTCTCCGTAAATTTTCCGTCCGAGAACGGCGCCGAGGAAAAACCAGCCCAAAAACGGGGCAAGGGGGAAGTAATCTCCGGAAGAAAATCCCGGTGCCATCAGCCCCAGAGGAAACAGCCAGTCAACTGCCACAGTGATGGTCTTGAACCAATAGCCGAGGGCTAGGATGACGACCCCCAGCACTGCCAGAAGCCATGTGGGCAGCTTTCGGAACATGGGCCAGAGCACCATGGAAATTCCCAGTAGGTGTAAAACGCCGAAACGGATGATGAGGGTCGGATGGAGGAAGCCCAGCTTTGCCATGACCCATGTCACAAGGCTGATGGTCATGCCGCAGCCGAAGACGTGCAGACCGCGGCGGACGGGATGATGACCGAGGGTGATGGAAAGACCGGAGAGCACCACAAAGGCGATGCCCACGGCGGCATTGAACACCACCATGGCAGGGTGCTGCAGCAAGGGCAGCTGCAGGTCGAACATCAGGTGCAGACCGATGACCAGAAGGATGCAGATGCCCCGGAGGGCATCCAGTTCCCAAATTCGGTGCTGCTTCATCTGCTCAGATACTGGAACAGACGGTCGGGGAAGTTGACGGTCATGCCGTCCACACCCATCCGGCACATCCGCTTCATGACAGATACATTGGAAACACCCCATGCCCGAACACCCAGACCGAGAGAGCGCCAATGTGCCATGGTTTCCTCGGTGATAAGGCAGGCTTCCGGTGCCAGCTCTTCGCCGCCGATATCCAGCAGCTTCCGGACGGTTTCTTCATTGACCTGTTCCACCAGCCAGCCGACACGGGCGGCGGAATCCAGTTCCTTGATTTTCTTGATATAGTCAAATTGGAAGCTGGTGAAGGTGGTTTTTTCCATTAAGCCGAATTCCTTCATCATATCGAGGGTCACGGCTTCCACACCTGCACCCTTCAGCTCCATGGCGTAGGAAATATCGTAGCAGGAGAATTTCTCCAGAAATTCCCGAAGGGTGACGATGCGGTCATAAAAGCCCGTGGTGCAGTTTCCGGTGATCTTCAGGGCTTTCAGTTCATCCAAAGTATGGTCGGAAAGCTTGCCGTGACCGTCGGAAACTCTGTCCACCGTATCATCGTGGAACAGGACGGGAATGCCATCCTTGGTCAGCTGGACATCGGTCTCAATGCCGTTTGCCCCTTGCAGCAGACCCAGATAGAAGGAGGACAGGGTGTTTTCCGGTGCGTATTCGCTGGCACCTCTGTGGGCATAGTTGATCATGACTTATACCTCCGGTTTCAGATCCGCAGGCAGGGCGCAGATGTAGCCTCCTGCGGTTTTTTCCTTGTGCTCTTTCTTGGCCTGTTCGATCAGAGCCGGGTCATCCATCAGGCGGAACAGGGTGGCTGCCACAGCTTTGCCTGCATAGAGCATGGCCTTTTTGGCATAGCTGCCTCTGCATTGGGAGGCGGACTGCCAGCTGTGACCGGGGGTGCCGAGGACCCAAGTGCCGATGTGCATCTGCACCGTGGGGCAGTTCCAGCTGACATCGGCTGTATCCGTGGAGCCGCCGTGGGCAACAGGGGGAGCGGGGTCCAGAACGGCGGTGGGGAAGGGAGGCAGCTGCTTCTGGGCTTCCGTCAGCTTCATGGTGGCCTGCAGGGCCTTGCCGAAGGCCAGCTCCTCTTCTGTGGGAACGGGCAGGGGAATGTCGTGCATGGCTTCATTGGCAACGGCCTGCAAAGTGGGGATGGTGATCAGGTCTGCATAAGCGGAGGTCACCCGGGATGTAACGGAGGTTTCGGTCATCAGAGCTGCACCCTCTGCGATCTTGTCGATGCGCTTGTGGAGTTCCCGGACACCTTCCGAATCTGTGGCGCGGATCATGTACCGCACCACTGCATGAGACTGGACGATATTGGGAGCGGTGCCGCCGGCATCCAGAATGGCATAGTGGACACGGGCTGTCAGAGGCATGTGTTCCCGGAGGAAGTTGGCACCGATGTTCATCAGTTCCACTGCATCCAATGCGCTTCTGCCTGCATCGGGATTGGCACCGGCATGGGCGGCGATACCCTCAAAGGTGTAGTCGACCTTTACATTGGCTAGGGCAGGACGGGTGCGCACCATGTACATGCTCTCCGGGTGCCAGCTGACGATGGCATCTACATCGTTGAACACACCGTCACGGGCCATAAAGACCTTTCCGCCGCCGCCCTCTTCTGCCGGACAGCCGAACAGGGTGATTTTACCTTTGCCTGTTTCTTCAATGTGGGCTTTGACTGCCAGCGCGGCGGCAAGAGAACCGCCTGCAAAGAGATTGTGTCCGCAGGAGTGGTTGTTGTCCTTGCCGGGGATGGGCTTCTTTTCTGTGGCACAGGCTTCCTGACTCATGCCGGCCAGACCGTCATATTCCGCCAGAATACCGAGGCTGGGTCGGCCTTCGCCGTAGGTGGCGGTGAAGGCGGTGGGAATGCCGGAGACATTCCGCGTGACCTGAAAACCGTGCTGTTCCAGCACTTCCGTCAGCAGACGGGCGGCACGGTGTTCTTGGAAGGAGGTTTCCGGCTCGTCCCAAAGGGCATCGGAAACGGCGAAAAATTCCTCCGGATGTGTATCGATCAGATTCAGATATGCTTCATAGCGCATAAAATCAACTCCTTTGATAAGAGAATTATACCACATTTGTTTCGTTTTCACAATCTGACCTCTTTACAAGTTCCGACAAATTTTGTAGAATATTATGTGAACCATAAACAGGGAGGGAAACCCATGGGCATGGATGAAATGAATCAGGAAATTGACCATCTGATCGATGACATTCACCATCTGATCGATGATGATACAAAAGAACCTGCGGCAGAGGAGGAACTGCCGGATCTGACCCTTTATCTGGGGGAGAATTTTGAGGGAGAGCCGGTGCTGCCCGGAGAGGAACTGCCGGATCTGACCCCTTATCTGGGCGAAGAATTTACGGAAGAGCCTGCTGTGCAGGAAGAAAAGAAGCCGGAGCATACCCATTGGACCAAGAATCAGAAGCTGCCAAAGCACGTGGCAAAGCTTCAGCAGAATCAGGACGAGGCTTATGCCCAATGGGTCTATGAGCAGGATCATAAGGCACCCACCGTGGCAGAACAGGTGGCACAGGAAGAAACGGACAAGCCGAAAAAACGGCATATTTTCCGTAATTTTGTCATAATTCTGCTGGTGCTGGCTCTGGCGGCTCTGGCGGCAGCCGTATTTGTGCTGCCCAAGCAGCCTGTGGCAGAAAGCGGTTTGGGCGCCAGAAAGAGCGGTATTTCCACCATTTTGCTTGCCGGTACGGATCAGGACGGTCTGCGAACCGATACCCTTATGCTTCTGACGGTGAACCGGGGAGAAGGCAGCCTGTCGCTGGTGAGCATTCCCAGAGATACGCTGGTCAACGGCGGCTATTCTGTTCCCAAGATCAATACGGTCTACGCTGCCAACAACGGCGGTGCCGAAGGCATTGAAATGCTCATGACCCGTGTGGCGGAGTGCATCGGCTTCCGCCCCGACGGCTATATGCTCATCCGACTGGAGGCCTTTGTGGAGCTGGTGGATCAGATGGGCGGTGTGAAATTCCATGTGCCTGTGGATATGTTCTATAACGACCCGGCGCAGGATCTGTATATCGACCTGAAGGCCGGTCTGCAGACCTTGAGCGGTGAGCAGGCCATGGGTGTTGTCCGCTTCCGTTCCGGCTATGCCGATGCGGATCTGGGACGGGTTTCCGTTCAGAGAGATCTGCTGGCCGCTCTGGTCAATCAGATGGTCAGCCTGGAAGGCATTGCCAAATCCCCTCAGCTGCTGAGCGTTCTTCTGGAGCATACGGACTCCAGTCTGACCGTTGCCAACTATCTGTGGCTGGCGGAGGCGGCTCTGGTCTGTGACCTGCGGCAGGTGCAGACAGCAACCCTGCCCGGTACCCCCAGAGATCTGGGCGGATCCTACTATGTGCTGGATCCCCAGTTGGTGGCACAGACGGTCAACACTTACTGCAATCCTTATGAAACGGCTGTGACGCCGGAACATCTCAATATCAGACAAGGATGATATCCATGGATAATTTCTATATTGACCGGCAAAAGTATCTGGGCAGACCGGTGCGGAACACCGGAGCCGGTACGGCTGCCGATCCCGTGAACCGCATCCCTGCGGAACTGGCCTGCTATGATCTGCTGGATTCTCTGGGCATTGTTTACAGCCGCGTGGATCACAGCCATGCCGATACCATTGAGGCCTGCCATGCGGTAGAAGAAGTGCTGGGCTGGCCTGTGTGCAAAAACCTGTTTCTCTGCAACCGCCAGAAGACCCAGTATTATATGCTCATGCTGGAGGGTGACAAGGTCTTTAAGACCAAGGATCTTTCCAAGCAGCTGGAAGTTTCCCGCCTCAGCTTTGCCGGGGAAGAGGATATGGTGGAACTGCTGGGTGTCCATCCCGGTTCCGTGACGGTGCTGGGTCTGATGAACGACAAGGAAAAGAAGGTGCAGCTGGTCATGGACAAGCCCATTTATGAGGGCGAGTTCGTCTCCTGCCATCCCTGCATCAGCACGTCCACTCTGTGCCTGTCCCGTCAGGATTTGCTGGAAAAGCTTCTGCCTGCCATGGGTCATGCACCCATTGTGGTGGATCTGCCCGACCCGGAGGAAGCATGAAAATATCTGTGACAACACCGGTCAAAGCCCACCATCGGGCATGGCTGGAAGAAGCGGCGGGCGACTGCCCGCTGATCTGCGGATTGGAAGAAGATGCCGAGGTCATCATCGGTGATCTTGGACCGGAAGAACTGCGAAAGGCAAAAAAGCTTCGCTGGTTTCATCTGGTCTGGGCAGGTGTGGATCGGTATAAGGTTTCCGATTTTCCCGAAAATGCCCTGTTTACCAACGGCTCCGGTGCCTACGGTGTGACCATTGCCGAGCATATGATGGCCTGCATTCTGGCTTTATATCGGCAGCTGCGGCATTATGACGGCTTGCAGAAACGGCATGTCTGGGACGGCGATTGGCAGGAGGATACCTTAGAGGGTAAGACGGTGCTGATTTTGGGTGCAGGTGATATCGGTACAGCTCTGGCCAAGCGGCTGAGAGGCTTTGACTGCCGTGTGATCGGTGTTCGCCGCACAGAAGGTGAATTGCCGTATTTTGATGAAATGCACACCATAGAGGACTTGGACACCCTGCTGCCGATAGCAGATGTGGTGGCCTGCTGTCTGCCGGGAACAGCGGAAACAAAGGGGTTGCTGGATGAAAACCGGCTCCGCGCCATGAAACCGAAGGCGCTTTTGCTCAACTGCGGCAGAGGCAGTCTGATTGATACCAAGGCATTGGAAACCGTGCTTTTGGAGGGTCATCTGGGCGGCTGCGGTCTGGATGTGACCGACCCGGAGCCTTTGCCTGCCGACAGCCCCCTGTGGGATCTGGAGCGGGTGATTCTGACACCCCATATTTCCGGTGCCAGCTTCGGTCATGTGGCGGAAATGGAAGATAGAATCTACCGTCTGGCGGCGGAAAATCTCCGCCGGTATCTGGGCGGGGAAGAACTGCTCAACCGGGTGGATTTTCAGGCAGGATATCGAAAAAGAAGCACTCCGTAAGGAGTGCTTCTTTTTTATGAAACAGAGGTCACATCGCCGGTCATGCCGTGGATGTGGAAGGTGCCGGTATCGGTTTCCAGCTGCCACACGGGAGTCAGACGGACGGTGGTGGCGGCTGCGGTCTCGGAGCGGACATAGCCCTGACGGAGGGCGGTCACTTCGCTGCCGACCCAGCCCAGTCGGTATCGGGCATCCAGAAAGGAGACCAGCGCATCGGCGGCGGAGATACAGGCCTTGTCGCTGACGCGCATGAGGGTATCTGTGCCGGTGAAGAAGGTGCCGTTCAAGGCAATGAGCTTATGATCCGACCATGTGAGAGTCAGTCCGTTGGAAAAAATGGGCATATCCAGAATGGTCTGGGTGGCGGTGACGGTGCAGATCTCCTGCTGCACGGGATGGGAATCCCCAAGGGGAAGGTGGGTAAAGCCCATGTCCTTCAGCAGCTTGCGGCTGGCACGGGGAATGTCTCGTGCGACCTTCGGCTCGGTCAGCTCGGCGGAAAAATCACCGCTGCGGCTGATGGAGCATTGGCCGAGGGCAGAGCGGTAGGCGCTGACATAGCGGGTGGAGTCGTCTTCCACCAGAAGCTGCTGACCCAGAAGGGCTGTGGCGGCCTGCAGGTCACTGTCACTGTTTTCCTTCAGCTCCAGCACGTACAAAGGGGTGGTATCGACGATGGTCTCCGGGGTGAGGGTGATTTCCTGGGCGGCATAGAGCTCGCAGAGAGATTGGTTGAGGGCGTTCTCTTCCTGCCGGATACCGGCTCGGTTGGGGAACACCACAATGGCCAGCATCAGATTGGCCAAAAGAAGAATGAGAATGGTCAGATTTTTCAGCTTGGAAATCGGCAAGAGAACACCTCCTTGCGTAAAATTATTTTGCCCAGCCGGCGGTGACGTCGGTGCCGGAAACGTGGTATTGCAGGTTCAGACTGCCATCTTTGGGTACAATGGCGGCGGTCTGGGTCGGGGGCAGCAGGTGCTGCAGCTGATCGTTAAAGGTGAAGGTCACGGCCTTCAGGGTCAGCTGGGTGACGGTCTGACCATGGAACACCACCTTGGCGGCAGGTTCGTCGCTCCATCGGACGGGAACTCCGCGGAGAACATAGTCAAAGGTACAGGTGGTCACATCGTCTTCACGGGAAAAATCGGAAAGGTACAGCCGTGCGGATGTGCCGGAAGTGTCCACAGCCAGATTGAGCAGGGAACGGGCTGTCTCCACCAAGGTCTCCGTGCTGCTGCCGGGTGCGGTGATTCTGGCGGTGGAGGCGGCGAAGCGGATGGTGCCGTCGGCTCCGATTTGCAGGCTGCCGCCGCTTTCGCTGAAATGGGTCACACCGGAACTGTCGGTGTACCGTCCGGCATCATAGGGATTGAAGCCCAGATTGTTGGCAAGGGCATCCACGTAGCGGACACCGGCCAGAGATTCTGTGGTGGCGCCCACCAGACGGGGAACGGCTGCGGGGAGAATGCTCAAAGGTGCAAGATGGCTGTTTGCCTCAAAGGCAAACCGGGAACCGTCCGGCTGGAACTGCTCCAGAAGGGCGGAGAATTCTTCGGGATTTACCTGCGTCGGTGCCTTGCGGTAGGTGTCGCCGGAAAGGTAGAGGTTGACTGCATTTTGCTCCAGAACCAGAATATACATCGATGCGGATTCGGACAGGAGGTTTTCTGCATCCAGCCAGGAGGTCACCAGAGATGCGGGAAGCTCGAAGCCATAGTCAAAGCTGACGCTGGGCTTGGAAAGGGCTTGGGTCAGTTGGAAGGAACGGACATCTGTGAAGGTGTCGGCGGTATCCAGAGCCTGTCCCAATAGACCGCCGAGGGTCTCATAGGCGGTGTCCAGAGCGGAAAAATCCCATTGCGCCGTATACCGACCGGAGGAATTTTGGATGGAGATACGCAGAGGCTGAGCGGCAGTCTGTACCGATTGGGTTTCGCCGACATAAGCCAATTCTGCCGAAGGCAAGCCCAGCAGAGGCCCGAAAGGCTTCAGAACAGCAGACAGCCAGGGTGTGCTGCGCACCACATCCGTGGGAATGGAGGCTGCGAACAGGAATAGCAGAGAGATGACCAGCAGAACGATCAGCAGGGTCTTTGCTGCTTCCAGCCATGTTTGCTTCATAACCGCCGCTCCTTTCTTTTAAGATAAGTGTATTTTACCGCAAAATCTCCGGTTACGCAATAGGAAAAGCCCCTCCCAATGGGAGGGGCTTTTGCGTTAGTTGAGGGTGATGCTCCGGCGGACGTTCTCGTTATACATTCTGCTCAGAATGGTTGCGACCTCACTTCTCTTGATGGAGCTGTGGGGGTTGAACGTGCCCTTGGCATCGGAACCGGTCAGAATGCCGGCGCGGTAGAACTTGTAGATGGCATCGGCGTTGGCGTCGTCTGTCTTCACGTCGGGAATGGCGTTGTCAGCCACATCGTTGTAACCAACCAGGCTGCCTTCGTCCATGGCCTTGACGAAGATGGAGACGAATTCGCTTCTGTCGATGGGCTTGTTCATCTCAGCGGTGCTCTTGGAAGCATAACCCCTGTCGATGATGCCGTTTTCAACGGCATAGTCCACGTAGGAGCTGTACCAGTTGCCTGCACCGTTTTCAAGGGTGACATCACCGGTATAGTTCATCTCGTGGTAAGCAGATGCCAGCTTTACAGCCTGTGCCACAGTCAGCGTTTCGTTGGGACGGAACTCAGTAGCAGTCACGCCGTTGATGAGCTTGTTGCTCCATGCTTCCTTGACGGACTCAAAGTACCAATCGGACTCCTTGATATCGGAGAAGCCAAAGCTGCTGCCGCCGGCTGCGCCGCCAAGGACGGGCATGAAGGGCTGCAGGGCATCGAGAACGGGAAGGTCAGGGGTCTGGGGGTTGTTGATGGAAGGCGTTGCGGAACGGGTATGGAACTTGCCACAGCCCAGGCTGCAGTAGGCGATCTCCGTGACGCCGTCTTCCTGGAGGACATAGTCCTTGAACTCATGCTCCAACTCGGAACCGGGCACATTCATGTACTCGATACTGTTACAGACCACACACTTGCCGCGCATCACTCGTTCGTCACGGCAGGTAGCTTCGGCATGGACCCAGCCTTCTTCTACCTGATGGGGCTCCTTGGGAATGGTGACGGTGGAACCCTTGACGCCGCAGATGGCGCAGTCACCGACCATTTCGCCAGTAGCAGTACAGGTAGGCTCCTTGGTGACGACCCAGGTGTCATCGGTCTGGCAGGACTGGGCGACATAGAAGCTGGCAATGTAGTACTTGGGCTTGTTGACACTGCCGCAGGAGGGATCGCCCTCGACCTTCATGTAGAGATAGAAGTCAAGGAGCTGGTCGCGGTAGGGCTCCAGATTTTCGTCCAGCATACGGATCTGCATATCCCAGTCGGTGAACATATAGAAGTAGTTATAGGCAGGCAGGGTGATGGCACGGACACCCTTCAGTGGGTAGAGGTGATACTTGCCGTCGTTGGCATTGGTCACAAAGGATCCATCCTCAGCGAAGCTGCCGACGGTATAGGCGGGATAGCCGCCCTGGGGCCACCAGAAAGCCGGCAGGCCGTTGGTAAGGACATTGGCGGCTTTGGAGACATCCGATGCAGCACGGGCGTAGTCTCTGCAGATGACGGGACGGTCCAGATCGTGGTCCCAGATATAGCCTTCGTAGTTAGAATAGGTGATATCTCTGGCATCATAGGCAAAGAGGATATGCTTCTTGGCATTTTCGGCCATCTCGTCAGGGATCAGATCCTCCAGATTCAGTCTGGGATCGCCCTTGATATCCGTTGTACCGCAGCCGTAGTCACATTCTGCCACATAGGTATACTTGTCGTAGCGTTCGCGGACATAATTGGTGAACTTGTGGGCGGCATCGGTGCCGGGCTTGGTGGTGAGAGAACCGCAGATGGGGCAGACACCGAGCAGATTGCTGTTGGTGGTGCAGGTTCCGGTACCGTCATCGGTGTAGGTGATCTCATAGTTCTCACACTTGTCCACGATGACCCAACGATCCACATAATACTTGGGGTACTGTGTGCCGTTGCCGGCCAGACCCAGATCATTGCCTTCGATCTTCATGTTGATGTAGATATCCACAGTCTTATCCCGGAGCTTTTTAACCACGGAATCCGTTTCATGGTTCTGGATCAAGGAGTATCCGAACAGGTACAGGACACCTGTATTGTTGACCTTCAGGGTGACATCTTCCAGCTTGTAGGTGTGGTAGCCCTGATCGGCATTGGCCTTCAGTTCCTCATAGGGGATCTTGGCCAGATTGCCCTTGTTGAGAACGCCCAGATCCATGCCGCCGCCGGGATTGATGGCAGCAAAGATGGGGTTGATGGAGATGGGCTTGGTCAGATCGAAGAGGGTGGCCTGACCGAAGTCGGATTCGGGGTCTTCCACGATGGAAGTATCGCTGCCGTGAACACCGGATGCAAAGGTGTTATCGAAGCCGTCAAAGTCGTAGACATGCTCCATACCGATGTTGTTGGCTGCCAGATCGTCCAGAACTCTCTGGGGCAGATCCACATCCACTGTCACGGTCTTGGTGGCAGAGCAGCCTGCGTTCTGGCAGCTGGCTACCTTGGTCTTGCCGTCGGACTGGAGGACATAAGCGCCGTAGTTGTGAGGCAGGCGGCTGTCGATATCCTCCTGCATGAGGGTTCTGCCGCAAGCATTGCAGAAGAAGCTGTAGGTCGTGCCCTGATAGCAGGTAGACTTGGAGGCCAGTACTTTTTCGCCCTCCATGTAGTTTTCGCACAGGTCTACCACGATCATGCGATCAATGTAGTAGACAGGCAGCTGGCTGTCGCCGCTCATGCCGGTGACATCGCCTTCCACCTTCATGGAGAGGTAGACATCCATGGTGTTGCCGGTGAGGCTGAGGGACTTCAGATCGGCAAAGTAGTTTGTCAAAGCACCGCCGAAGATGTAGGTGCTGGTCTGACCCTCGGGGATGGGCACACCGCGCATGCGGTAGAGGTGATATTTGCCGTCGCCGCTGTTGGCATTGAGGTCATCAGCGGAAATGGAGCCCACCGTTTCGTGCTTGCCGGAGACCACGCTGGTCAGAGGCAGAGGCTTATCTTTGTTGAAGATATACTCGTTATTTCTCTGGCCGGCACTCATCATGGCACTGTGCAGCTGCAGGGATTCCTCCATGGCGGAGTCGGGATCATTGAACCGGGTGGCATAGGGGTTGGTCGTGGGGTTCAGATCACTGACCGCATAGTCATAGACATGGAACAGGTTGCTGTCCATGGCTTCCAGCGTATCCAGGAACTCCTGAGGCAGTTCCCCTGCAACATTGCGGGAGACCTTCTCGCCACAGTTTACGCAAGTACCCTCATAGGCCTTGGCAGCTGCGTTGTAGGTGTAGGTCTCGCAGAGGTGCTCGTTGCACTTCTCTACCAGAAGGATGCGGTCAATGTAGTAAATGGGGCTGTTGGGATCGCCGTGGACGAAGACCAGATCGCCTTCCACCTTGAAGGAGATATAGATATCCACACGCTTATTTACCAGATGAATCAGATCGGCAAAGTCCACACGGAGGGATTCTTCAAAGAAGTACATCTTGGTCTTGGTGCCGCCCAGGTTGGGGACTACATCTTCCAGTTTGTAGATATGGTAGTCGCCATCGACGATAATATCCTTTTTATAGAAGCGGTTGAACTGGGTGGAACCGGCACCCATCTTCCAGGGACGGTTCTCGTCAATGACGAAGTAGCCGTAGTAGTTGCTCTTCATAACATCCCAGCGGAGGGCCTTGTCCATCAGGGATTCATCGTCTTTTATGATGGACTGAACGGGATTTGTGCCGTCTATGGTGCTGGGGAGAAGATCAAACTGATCCACACCGAAGTCATGGACCTTGTTCAGATCAATGCCCTGGGAGATGAAGTCCTGGAGCAGATCCGCAGGCAGCTGACCGAGGAAGTCATATTCCACTTCACCGCAGGTGGTACAGTTTGCCTTGTAGCACTTGCTTTCTGCATCCCAGGTATAGCCGCCGACGATGTCATGGGGCAGCTGCGTGCCTTCAATCTCCTTGGCGCCTTTCTGACCGCAGATGGGGCAAATACCGACCTTGACGATGTTGGAAGCGCAGGTAGCGGGGATCTCAGAGGTATAGTTGATGTTGTGGGTGGTGCAGTCTTCCACGATGAAGACACGGTCGATGTACATCTTGGCATAGTTGTTGGGATCTGTGCCGGTGGGGTCGCCTTCGATCTTCATGGAGATGTAGACATCCACCTTTTCATCGGTCAGATGGGTGAGGTTACCGACACCGATACGCATGGTATCGGCAAAGAAGCCCATCTCGGTGCTGCCTTCCTTGAGGACGACCACATCCTCCGCCCGATACAAATGATATTCCCCATCTGCCACCAGAGGGTTGCCCAGATAGAGGCTGTGACCGGGGGCATTGAGAGCCTTGGTCTCGGTGATGGTGTAGTAATGGGACAGACTTCCGCTGGCTTTTACAATTTTTTCCTGATCCCACAAAAGGGCGGTGCCGCCGGGATAGGAAGCGGCATTTTTCTTTACTTCAAGGTCTCGGATGCCCTGCACTGTGGCATTCCAGAAGTTGGGATAGTTGTAATCGTGGATATGGGCACGGTCGATGCCGGGGTGATCGTCATAGATCTGCTGAGGAATTTCAGGACGGTCCAGCATCTCGCCGGTTTTTTCATCGGTCTCGCCGGCGAAGGCACTGTAGCTGCTGCTCAGATCACCGAAGGTCATTCGGATGGGTACAGACTGCTGGCCGGTGTAGTCCTCTTCCAGTTCCATATTGGTCACCCACTTGATGGCACGGATGGTCCGTTCGCCGATCTCCTGGCGGGACAGGGGGAAGACTTCCTTTCTGGCGGCATATTCATCCACATAGTCGTAGAAATTGAAAATGATCAGTCGGTCCAGACCGCCTCTGGCCACTTCCAGACGGTTCATGAACAGTTCCCGTTCTTCTTCCGTCAGAGATTTGTCATTTTCCAGAGCTGCCTGTGCATCTTCAAAGTAGCCGTAGCTGGTGATGACATCGTCCACTTTGATCCAGTCGGCATCAATGATACTGTCATCAAAGACCTGGAATTCGGTCCATTCGTTGCCGATGGCTTCCCAGTAGCGCAGGTAGGTCATGATATGGTCGGCTGCGGCTTCGCCGTAGTAGCCCTTGAGGAATTCCATGGCAAGGGCATACTCATCCTGATAGGGATCTTCCATGAGCTTCATGAGCATCCAGTGCTTCATATCCCAGAATTCACTGTCGTTCATGTTTTCCAGCTCGGTGAAAACACCGGTGCCGCCCAGTTCATGGAACATCTGATAGTCGTTGCGGATACGGAAATAGTTGGGGAAGACGCCGTTGAGGGAGTAGTTCAGGTCATAGTCCCACAGAAGCATCTGATGGGGCTCCAGAATCTCTGCCCACTGGGCCAGACGGGACTTGATGTGAGTGTTGGTCACATGGCTCCAGTCGTGCATAGCGTCGGCATCGGAGTTGGCCAGACGCAGAACCACATTGTGGCGGGGCTTGGTGTCATCCAGAGGCACTTCCAGATAGTCGGCATAGGCCAGCGTTTCGATGTAAGCCTCCGGGTAGACGGTCTCCACCTTTTCGGCAATGGCATTGATGAACTTCAGCAAATGACCGGTACGGCCGCTTTCTGCCACGACCCGAAGGCAGTCATCACATTCGCAGACACCGTCAATGTCGTTAGGGGAGACATCAAAGTAAATGGGGCGGTTCCTGCCGGCCTTGTCGGCCATTTCATAGGACTGCTCGATAGCAAGGATGACCTTGTCGGCAAAGACGGACATCAGCTCTTCGTTGGTCAGACACATCTGCTTGTCTGCCACCCGTCTGCCCTTGACGGCGTCGTAGGCATACCAGTCGGGATGGGCTTCGAACCAGTCTACACCTTCGGGGTTCATCAGAGGGGTCCAGAGATCAGCCGCAGAGGTGGGCTCTACATAGAAGGGCGGGAAATAGCGGTTGAAGGTATGGACATGGTAGGGCTGTCCGTAATAGATCTCGCCGCCGAAACCGGCAGGAGGATTGGATGCAAAGCCGTTGATACGGTTGCGGACATAGGTCAAATGGGTGGGTCTTTCATCGGAATAGATATCCCGGTAGGCAAAGGCGGGTTCACCGCTTTTTTCAAAGCCGAGAGGCAGAACAGCGTCTTCCATTTCGGGGACATACTCTTCCCACATATTCCACCAGTGGACACCCAGCTCGTCCTCCAACAGGTGGTAGACACCGTAGAGGGCACCTCTGGTCTCACCGCCGGTGATGACCAGGCTGTTGCCAATGGCTTTGATGGTCCAGCCTTCACCCATGCCGTTGTTGTCGGTATAGGTGACATTGTTTAATTCGGCAAATTCGGTTGCGCCAATGTAAATGGCGGAGTCCACAGGCACGCTCTCTGTGATCATAGAGGAAGCGGAGCCGGTGATCTCACGGAGATAGTGCTGCAGCTCCTTGGCTGCATTCTTCTCCACATCGGTGGCGTTGGCAGGCAGGACGATGGGCATGTCCTCGAGGACAAGACCTGCAGGTGCGGCTTCAGCCTTCGGAGCCGTGACGAGTGCGGCAGCACCGGCTACTGTCACGATCAGCAGCAGGCACAGCCAGCGGACGATGTTCTTTTTGTTCATGGTGTTACCTCCTTGGTAGACGGGTTGATCGCAGATGGATCATATCTGCCTCTGTCGTGCAGGAGCAGATATCATCCGTCCGGGATGCTTTTTTAGGGT
>JAZNLL010000118.1:0-17725 GCA_045579045.1 Candidatus Avilachnospira sp.
GGGTTGGTCAAAGCGAAGATGGTATCCACCATGGCTTCGGTAGAACCGATGGTGATGACCATATCGGTGTTGGGGTCAAGCGTTCTGCCCATGAAGCGGCCGGCCTTCCGGGCCAGCGCCTCACGGAAGTTGGGTGCGCCCATGGTGATGGGGTACTGGTGGGGGCCAAGGGCACTGACTTCTGCCAGACGGTCGGTGAGGGCCTTGGGAGGATCAAAGTCGGGGAAACCCTGTGCCAGATTGATGGCATTGTTATCCAAAGCGATTCTGGTCATCCGGCGGATGACGGAATCGGTAAAGTTTGCACATTTTCTGCTCATAGGCTGCATAGCATAGCCCTCCTTGGAATCTGATTCTTAAATACTTTAATACATGAAATCAAAAAAGTCAAGCACCACGGTATATTCCGCAGTGCCTGACCTCACTTTTTTCCTTACAGTTCTTCGCTGACTGCAAGCAGCAGGATGCCGATGATGACAATGGCAATAAAGACATAGGTTTTCCAGGAGAGCTTTTCCTTCAGCACAATACGGGAAAGCAGCAGAGAAACCACGCAGACAGAGGAAATGATCGGTGCAGCCACAGCATCGTTGCTGCCGAGGGCATACACATAAGTAAACTGACCGGCAGTTTCAAACACGGCGGCAAGGAGCTTATCTCCATGCTGGGGCACGAGACCGAACTTGCTCTTCTCATTCTTGGCAAAGACAGGACCAAACTTGACCTTTTTGCTTCTCATATAGATGTACAGGCACAGGGCAAACAGAGCGAAGGTCAGCTCGTAGCTGGTATTGGCCACATCTTCAATGGTAGCCTCGGTCACATTCACCAGCGGGGTGGCAGCGATATCTTCCACCAGGAAGAAGGCATCATCAAAGAACGTGCCAAAGGCATCCAGCAGCGCATAGACAAAGGGCATGCAGAAGGCCACAACAGCCAGTTTTTTGCCCAATTTCTTCTTTCGAACGGTCTCGCCCTTGTTTTCCAGAATGCCGACGCCTACCACACCGATACCGATCACCGCAACGGAGATCCAGGTGAGAGCGGAGTAGGTTTCCTTCATAATGAGTGCAAAGAGAACAACACAGACCACACCGGCGGTGTTTTCAATGGGGTCAGAGATGGATTCTTCCAAAAAACGCATTCCAAAATAGGAAAAAGCCATGGAAATAATGTAGAACAGGGACACCGGCAGATAGATCAGCAGGTTCATGGGATCATAGCCGATATTCTGGGTCAGCAGAGTATAAACGGCATGGAGACCCATGACGATGCCCACCCAAATGCAGATCTTCAGATGGGAGAATTTTTCCTCGGGACGGGCACCCTTTTTGTAGAAGAGTTCCGCAGTACCCCACAAAAGGGCAGTTGCAACGGAAAAGAACAGCCAAGACACTTTTTATTTCTCCTTTATTTACAATGTTACAATACCGGCATCCACCAGTTTTTGCAGAGACATGAGAATACCCAGTTTCGCATGATACCAGGTGAGACCGCCCTGGAAATAGACGGCATAGGGAGGACGGATGGGGCCATCGGCGGAAAGTTCGATGGAAGAACCCTGTACGAAAGCACCGGCTGCCATGACCACTTCGCTGTCGTAACCGGGCATGGCCCAGGGTACGGGTGTTACATAGCTGTCCACGGGGGCAGCAGCCTGAATACCGCTGCAGAAGGCCAGCATGGCCTCAGGGCTGCGCAGCTCCACCGCCTGAATGATATCGTGGCGACTCTCGGACCCGTTGGGAATGACCCGGAAGCCCAGTCTTTCATAGATATTGGCTGCAAAAACCGCACCCTTCAAAGCACCGGACACC
Source organism: Candidatus Avilachnospira sp. (assembly GCA_045579045.1). Lineage (GTDB taxonomy): Bacteria > Bacillota > Clostridia > Oscillospirales > Oscillospiraceae > Avoscillospira. Next base: position 1,818 of record JAZNLL010000118.1, read on the forward strand.
ACTGTGGGGGCAAGGAAGAAGCCCTGATACATGCTGGGCAGCAAACCTAAGTTTGCACCGACTTCCTGACCCAGACCGGGTGCAGAAAGGCGATAGCCGCAGCGCTCTACACAGGCCTTGGTGCCGCAGATATAGCCGCCGATGGGTGCCAGACCGCCGCCGGGGTTTTTGATGAGGCTGCCCACGATCATATCGGCACCCACATCGGAGGGTTCCAGCTCCTCCACAAATTCGCCATAGCAGTTATCCACCATGACGATGAGATCGGGCTTAATATTCTTGCAGAAGGCGATCAGCTCCCCGATCTGCTTCACAGAGAAGGAAGGACGGGTGGCATAGCCCTTGGAACGCTGGATGGTGACCATTTTGGTCTTTTCATGGATGGCGGTGCGGATATTGTCATAATCGAAAGTACCATCGGGCAACAGATCCACCTGCCGGTAGCTGACGCCGTACTCCTTGAGGGAACAGGGAGACTCCCGGATACCGATGACTTCTTCCAAAGTATCATAAGGACCGCCGGCAGGGCTGAGCAGCTCATCGCCGGGCAGCAGGTTGGCAGACAGTGCCACGGTCAAAGCATGGGTACCGCAGGTGATCTGAGGACGAACCAATGCTGCCTCCGTATGGAAGGTATCGGCATAGACCTGCTCCAGACGGTCACGACCCACATCATCATAGCCATAGCCGGTGGTGGCCGCCAGACAGGCTGCGCTGACCTTGTTCTGCTGCAGGGCATGGAGCACCTTTGCCTGATTCAACTCAGAAATGCGGTCGATACCCTCGAACCGCTCCTTCAGCTCGGCCAGAATGTTCTCTCCGAAATCATATACCTGGGCGGAAATGCCCAGCTTTGCATACATTTCTTTCATATCAATCCTCTTTCCGGAGATTTCCCAAAATCTCCTCGGCAATATTCTCGATCACATCGGGCTTCGTCACAATGATTCCGTTCTTTTCATCACCCAAGATCAATAAGGTATCTCCGGCATCAATGCCGAATAATGTTCTGGCCTCCTTGGGGATAACGATCTGCCCTTTTTCGCCCACTTTGGCGGTACCGAATATGTGATAGCCCTTGCTGCGACCCAACAAATGCTTGCCGCCTGCCATGGCATCTCCTCCCATTCGAAATTCTTACTTTTCCTACTTGTAGGAATTTTCCAACCATTAAGATACTCTATCTGCCCCTCCAAGTCAATAGAAAAGGGCAAAAAATAGCGCATTCGGCATGGTGTGTGAGGTGCCGAATGCGCATTGCCACTTGCCTAGAGGGGGAGCAAGATGGTATAATAGGTTATCAGAGCGCTGCCCGAAATGAGCTTTGCTGTTTGTGGTTTCAGTTTACCAAAGGGTAGTGCAAAAGTCACCCTACCGAAAATTCTACTATGGAAACGGGCAGTAGAATTCTTCTCTACCTCCGGTAGAGTGGCTTTGAAACCATTGAAATCACTGGATTTGGAGTTTGTTATGGAATTAGATGAACAGAGCCTGCGAAAAACCGTTGGCAAAAATATTTCTCTCTACCGCAAAGCTCACAAAGACACCCAAGCCACTTTGGGACAGAAGCTGAGCTACTCTGACAAAGCCGTTTCCAAGTGGGAACGGGGCGAAAGTCTGCCCGATGTCTATGTGCTGACCCGCATTGCCTCCCTCTACGGCATCACTGTGGGCAACCTCATCGGAGAAACCAAGCCGGAAATTCGTGTCAGCCCCTATCTGCGGCTGTTTGTGCTGCTTCTGAGCTGTGCGCTGGTCTTTCTCATTGCAACAGTGCTGATCGTGACCTTTGAGCTGTTCAATGTACCTTTCAATACCTGGCTGTTCCTGCTCTATGCAGCGTTTCTCTCTGCCGTGATTGCCGGGATCTTCACCAGCATCTGGTGGAACCACTGGTGGCAGTTGGGAGCTTGGTCGGCAGCCATTTGGCTGGGCGGTCTGACGGTTTTTCTCACGATTCCCAGTATCATGACCATTAAGATCCTCATGGTCTGTGCGGCCTTTCAGGTTCTTGTGACTTTCTGGCTCCTTTACCGCCGTTCCCGGCTGACCAAGAAAGAACCGGAGGAGGAAACCACATGAGCGGAATCTGTTATATTGTCGGCGCCGGAGAAAACTTTGGTCTGGATTTCTGTCCCACAGACAGTGACTTTGTCATCGCGGCTGACGGCGGCTATGGCGTTTTAACGCAGGCAGGCATCCGTCCTCAACTGGTGGTGGGAGATTTTGACTCTCTGGGTACCATCCCGGAAGAGGAAAACACTGTCGTTCTGCCCACAGTCAAGGATGTCACCGACACCTGGGCCGCCATTGAACTGGGCAGAGAACGGGGTTTCAAGCGTTTTTATCTCTACGGCTGCACCGGCGGACGCTTTGAGCACACCCTTGCCAACATCCAGACCGTTGCCCATGTGACGGAACAGGGTATGGAATGTCGCCTTTACAGCAAAAATCAGGTCATCACCGCCATCAGCGGCAACACCATGACCTTCGATGCAAACCACACAGGCTTCTTTTCCCTGTTCGCCCACACAGACATCTGCAAAGGGGTCACCATCCGGGACATGAAATACGAACTGGAGGATGCCCAACTGACCAACCGTTTCCCTCTGGGGGTCAGCAACGAATTCCTCGGTAAGGAAAGCAGCGTCACCGTCAAAGAAGGTATTGCCATTGCGGTCTTTGACCGCACCGTACAGGAGCAGCCATGAAAAGAAAAAACTTATCCATCGGTTACGCCTTGTTGGCAGCCGCCCTCTATGCAATCAATGTTCCCTTTTCCAAGATACTTTTGCAGCAAGTCGGTCCTACCATGCTGGCAGCTTTCCTTTATTTGGGTGCAGGCATCGGACTGCTGGTCTGCAGCGGTATCGGCAAACTGACCGGCAAATCGCTCATCCATGAGCCTTTGACACGAAAAGAACTGCCCTATACAGTTGCTATGGTAGTTTTGGATATCGCTGCCCCGATTTTTCTCATGATGGGCATTGCCCGTACCAGTTCTGCCAATGTTTCCCTGCTTAATAATTTTGAGATCGTCGCCACCGCACTGATCGCATTTTTTGTCTTTAAAGAAGCTATTTCCAAGAGGCTGCTGTTTGCCATCGCCCTTGTCACACTGGCAAGTATCCTGTTGGGTTTTGAGGGTGCAGGCAGTTTCACATTCAACAGCGGCTCTCTGTTTGTTTTGGGTGCATGTATCTGCTGGGGGTTGGAAAACAACTGCACCAGAATGATCAGCAGCAAAAGCTCTGTTGAAATTGTAATCATCAAAGGCAGTTGTTCCGGTCTGGGCAGTCTGATCATCGCTTTGCTTCTGGGCGAACAGTTCCCTCTGCTGAAATGGATCATCTGTATCCTGTTCCTTGGCTTTATTTCCTATGGCTTGAGTATTCATTTTTACATCATGGCCCAAAAAGATCTGGGCGCAGCAAAAACCAGTGCGTTTTATTCCATTGCACCGTTTCTCGGTGTTGGTTTCAGCCTGCTTTTACTCGGCGAACAGCCTCCGCTGCAATTCTTCGCAGCGCTGCTGATCATGCTGATCGCTACTGTGCTGATGGTGAAGGAGTCCTCTGCTCTGCAGCATACCCATTATCACATTCATATCCATAGCCATCAACATCGACACGGGGATCTTATCCACACCCATATGCATACACACCTACACAGTCACACCCATACCCACACTGCCTGACCTCCCGTTCCTTGACAGGCAATCAAAATTTTCATATAATAGTTGTTGCGTTTAATTCTAAAAACAAGTGAGGTGAAACAGCATGGACGCAGACAGAAGTAGCGGCACAGAACGAGGCCGACGAACCATGGCGTCCGGCTGGGACGCTTAGGGCAAAAGGCCCCCAATGTGTCTTGCTCCTGTCAAACTTTGATTTGAAAAGGAGGAAGTACCCTTGAAAGAAAGAAACGTGGTTCTGGAAGAGACTATTCTGAAATTGGCAGAAGCCAAAAAGTACACCTCTCTCCGGGACTTTCTGGCAACCCTCAACGGCGCTGACATCGCAGGCGCATTCGGAGAGCTGTCAGACATGAACCTGCCTCTGGTGTTCCGTCTGCTGCCCAAGGAATTGGCGGCAGAGGTCTTCGTGGAAATGGAACCGGAGCAGCAGGAAACCCTCATCAAAGGCTTTTCCGACACAGAGCTTCGTGCCGTGGTGGAGGAGCTGTATGTGGACGATGCCGTGGACCTCATTGAGGAAATGCCCGCCAATGTGGTCTCCCGTATTCTGACCCAAGCCGACCCGGATACCCGAAAGGTGATCAATGAGATTTTGCAGTACCCGGAGGACAGTGCCGGCTCTGCCATGACCACAGAATTTGTGGAGCTGCAGCCTCAGATGACTGCGGCGCAGGCCATCACGCTGATCCGAAAGGTCGGTATCGACAAAGAGACCATCAACACCTGCTACATCACCGATATCGGTCATCATCTGCTGGGTGTTGTGTCCATCCGTTCTCTGATTTTGGCTCCCGATGATACCACCTGTGAAAGCCTTATGAGCGGCAATGTGGTGTCCGTGGGCACCCATGACGACCAGGAGCAGGTGGCGCAGATGTTTTCCAAATACGCCTTCAATGCTCTGCCTGTGGTAGACAAAGACAGCCGTCTGGTGGGTATCGTCACCATGGACGACGCCATCGACATCATGGAAGAAGAGACCACGGAAGATATGGAAAAGATGGCGGCTATGACCCCTTCCGACCGCCCCTATCTCTCCACCGGCGTATTCACCATTTTCAAAAACCGTATCCCCTGGCTGCTGGGACTGATGGTCATTGCCATGGTCACCGGCGTGGTCATCCGTGGCTATGAGCATACCCTTTTGGCCTGTTCGGCACTGATCGCCTATATTCCCATGCTGTTGGATGCAGGCGGCAATTCCGGTTCCCAGACCTCTGTTACGGTGATCCGTAGTCTGAGCCTGCTGGAACTGGAGCCCTCCGACCTGCTGAAGGTCCTCTGGAAGGAATTTCGGGTCTCTCTGCTCTGCAGCATCACTTTGGCTGCTGTCAACTTTGCCAAGCTGATGCTTTTGGATCAGGTAGGACTGAATGTGGCTCTGGTAGTATCCGCTGCACTGGTTGCAAGCATCATCATCGCCAAGCTGCTGGGCGTTCTGCTCCCCATGGGCGCAAAGAAGTTCGGCTTCGACCCGGCGCTGGTCTCCAGCCCCATCGTCACCTCCGTGGTGGATGTGGCGGCATTGCTTTTGTATCTGCTTTTGGCCTCTGCCGTATTGGGATGATAAAAACCCCGGAACGCTGTTCCGGGGTTTTCCCTATTTGAGGAAAATTCGTTTTCCGCCTTCGTAGGCTGTCACAGTGCCGATCTTCTGGGCACTGGGGACAGCCGTTTTCAGTTCTGCAAAGAGTGCCTCCGCATCCTCGGGATGGCAGGCCATGACCAAACCGCCTGCGGTCTGGGGGTCATAGAGCATATCCTGCTTGGCAAGCTCCACATCGCCTTCGTCCACCGCTTCCTGAGCAAAGCTGCGGTTGCGGTACATGCCCTCCGGCAGGATACCCATACGGGCCAGTTCCAAGGCCTCCGGCAGCAGGTCGATGGCATCCACATCCAAGGTGATCTGCACATCGCTGCCCTTTGCCACCTCGTACAGGTGACCCAGCATACCGAAACCGGTCACATCGGTACAGGCATGGATACGGTATTTCACCATCACATCTCTGGCGGACTTATTGAGGGTGGTCATCATTTCCATGACCTTGTCCATGGTTTCCTTACTGACTAAGTCTGCCTTGGCGGCAGAGGTCACGATGCCTGTACCCAAGGGCTTGGTGAAAAACAGTACATCCCCCGGTTTTGCACCGGAGTTGGTCAGCATCTTCTCCGGGTGCACAAAGCCTGTCACCGCAAGGCCGTACTTGGGTTCGTCATCCAGAATACTGTGACCGCCGGTAATGAGCGCACCGGCTTCATAGACTTTATCATAGCCGCCTTTCAGCAGTTCGTGGACAGCCTCCTTGGGCATATCCTTGGGGATCGCCATGATGTTCAGACACAGCTTGGGCTCGCCGCCCATGGCATAGACATCGGAAAGGGCATTGGTGGCCGCAATCTGACCGAACAGATAGGGGTCATCGGCAATGGGCGGAAAGAAATCCACCGTCTGCACCAGCGCCAGATCATCGGACACCTTGTAAACAGAGGCATCGTCACTTTTGTCGAAGCCCACCAACAGATTGGGATCATGATGGACCTTGATATCCTCCAGCAGCTGGGCCAGCACACCGGCACCCACCTTAGCCCCGCAGCCGGCACATTTTGCCAGCTTGGTCAATTTGATCTCATCAGCCATGGCTCAACACTCCTGTCTTTTGCAAAATCGCTTCCAGAACACCGCCGCCCACAGCCAGTGCCTTGTCGGAAGCGCAATAGCAATGGGCTTCCTCGCATCGGGGGTCTACATCTCCGGCTTTCATCCCCTTATGCACCGGGGTTCCGTCAGGGAGAATACCGCGGAGGATGCCGCCGATGGTGCAGGTCATGGGTTCCTCGCCCACATAACCTGCCGCCTCTCCCGGCTGCACCTTGGCACCGATGTTCAAAACCTGACGGAAGATGCCCTCAGCAGGGGCACGGAGCACCCGCTCCCCGGCATAGCCGCCGATGAGTCCGGGGACAGCCGTATTGGGCTGGGCAGAACCATCCCAAATGACCCGACCCAGATAGTGACCCCGCATGGTCTCCACTACGGCATGACAGTCCTCCCCGGCCGTAAAACCGGGACCTACGGCAATCACAGCCGGTGCATCGGTGATTTTAGTGCCCAAATTCCGCTTGGCAAGAATGGCATCCACCAGCACCTGGGGCTTCAGAATTTCTCTGCAATGACATTCCGGGTCTGCCAGCACGGGAATCTCCCCTGCCGCCAGCACTTCGGAAACTTCCTCCACCGATACCGCCCGTGCCTTCACATCTTCCACGGTGGTCTCGCCCTTCAGAATGGCCTCAGAAAAGCTGACTGTCCGCCGAATGGCGGTGGGCTTGGGCAAATCCGTCATGACCACCTGCATCCCTGCCCGGTGGAGTCGCAGAGCAATGCCTGTGGCAATATCGCCGGCACCTCGTATCAAAACAACCATAATTGGTTCTCCTTTTTTTAGAATAACGCTTCTTTGAATTTAGACCCCAATGGGGTCTAAATTCAATTAAATGACTGACTGTCAAAGGTGATGACTGTATAATACTGCTTGCCTTCAAACTGCACTCTCTGGTCGATGAGGGCTTTCAGATCGTCTTTTCGGCTTTCCATGTCAAAGGGCAGTACCAGATCGAAGATCAGATTGGTATGACCGGGACCCCGGACCATACGAAAATCATGGATACTCAGCCGCTGATCGATGTTGCGGATCTCCAGTTCCACCAGCCGCCGCATATAGGAAAGTTCATCGTCATCCATGACCAGAGGATCATAGTGGATAACCAGCTGAATATTGTGCGCTTTCATAAACATTCGCTCGATATCATCAATGATATCATGGCAAACGATGGGGTCTTCCCGGCAGTCCATTTCCACATGGACGCTGGCAAACCGCCGTCCGGGACCGTAGTCATGGACGATCAGATCGTGGATACCCAGTACCTTGTCATAGGAAAGCAGTTTCTCCCCGATCATTTGCACTAGTTCCGGGTCTGGCGCGGCACCGAGAATGGGGTCAATGGTCTCTTTGATGATGCCCACACCGCTGTAAAGGATAAAAAGGGCAACCGCCAGACCCACATAGCCATCGATCTTCCAGCCAAAGAGCATGGAGAGGACACCGGCCACAAGAACGGCGGAAGTGGAGATCACATCGTTACGGCTGTCGGCAGCAGTGGCCTCCAGGGCAGCAGAATCGATAGCCTTGCCCAGTTTCTTGCAGAACACAGACAGCCACAGCTTCACACCCACGGACACCAGCAGGATCACAATGGTGATCCAAGTGAAGTTTACAGCCTCGGGATGAAGGATCTTCTCCACGGAGGACTTGACCAGATCCCAGCCGATGAGCAAAATCATGGCAGCCACGATCAGTCCCGACAGGTATTCAATTCTGGCATGGCCGTAGGGATGACCGTCATCGGCAGGCCGTTCCGCCAGTTTGAAGCCCAGCAGCGTCACCAAGGAACTGGAAGCATCGGAAAGATTGTTGATGGCATCGGCCATGACCGACACGCTGCCGGAAAGCAGACCAGCCACCAGTTTGATGGCAAACAAAAGCACATTGCAGCCAATGCCCACAAGACCTGCCAGCTTGCCGCAGCCGGAACGGAACCCCGGTTCCGCAGGGTCATGGGGCATCTTCAAAAACAGCTTCATGAGAAGTTCTGTCATACCGTTCACCTCGATACCATTATTATAGAAGAGCTGTCGTGCAAATGCAATAAAAAAAGCATTTGACCGAAGGTCGTAAAGATGTTAAAATGACCATGGTGTGTGAAATTGGAATAAGGAGATTTCTATGGCTAACTATCGTATTATTACGGATTCCTGCTGCGATCTGACGCAGAATATGGCAGACGAACTGGGTCTTGCCGTCACACCTCTTTCTGTCAATTATAAGGGCAATGAGTTCCGCAATTATCTGGATGGACGGGAACTGGACCCCCATGATTTTTATATGGGTCTGCGTGAAGGTGAAATGACCTCCACCACGGCCGCCAACCCCACCCTCTGGGCAGAGTATATCCGCCCCTGTCTGGAAGCCGGCGATGATGCGCTGGTTCTGGCCTTCTCTTCCGGTCTCAGCACCACTTACAATGCCGCCTGCATGGCAGCAGAAGAGCTGCAGGAGGAATTCCCCGATCGGAAGATCTATGTAGTGGATACCCTCTGTGCCTCCCGTGGTCAGGGTCTTCTGTGCTGGCATGTTGCCAAGCAGAAGGAGCAGGGTGCCACTTTGGAAGAAGCCCGGGACTTTGCCGAAAATAACAAGCTCCATCTGTGCCACTGGTTTACGGTGGATGATCTCCACTTCCTGAAGCGCGGCGGCCGTGTTTCCGCTACCACCGCCGTGGTTGGCAGTCTGCTGCAGATCAAGCCTGTGATGCACATGGATGACGAAGGTCATCTGGCTGTTGTGTCCAAGGCTCGGGGCCGCAAGGCTTCCATTCAGGCCATTGCAGACCAGGTCGGCATTTCCGCTTTCGAGCCGGAAAAGCAGACCATGTTCATCTGCCACGGCGACTGCCCGGAAGATGCCAAATATCTGGAAGATCTGGTCCGGGAAAAGTACCATGTACCGGAAGTCATTACCCACTACACCGGTCCCGTCATCGGTTCCCACTCCGGCCCCGGTACCCTCGCCCTGTTCTTCCTGGGTAAAAACCGATAAACAAACTCGCGTGCCGCATTTGCGGCACGCTTTTTTAGGAGGATTGCCATGGTTCCCTATATCGATCTCCACTGCGACACCCTGTATGAAGCATGGTGCAAAAAACGGCAGGACATTTCCAATTTTCCGCAGGCTATGGTAGATGTGAACCGGCTGAAGCAGGGCGGCTGCATGGCGCAGTTTTTTGCCATTTTCATGCTGCAGGAAGATGACAAAGCGAAATACCATACCGACATTTCCGACGATGATTATATTGCCTCTCTGGTGAAAACCTTCCGCAATTCCAATATGGCTTTTGCAGGAAACTTGTCAGATCTCCGAAAGAATCAGCAGGAAAGTAACCTCTCCGGTCTGCTGACCTTGGAGGATGGCAGAGCTGTGGACGGAAAAATGGAAAACCTGGAGCGGTTTTATGAATTGGGCATTCGGCTCATCACCCTCACTTGGAATTATGTTAACTGTTTCGGTCATCCCAATTCCTTTGACCGAACTGAAATGGCAAAAGGTCTGACGGATTTCGGTAAGGATGCCGTCATCCGTATGCAAGAGCTGGGGATGCTGGTGGATGTGTCTCACCTTTCTGACGGCGGTTTTTGGGATGTGGCAGAGCTTTGCAAAAAGCCCTTTATCGCCTCCCATTCCAACTGCCGCAGTCTCAGTCCCCACGCCAGAAACATGACTGATGAGATGATTCGGACCCTTGCCGACCACGGCGGTGTCATGGGGCTCAACTTCTGCCCCGAATTTCTCACTTCCGACATCACCAACAAGGAAAGCCGCATAGAGGATATGATCCGCCATCTTAAACACATGGTCAACATCGGCGGCGAGGATATCGCCGCCATCGGCACCGATCTGGATGGCATCGACGGAAAGCTGGAGATCGGCAGAGCCGAAGATATGCCTCTTCTGTTTGAAGCCATGGATCGGGCAGGGTTCTCCGAAACCCTCATAGAGAAGATCGCATGGAAAAATGCATGGCGGGTTTTGGAAGTTCTTGCCTAAATGGCTGGACATGGCAAAATTTGGGTGCTATAATCAAATAGATAAACAATAAAAACAGGGAGCGTGCGTTATGAGAAAAGGCATTTGCTGCGCCGGCAACATGATCGTGGATATCACCTATCCCATCGAGACATGGCCCAAGCAGAACGAGCTGACCCATATTACCGAAGGCATTCAGAACTCCACCGGCGGTTCTGTCTGCAACACCATCACCGATCTGGCCCGTCTGGATCCTCAGATGCATCTGGTGGCTTCCGGCTTCGCCGGTCACGATGCCGAAGGTGAATTCATCCTGCAGGAAATGAGCAAATATCCCAACATCGATCTGGGCATGGTCAAGCGCAGCGGCCGCACTTCCTTTACGGCTGTCATGTCCAACAACCAGACCAAGGAGCGTACCTTCTTCCAGCATGCCGGCGGCAACGCCTACTACTGCGAAGACCACATCGACTGGGACAAGCTGGATGTGAACATTTTCCACATTGGCTACATCCTGCTGCTGCCTGCTCTGGATCAGGCAGACGACGAATACGGCACCAAGATGGCTCGCCTCCTCCACCGTGCTCAGAAGGCCGGTATGAAAACCTCCATCGATGTGGTTTCCGAATCCGGTGACCGCTTCGCCAAGCTGGTGACTCCTGCTTTGAAGTATTCCGACTACTGCGTCATCAACGAGCTGGAAGCCCAGCAGACCACCGGTGTTCTCCTCCGTGACGATGACGGCACTCTTCACACGGAGAACATGCCTGCCGCTCTGAAGAAGCTGAAGGAACTGGGTGTCTCCACCTGGGCTGTCATCCACTGCCCCGAAGTTGGCTGCGGCATGAACGAGAAGGGCGAATATTTTGAAGTCCCCTCTCTGAAGCTGCCCAAGGGCTGGATCAAGGGCACTGTCGGTGCCGGTGACGCTTTCTGCGCCGGTATCCTCTACGCTGCCGAGACCGGCATGGATATGACCAATGCACTGAAGCTGGGCGCCTGCGCCGCAGCCGCCTCCCTCAGCGAAGTCTCCGCCTCCGATGGTGTCAAGACTGCCGAGGAATGTTTGAAACTCTACGATCAATACGCAAAGTAAGGAGATATATAATCATGAAAAAAGCTGTTATGTACGGCGGCGGCAACATTGGCCGCGGCTTCATCGGTGCCCTGCTGGCCCACTCCGGTTACGAAGTCACTTTCATCGATGTGGCAGAGCCCGTCGTGAAGGCCCTGCAGGAAAACCGCACCTACCCCGTCCGCTATGTGACCACCGAAGGCTTTGAGGACGTCTGGACCCCCAATGTCACCGCCGTCAACGGCAACGACACTGAGGCCGCTTCCGACGTCATTGCCAACTGCGACATCATGGCCACTGCCGTGGGTGCCCGTATTCTGAAATTCATCGTGCCCAATATCGTTGCCGGTCTGCGCAAGCGCTGGGCTGCCAATGGTGCTCCCCTGAACATCATCATCTGCGAAAACCTGATGGATGCCAACAAGGTTCTGGAAGGCATGCTGAAGGAGCAGCTGACCGAAGAGGAATGCAAGAAGTTTGACGAAACTGTGGGTCTGGTGGAAGCCTCCATCGGCCGTATGGTGCCTGTCCAGACTGACGAGATGAAGGCCGGCGAGCCCATGCGTGTCTGCGTGGAAAGCTACGGCTTCCTGCCTGTGGACAAGGATGCTTTCAAGGGTGAGATCCCCGAGATCAAGAACATGGTTCCCTTCGCTCCCTTCGATTTCTACATCAAGCGCAAGCTGTACATCCACAACATGGGTCACGCCACCTGCGCTTATCTGGGCGATCTGCTGGGTCTGGAGTACATCTACCAGTCCATCGATGTGGCGGATGTCCGCATCATGGTGCAGAACGCCATGCTGGAAAGCGCCATGGCTCTGTCCGGTAAGTACGGTGTGGATCTGGCCGGTATCCAGATGCATATCACCGACCTGCTGTACCGCTTCACCAACGCCGCTCTGAAGGATACCTGCCAGCGTGTTGGCGGCGATCCTGCCCGGAAGCTGAGCCCCGATGACCGTCTCATCGGCTCCTCTACTCTGGCTCTGGCACAGGGTGTCACCCCCGCCTACATCACCGTGGGTGCCGCTGCCGGTCTGAAGCGTTACATCGACGAGACCGAAGGTCTGGAGCAGGGCATCGAGACCGCCAAGAAGGTTCTGGCCGAGGTCTCCAAGCTGGACGCAGAAGGCCAGCTGGCACAGATGATTCTGGGCTACTACCAGATGATTCTGGACGGCAAGTCCCTGGCCGACCTGCGCCGCGCCGCCGACAATGCTAAGCACGCCAATCTGGTTGGTGTTATCTGATTTTTTAAGCACAGACCCCACGGAATGGAAGCCGTGGGGTCTTTTAATGAAACGATGAAACATTATACTTCTCTTTCCGAGCATTTGCAGGCACAATTCGGCTGTAAGGTTTACAAACTGGCGCTGGATGGCGGCATGACCTGTCCCAATCGGGACGGCACCATCGGCACACGGGGCTGCAGTTTCTGTGCAGCCGATGGCAGCGGTGCCTTTGCCCAGAGCGGTGAGACGGTCTATGCCCAGATCGAAGCCGCCAAAGCCAGAGTTGCCGCAAAAATCAAAAACGGCAGATACATTGCCTATTTTCAGAATTTCACCAACACCTATGCCCCTGTGGAGCATCTGCAAGAGCTGTTTTCTGCTGCCATTTCCCATCCCGATGTGGTGGTTTTATCCATCGCCACCCGTCCCGACTGTCTGCCGGAGGCAGTTTTGGAACTGCTCGAAAAACTGAACCAAATCAAGCCCGTGTGGGTAGAGTTGGGTTTGCAGACCGTCCATGAAGACACAGCAAAAGCCATCCGCAGAGGGTACGCCCTGCCTGTCTACAAGCAGGCTGTGGAAGCGCTGAAAAAACGGGGTATCACCGTCATCACCCATGTAATTTTAGGTCTGCCCGGTGAAAGCAGGGCGCAAATATTAGAAACTGTCCGCTATGTTGGTCAACATACCGATGGCATCAAGCTGCAGCTGCTCCATGTGTTAAGGGGTACAGACCTGGCAGAGGATTACGAACTGGGCAAATTCCAAACGCTGGAATTGGAAGAATACTGCCGCCTCATTGCCGACTGTCTGCGACACCTGCCCAAAGATGTAGTCATCCACCGACTCACCGGAGACGGAGCCAAGAAAGACCTGATTGCGCCACTCTGGAGTGGCAACAAAAAGAACGTTCTCAACACCCTGAACCGCATTTTGTCGAAAGAGGACGTTCAGCAGGGAGAGTTGACGAATCCTTCGGAATCTGCTATTCTATAGGATACAAACGGAGGTAATTTCATGCGCCATTATTTTGACTACGATTCCAAACTCATTCGTACCCTTAACAAGATTTCCGACCTGATGATTCTCAACGTGCTGACCATTCTCTGCAGTCTGCCCATCGTCACCATGGGTGCAGCTGTCACCGCGCTGTATGATGCCATCTGGCGCATCCAGCAGTACGAAGAAATCAAGACCGTTCGGACTTTTTTTGATGCCTTCAAGGCCAACTTTAAGAAGGCCACCCTTCTGTGGCTGATTTATCTGCCCATCGGTGTGCTGGCAATCTGGAACCTCAACACCACCATCGCCGCCGACAACAGCCTGCCTGCCACGGTGCTTTCCATTTTTGCAGCCATGTGGTGGGTCTGCGGTGTGGCTTGGGTCTTCCCACTCCAGTCCCGTTTTGAAAACACCGTCTGGAACACCTTCAAGAACAGTTTGATGGCCCCCCTGGGCTACTTCCCCAAGACCCTGGCAATGGGTTTCCTCAATGTGCTGCCTTGGGTGCTGGCTCTTTCCAACGACACCAATTCCATCGTCTATTTCACCATGGGCGGTCTGATTTGGCTGCTGATCTACTTTGCATTGGCCGCGCACCTCAATCTGAAGCTGCTGGACAAGGCCTTCGACCGCTTCTTCGCACAGGCGGAACAAACAGAAGAATAAAAAAATTGGTCATCTTTCGATGACCAATTTTTTTATTATAAGTAATTCATACCGGGCTTGAATTCCACCGGCTTCTGATCCACAGTCGCAAAGACGGAGACGAGAGTGGGGTTATAGACAAACTTTTCATCAGCAGAGATTCGCAGACTTCTCAAAGCCTGACAGTAGTCATAAACCTCGCCGTTGGTGGCATACCAGATATCATCGCAGGCAGAGAGCTTTTCCAGAATTTCCTCCAGAACTTCCCAGTTGTTCTGGCCGCGATACTCGAAGGAGTGACCCCAAATGTACAGCAGGGGCAGAGGCTCCTTCCAACCGGGATATTGCAGGAACCGCTCCACAGCTTCCACACCGTCCCGGTGGTGGCAGGTAGGCTCCCACTTGGTGAAATCTCTGGGCAATTCAAAATTGCCGGTGTTGGCAGTGCCTCTGGCATAGAGGAAACCGCAGCTTTCCACCAGATGCTGCACATCGTCATTGAGGGCAGGGGTGCCGTAGGGATAGGCAAAACCGATGATGGGCTTGCCGTAGATGGCTTCCACAGCCTTCTTGTCTTCCCACAGTTCCCGGACAGTATTGCCCTTGGGATAGCACTCGTTTTCAAAATTCATCCACCGATGGCGGAAACCATGGCAGGCCAGTTCGTGACGCTTGCCGATTTCCTTCACCTGTTCCCAGGTCAGTTTTCCTTCCACACCGGGCCAGTTGGAATTGACATTGATCGTACACTTGGCGCCGTAGCGATCCATGGTCTCGATCAGCCGCAGGTCAGCTGCATCGATATCATCATAACTGAAGGTGACGGCCTTATGCTTGCCGCCGGGGAAACGGTCAAAAAACAGATTCATGAAATTCCCCTCCTGTTATCGGGCGTATTCAAATTCCAGATCGTAGATGCTGACGATATCGCCATCCTGGATACCCATGGCTTCCAGGCGGTCAAACAGGCCGGACTGGCGAAGCTGTCGGTCAAAATACATTCTGGATTCATAATCGCCGAAGTTCACATCGCCCAACAGACGCTCCAGCCACGGACCGGAGATGATCCAAAGATCGTCATGCTGCTCGATCTGCAGTTCCTCGGAATCGCCCGCCACCGCCAGAGGCTTCACATACTCCGGCTCATAGATGGTCACAGGGGGCAGCTCCTTCAGCTTGGCTGCCACGGTCTGCATGAGCCGATGGGTGTTCAGATGGGTGGCGGCAGAGATTTCATAGAACTCATAGCCCTGCTCCGTCACATACTTGCGAAGCCGCTCCAGATTGTCGCTGCCCTCTTCCATGAGGTCCACCTTGTTGGCGACCACGATCATGGGACGGGCTGCCAGCTCGGGGGAATACTGAGCCAGTTCCTGATTGATCTTCTCGAAATCCTCCACGGGATCACGGGCTTCGGAGCCGGAGACATCCACCAGATGCACCAGCAACCGGCAGCGGTCAATGTGCCGCAGGAAGTCATGACCAAGACCCAGACCTTCGGCAGCGCCTTCGATGATGCCGGGGATATCCGCCATGACGAAGCTGACACCCTCCTCCACATAAATGACACCCAGATTGGGATACAATGTGGTGAAGTGGTAGTTGGCGATCTT
>JAZNLL010000119.1:0-3097 GCA_045579045.1 Candidatus Avilachnospira sp.
AGGCTTATATGATCGAGAAGATCACGCAGGCTCTGGTCGCCGCCTACAAAAAAGACAAAGACGGTTACACCGACAACGTATTCGTGGAAATGGAAGGCAACACCATGAATATGTACGTCCAGAAAGAAGTCGTGGAGGAAGTCCTGACTCCCACTACCGAGATCTCTCTGGAAGCTGCCAAAAAAATCAGCAAACACGCACAGATCGGTGATCTGGTCAATGTGGATGTCAAGACGCAGGCCTTCGGCCGCATTGCCGCCCAGACTGCCAAGCAGGTCATCATTCAGGGCATCCGTGAAGCCGAGCGTGGCATGGTCTTTGAGACCTTCTCCTCCCGTGAGCATGAGATTCTCACCGGCACCGTCCTGCGGATCCTGCCCGATACCGGCGATATGATCATCCGTATCGGCACCGGCAGCGATAAGACCGATGCACTACTTGCCTATACCGAGCAGGTTCGCACCGAGCACTATACCGAAGGCGATATGATCCGCGTCTATGTGGTGGAAGTCCGCCGTTCCAACCGCGGTCCTCAGGTCATCGTGTCCCGGACCCATCCCGGCCTTGTCAAGCGCCTGTTCGAGCTGAATGTACCTGAGATCGAAAACGGTCTGGTGGAAGTCAAGTCCATCGCCCGTGAGCCCGGCTCCCGTACCAAGATCGCCGTGTTCCCCACGGAAGAGAACATCGATGCCGTCGGTGCCTGTGTCGGCCCCAGAGGCGGCCGTGTGGGCGCAGTGGTGGATGAGCTGAAGGGCGAAAAGATGGATATCGTCGTCTGGTCTGAGGACCCTGCCGAATTTGTGGCAGCTGCTCTGTCTCCTGCCGATGTGGTCTCCGTCACGGTGCTTCCCGGTATGGCAAAGGCCTGCCGTGTCATCGTTCCCGACGATCAGCTGTCTCTGGCCATCGGCAAGGAAGGTCAGAATGCCCGTCTGGCAGCCCGTCTGACCGCATACAAGATCGATATCAAGCCTGCCTCTCAGGCTGACGAAGTGGCTGAAGAAGCAGTTTCCGAAGAGGAATAAAACAAGCACAGACCTTGGAAGGAGGTACCCATGCAGCAAAAGAAAATACCCATGCGTCAGTGTGTGGGATGCCGCGAAATGAAGCCCAAAAAGGAACTGATCCGTGTGGTTCGAAGCCCGGAAGGCGGTATCAGTCTGGATTTCAAGGGCAAGGCACCGGGCAGAGGCGCATATGTCTGCCCTGACAGCAATTGCCTGAAACGGGCCATCAAGTCCAAGGCGCTGGAGCGTGGTTTTGAGACCCAGATCCCCCAGGAGATCTATGACGGTCTGCTGGCAGCAATGGAGGAGGGCGACCGTGGATAACAAGCAGAAAGCCCTCAATTATCTGGGACTTGCCCGCAGAGGCAATAACATCGCCATCGGCGAAGAGCCGGTGGGCATTGCCTGCCGGGGCAGCCATGCAAGACTGCTGTTGCTGGCAAAGGATGCCGCAGATAATTCCTTCCGCCGTGCCCGTTCCTTTACGGCCAGCGGCAAACCCCCTGTGATCCGTGTACCCTTCACCAAAGCCGAGTTAGGCGATGCCATGGGCGTCAATGCCGTTGCCATGGCAGCCTTTACGGATGTGGCGCTGGCGCTGGCCTTTGTGAAGGCGCTGGAGGAGCCGGAACACTATGCCGCATTGCTTGAAAACCTGCAGAAGCAGACAGCGCGGGTGCAGAAACGGCGCAAGGAACAAAAAGCCCACGAAAAAAATATCCGGCAGGGCAAAAAGAAGCCCACCGGTTCCAAGAAATAATTGCTCACTCATGGAGGTGGCTATATTGAGTTTGATCAAATACCGTATCAGCGACATGGCCAAGGATTTCGGTGTGCCCACCAAGGAGATCACCGCCCTTGTGACTGAATTTTATGAAAAACCCAAGAGCGGTCAGCAGGTTCTCACCGAGGAACAGCTGAACGTGCTTTTCGATGTCATGACCCAGCGTCATCAGATCGAGAGCATCGAGCAGGTCTTTGCCGTGGCACCTGCCCCCAAGGCAGAAGAGCCCAAGGCGGAAGCACCTGCAGAAGCAAAGACCGAGGCCCCCAAGGCCGAGGAGAAAAAGGCAGAGGCTCCCAAAGCAGAAAAGCCTGCCGAACCCAAGGCAGAAAAAGCCGAAAAGCCTGAAAAGCCCAAGGAGCCCGAACGCAAGCGCGAGCGCCGTGTCATCGATACCAGTGCCGTCACCGTCAATGCCGACCGTTTTGACGACCGTGTGGATGTTCTGGTCTCCGAGCGCGCCCAGAATTTCTCCGGCGGCAAGCAGAAGATCGGCAACAAGAACAAGCAGCAGCAGCGCAACAAGTTTGCCGGCAACAAGCGCCGCAACGAGGAGCAGGAGAAGATGCGCCGCCTGCAGCTGGAGGTTGCCAAGAAAGCACCTCTCACCGTCAAGATCCCCGATGAGATCACCGTTGGCGAGCTGGCCTCCCGCATGAAGAAGACCGCTGCCGAGATCATTAAGTACCTGCTGGTGAACCTGGGTGTTATGGCCTCCGTCAACCAGACTATCGACTTTGAAACTGCCGAACTGGTGGCCACAGAACTGGGCTGCAAGGTGGAAAAGGAAGTGGTCGTCACCATTGAGGAACGCCTCATCGACGATCATGAGGACACTGCCGACGAACTGGAAACCAGAAGCCCCATCGTGGTGGTCATGGGTCACGTTGACCACGGTAAGACCTCCCTTCTGGATGCCGTCCGCCACACCAATGTGACCTCTGGCGAAGCCGGCGGCATTACCCAGCACATCGGTGCTTATACCGTTAAGATCAACGACCAGAACATCACCTTCCTGGATACCCCCGGTCACGCTGCCTTTACTTCCATGCGTGCCCGTGGTGCCATGTGTACCGATATTGCCATTCTGGTGGTGGCTGCCGATGACGGCATCATGCCTCAGACCATCGAAGCCATCAACCATGCCAAGGCCGCGGAAGTGCCCATCATCGTTGCCATCAACAAGATGGATAAGCCCACCGCAAACCCCGACAAGATCAAGCAGCAGCTGACCGAGCACGGTCTGCTGCCGGAAGAATGGGGCGGCGACACCGTCATCTGTCCCATCTCCGCCAAGGCCGGC
>JAZNLL010000120.1:0-83875 GCA_045579045.1 Candidatus Avilachnospira sp.
CAGCTTGGCATCTGCCACATCGGAATTCTCAATGAGGCAAATACCGTCAGCGCCGATACCGTAGTGACGGTCGCACTCGGAGATACACAGGGACTCGGGGCAGTTGATGACGCCATCCCGGTTATCGAAGAGGATATAGTCGTTGCCGGTGCCTTCCATC
This sequence comes from Candidatus Avilachnospira sp., assembly GCA_045579045.1. GTDB lineage: Bacteria > Bacillota > Clostridia > Oscillospirales > Oscillospiraceae > Avoscillospira. The sequence goes on from JAZNLL010000120.1 coordinate 161, forward strand.
TTATAGAACTTCAGCTGGGTATGGCTGCGGCGCATATTGTTGATATCCACCAGCTCGGTGTTATCCTGCGTGAAGCGGCTGGCCATAATATCAGCCAGTGCGTTGGCTGTGTCCAGAGAAGTCAGGCAGGGAATGGACAGCTGCATGGCTCTGCGATGAAGGACACGGAAATGGTCATAGGTGGAGACCACCAGATCGCCGGTGTAGACAATGAAGTTCACATCGCCGCTTTCCAGCACATCGAAGATATGGTCGGATTCCTTGATAGACTTGACCTGGTTGACCTGAATACCCAGCTTCTCGATGGCCAGGGCCGTCTTGGGCGTAGCATACATGGCAATGCCCAGGTCGTCCAGTTTCTTGGCAAGGCCCACCACTTCCAGCAGGTCATGATCGTCAACGGAGATCAGCACGCCAAGCTGCTTGCCGGGCTGGACGGAGGCCACAGACATACCGGAGGAAGTCAGACCCTTGAACAGAGCTTCGGTCATGGTTCTGCCCAGACCCAGTGCTTCGCCGGTGGACTTCATTTCGGGGCCAAGACGGGAGTTGGCATCAGACAGCTTCTCGAAGGAGAACACAGGCACCTTGACACAGAAGTAAGGAGGCGTGGGGTACAGGCCAACGCCGTAACCCAGATCCTTCAAAGGCTGGCCCATCATGACACGGGTTGCCAGATCCACCATGGGAACACCGGTGACCTTGGAAATATAGGGAATGGTACGGGAAGCTCTGGGGTTCACTTCAATGACATAGAGCTTGCCGTTATAGAACAGGTACTGGATATTGACCAGACCCTTGGTCTTCATGGCCAGAGCCAGCTTGGTGGATACTTCCACCACATTTTCGATCATGCGGTCGGTCATACCGAAGGGCGGATAGACAGCGATGGAGTCGCCGGAGTGGACACCGGCACGCTCCACATGGCGCATGATGCCGGGAATGAGGACATCCACGCCATCAGAGATGACATCCACTTCCAGTTCCATGCCACTCATGTATTTATCCACCAGGACGGAGTTTTCAATGCCCTGATTGAGGATCATTTCCATGTAGACACGGACATCCTCTGCCTCATGGGCGATGACCATGTTCTGACCGCCGATGACATAGGAAGGACGCAGCAACACGGGATAGCCCAGCATTTCTGCGGTTTCCAGTGCTTCTTCCAGAGAATCGACACCCTTGCCCTTGGGTCTGCGGATGCTGAATTCCTCCAGCAGGGCATCAAATCTGGCACGGTCTTCCGCCAGGTCGATGCTGTCACGGCTGGTACCCAGAATGGGCACACCGCTCTTATCCAGGAACTCGGTCAGCTTGATGGCGGTCTGACCGCCGAAGGCAACGACAACGCCGACGGGCTTCTCCACCTCGATGATGTTCATGACATCTTCGGGGGTCAGAGGCTCGAAGTACAGGCGGTCGGCAGTATCATAGTCGGTGGAGACGGTTTCGGGGTTGTTGTTGACGATGACCACATCGTAGCCCAGTTCCTTCAAAGTCCACACGCAATGGACGGAGGAATAGTCAAATTCGATACCCTGTCCGATTCGGATAGGACCGGAGCCCAGAACCATGACCACAGGTCTGCCGGAACGGCGGAAACGGCGGGCTTCGCAGAAGTTATCGAAAGTGGAATAGAAGTAAGGTGTGGTGGCATTGTACTCTGCAGCGCAGGTATCCACCATCTTGTAGTAAGCCCACTTCTTGGGGGGCAGCTCGTGACCGGTGATGCGCTCCAGAGCCTTGTCGGGATAGCCCATCTTCTTGGCCTTCATATATTCCTTCTTGTCCAGTGCCACACCTTCGATGGACTTTTCAAATTCCACCAGGTTCAGCAGCTTGCCCAGGAACCACTCATCGATCATGGTGATGCGGTGGATGTCATCGATAGACCAGCCGGCCTTCAAGGCTTCAAAGACGGTGAACAGGCGGCGGTCATCCTGATGTTGGAGACGCTGCTCCAGAGTTTCCTCGGAAATGGGCTTTGCATTGAGGGTATCCAGACCGATCTCGGCACCGCGGACAGCCTTCATGATGGCCATTTCAAAGCTGGGGGCGATGGACATGACTTCGCCGGTGGCCTTCATCTGGGTACCCAGTTCACGGCTGGAGCCATAGAATTTATCGAAGGGCCACTTGGGGAACTTAACGACTACATAGTCCACCGCAGGCTCGAAGCAGGCGCAGGTCTTACCGGTGATATCGTTGGTGATCTCGTCCAGAGTATAGCCCAGAGCCACCTTGGTGGTAATCTTTGCAATGGGATAGCCCGTGGCCTTGGAGGCCAGAGCGGAGGAACGGGACACACGGGGATTGACCTCAATAACAGCATATTCAAAGCTTTCGGGATTCAGAGCAAACTGGCAGTTGCAGCCGCCCACGATTTCCAGCGCTTCCACGATATCCAGAGCGGCCTTGCGGAGCATCTGGTATTCCTTCTGTGCCAGAGTCAGGGCCGGAGCCACAACGATGGAGTCGCCGGTGTGGACGCCCACAGGGTCAAAGTTTTCCATGGAGCAGACGGCAATGGCGTTGCCGGCGGCATCCCGCATGGTCTCAAATTCGATCTCCTTCCAGCCCTTGATATAGCGCTCCACCAGAATCTGGGTAATGGGAGACATATCAAGGCCCGTACGGGCGACAATACGCAGTTCCTCTTCGGAATAGGCAACACCGCCGCCTGCACCGCCCAGGGTGAAGGCAGGACGGACGATGACAGGATAGCCGATGCGGTCGGCAACCGCCAGAGACTCTTCCAGGGTATTGGCGATATCGGAGGCGATGGTGGGCTGATGGATGCTGTCCATGGTATCCTTGAACAGCTGACGGTCTTCTGCCTTGGAAATCGATTCGGCATTGGTGCCCAGGAGCTTCACATTGTGGCTCTGAAGGAAGCCTTCCTTATTCAGCTCCATGGCAATGGTCAGACCCACCTGACCGCCAAGACCGGCCAGCATGGAATCGGGCTTTTCTTTTTCAATGATACGTTTGATGGTCTGAGAGGTCAGAGGTTCCAGATAGATCTCATCGGCCATGGCGTTATCGGTCATGATGGTGGCGGGGTTGGAATTGACCAGCACCACATCCAAGCCTGCTTCTTTCAGCACGCGGCAGGCCTGGGCGCCGGCATAGTCAAACTCTGCAGCCTGACCGATGACGATAGGGCCGGAGCCGATGACAAGAACTTTTTTAATCTGCGGATTCAGCGGCATAGTTTAACCCTCCTTCATCATGGTCATGAATTGTTCGTAGAGCATATTGGCGTTCTTTGCGCCGGTGGTGCAGCCATCGGGATGGAACTGCACGGAAAATGCCTTGTGGGCAGGATAGCGGAGACCTTCGTTGGAGCCGTCGTTCACATTGCGGAAGGTCTCTTCGGCATTGGGAACGGTCTCTGCCAGAACCTTGTAGCCATGGTTCTGGGCGGTGATATAAGTCCGGGTGCCGCTGAGGTCACGGCAGGGCTGATTGCCGCCGCGATGACCGTATTTCATCTTCTTGGTCTTACCGCCCATGGCGATGGCCAGCATCTGGTGACCCAGACCCACAGCCATGATGGGGGTTTTGCCGATGAGGCTCTTGATGACCTCGATGCAGGCAGTATTTTCGGCAGGATTGCCGGGGCCGCCGGAAAGGACGATACCATCGGGTTCCAGAGCCAAAATGTCCTCGGCGGTGGTGAAGGCAGGAACGACTGTGACCTTGCAGCCGCGCTGGTTGAGAGAACGGATGAGGCTCTTCTGGACACCGTAGTCCACCAGAACCACATGGGTCTGCTGCTCCCCTTCTGCTTCGCAGACATAGGATGCCTCGCAGGTAGCCTTGGAAACGGTATCTTTTGCGGTAAAGGCAGCGATCTCCTCAAAGACCTCCGGCAGCTTTTCCGTGATCATGGCATTGACCACGCCGTATTCCCGGATACGGTTGGTCAGCTCCCGGGTATCCACGCCGCACAGGCCGGGGATATTATGCTTTTTCAGGAAGGTATCCAGATCGTATTCGCAGCGGAAATTGCTGGGCAGGTGGCAGAACTCCTTGACCACATAGCCGCTGAGCAGCGGTTTGCCCTCGAAATCCTCCTCCATGATGCCGTAGTTGCCCACAGTGGGGAAGGTCTGCATCAAAATCTGACCGCAGTAGCGGGGGTCTGTGAGATTTTCCACATAGCCGACCACGCCGGTATGGAACACCAGTTCGCCCATGACGGCCTCATCGGCGCCAAAGGCCCAGCCCTGGAAAATCGTACCGTCTTCCAAAATCAAGTATCTCTTCTTCATGCTGTCACATCCTTCTCAGCTTATAAAAAAACGGCTTTTCCGAAAGCAGCACCACAAAAAGGGAAACGAACTTTCGAAAAAACCGAAACGGAAACAAAACTCCCGACCTGACCGGGATCGCAACAAGTGTAAACTTTGCTGTGTACCATGGTATGCATCATAACAGGTTGCGCTCCTTTCAGCCGTTGTTTTACTCTGTCGATTATCATATCGCATGGGGGAAAAATAGTCAAGTTCTGACGGAAAATGTGCCGTAAAAAAACGAAAGAAATCCTTGCGCTTTCTTTGTCTACTTTGTACATTCCTTCAAAAAATATCAGGGTGACCGAAGTCACCCTGATAAACATATTATACCAGCAGACCCAGAGCCTGTGCCAGCAGCAGAACCAGCATCACGGGAGTCACGAACTTGACCATGACCACATAGAGCTTTTCTCTGCCGAATTCCAGACCGCCCAGCGTGACCTCTTCCACAACGGTCTTGGGCATGACCACCCAGCCGATAAGGATGCAGGTTGCAATGGCAACCACGGGCATGAGGATATAGTTGGACAGATAGTCCATGACATCCAGAACCTGACCCACGGAGCCGTTGGGCAGAGCCAGTTCGAAGTACAGCACATTGTAGCCGAAGCAGACCAGCAGACCCAGAACCAGAGCCAGCAGCGTCACGATCACGGTAGCCTTCTTCCGCTCCATATGGAACTTATCCATGAAGCTGGCAACGACTGCTTCCATAATGGAGATGGAGGAAGTCAGAGCCGCAAAGGTGACCATGACAAAGAAGGTAATGGCAACAGCAATGCCGACACCGCCCATGGCTTCAAAGACCTTGGGCAGAGAGACGAACATGAGGCTGGGACCGGCAGACATGCCTTCGGTACCCATGAAGGTGTAGACGGCAGGCACGATCATCAGACCGGCCAGGAATGCCACGATGGTATCAAACAGCTCGATCTGATTGACGGATTTGATCAGATTGGTCTCCTTCTTGACATAGGAACCGTAGGTGATCATGATACCCATGGCAACGGAGATGGAATAGAACAGCTGACCCATGGCATCCATGATCACATGGACGAAGTCGCCGAAGGTCATACCGGTGAAGTTGGGCACGGCATAGATCTTCAGACCCTCCAGACCGGTACGGGTCACGCCGTTGGCATCCGTATGGGACAGGGTCAGAGAGAAGACGGAAATGGCCACGATCAGAACCAGCAGAATGGGCATCATGATCTTGGACATCTTCTCAATGCCGTTGTTAACACCCATAAAGACCACAACAGCAGTCAGGCCAAGGAACACCACAAACCAGAGCACAGGCTCCCACTGGGCAGTAATAAAACCGGTGAAGAAGCCGTCTGCCACAGCATTGGCAGCATTGCCGGAGACATAGACAGACAGATACTTGAGAATCCAGCCGCCGATGACGCTGTAATAAGGCAGAATGATGGCAGGCACGATGCAGGCCAGAACACCGATCCACTTAAACTTTCCGTGGAGCACACCGTAGGCCGTCAGAGGGCTCTGACCGGTCTTACGGCCAATGGCGATCTCGGAGGTCAGCAGAGCGAAGCCGAAGGTCAGCGCCAAAATCACATAGCACAGCAGGAACACACCGCCGCCATCCTTGGCAGCCAGATAAGGGAATCGCCAAATGTTTCCCAGACCAACGGCGCTGCCGGCAGCAGCCAGCACAAAACCGATGGAACCGGAAAAATTACTTCTTTTCTGTTTATTTTCCATGGGAGTTCTTTCCTTCCAAACGCAAAATCCCAATTATTTTATCACAATTTTCTGTATATTTCAACATAATGTTTTAAATAAAAAAAGTGCACCCAAACACATCGGTCGGGTGCACTTCGGAAAATTTTACTTTTTATTCTCTTCGGGGACAAAGTCCAGGGTAATGCTCTCCAGCGTGGGGTTCAGCTGCGTATACTTGACACCGGCTGCATCCAGCATCCGCTTGGAGGCGAGGGTGCCGGGAGTAGTTGCATACTTGTCGGACAGGTACAGCACTTCTTTGATACCGCTCTGGATGATGGCCTTGGCACATTCGTTGCAGGGAAACAGCGCCACATAGATCCGGCTGCCGCGCAGGTCACGGCCGTTGGCGTTGAGAATGGCATTCAGCTCCGCATGAACCACGAAGGGATATTTGGTCTCTGCGCCTTCCCGATCCCAGGGGAATTCGTCATCGGAACAGCCCTTGGGCATACCGTTATAGCCGGTGGAAATGATGATATTATCGGCAGATACAATACAGGCACCTACCTGCGTACTGGGGTCTTTGCTTCTTCTTGCAGCCAGCATGGCAATACCCATGAAGTATTCATCCCAGCTGATGTAATCCATCCGTTTCATAGACACAACTCCCTATTTTTCTTCAAGATGTTCTTAATTTTACCGAAAAACTCGCCAAATGTCAATTTTATTCTGCGGAAAGCAGCTCCGATGTGCCGGCAATGGCAGCGGTGCGGCAAGCATTTTCATAATAACGGCGGACATTGCGGATGCCAAGCTCCAGTGCCTCCACATCACCGGGGCCGGCATACTCTGTGGAGAACCAGCCGTCATAACCCTGCCGCAGGAGCATAGCAAAGACCGTTTCAAAATTCACAGAGCCGCGACCCATGGGCATTTCAATGAGATAGTTTCCTTCGGCAGAGACATAACAGCCCTCACCGGGATGGGGCATGGAGGCAGGACGAACCAGATAATCCTTCAGATGGACATGCTTGATGAGGGGCAGGAACAGACCGGCGCACTTCTCGGGCATTTCATCCACAAACAGGCAGTTGCCCAGATCCAGACAGACACCGGCAGGACGGTCCAGCTGTCCAAGAAAATCGCCAAATCTGGCAGCACCGTTGCAGTAAAGGCCCTGATCCTCATAGAGGCACAGAACCCCCTTGTCGGCAGCATAGTCAAAGACCTCTCTGGCTTTGGGGGTCACCCGGTCCTTGATATCACGGAAGGTCACAGCACCGTAAGAGGGGGTCAGGCTCAATGCCAGCGTATGATGCAGATAAGGACTTCCGGCGGCAGCAGCACAGTCCACCCAGTTTTTCAGCTGAGAGACCCGGTCGATGCCGTCGTTGGCTGCCAGATCCACACCGGCAGAAAAACAGGTGATCTCCAGACCCTTTGCCCTTGCTTCATCGGCAACGGCTTTTGCCTTCTCCGGTGTGCTGTTTTCCAGCTCAAACATGGGGAACAGTTCCAGACCGGTAATGCGATTTTTTACGCAAAAGTCGATCAATTGGCTGTAAGAAGTAAAAGACTGCGGTGCCATGAAGACGGAAAGTTTCATCATATACTCCCCTTTTGCTTTTTTCTTATCATAACACACGCATTTACTTCTGTCATTAAAAAAGTGCGTCACCGTGGTGACGCACTTTTTATCATTTTTCAAAGAAATCAACGGTGAAGGAGTATTCCTTCTGCTCACCGGGCTTGATGAAGTGGAGCTGACCCTTCTGACGCAGGACATCACGGCCTTCGGGCGTGCTGTTGCCGGGTTCCAGACCCAGAACATAGTCGTGGCTGCCCATCATCTTCCACTCACAGAACCGATCCAGAACCTTGGGATCAAAGGTGATGGTCAGACCCAGACCGATCTCGGGATTGTAAATAGAAGCCTTGCCTTCCTTATCAAACTCATGGAAGAAGCACTCTTCTTCATAGCCGTCCGTGGGCTCCAGCATCTGCAGATGGGTATCGATATTGGAAGCTGCCTTCTCGTTCCGGGGAATGACCCGGTCGGAGGGGATGGAGACCTCTGCCTTTTCACTGAGCAGGGGGTAACCCATATTCATATGATAGAGGATCATGATGGGACTTTCGGTGTCGCCCACATTTTCCACAGTGTCGGTGAGGGTCACCTTGTTCTCCTTGGTGGAGAACTTGATCTGACGGTGCATCCGCAGCTTACGACTGAAGATACCGGCATCGTTGATGTCCGCTTCCACTACCAGGGCATCGGCTTCCCGGTGCCACCAGATGTGCTCGGCAGGGGTGTTGGAAATGCTGCCGTGGAGCGGCAGTGCCTCGCCTTCGTCCACGCAGGGGCTGCCAACAGCCACCAGACCGCAGGTTGTCAGGAAACCGGCAGTGAAGCCCTTGAGCCAGCCGCCTTCCACATGGTCATAATAGGTGGGAGCCACATAGCCGTTGGCGGAGAAATAGCCCATGTTCCGACCCATAAAGGTCACACGGGACAGGTCTGCACAGCGGTCAGCAGAAATTGTACATTCCAGACCCAGACCGTTACGGACTTCAAACAGGCGCATACCGTCGCCTCTGCCGCCAATCAGGCGATGCTCTTCCACGCCGGAAAGCTGCTCTTCCCGACCGATGTATTTGCTGTACTGCATAAGTACCTCCTAAATCGTCTTCGCGAATTCGCGGTATTTTTTATAGGTTTCGTACTGCTTTTTATAGTAGGCATGGCGCTCTGCATTGGGCTGAACAGCTTCGCCGTGTCGGACAAATTTCTTTGCCAGTTTGCAGATGCTCTCTGCACCGGTGACGGCGGCAAAGCCCAGAATGGCACTGCCCAGAGCGCCGGTCTCCTCCGTCTCCACGGGGACGATCTCTCTGCCCCAGACATCGGCCTTGATCTGCAGCCAGACCTTGGATCTGGCACCACCGCCGCAGGCATAGAGCCGGGTGGGGTTGACCATGCCTTCGCCCAGTTTTTCCAGATTGTACTGCATTTCGAAACAGAGACCTTCCAGAATGGCACGGTAGATCTCCGGCAGAGTGGTGCCGGTAGTGAGACCTGCGATCAAACCGGTGGCATTGGGGTCCACTTCGGGTGTACCGCCCATGCCCTGGAAGAAAGGCAGAACCAGCAGCTTGGTGGGTTCTGCAGGGCAGACCCGGTTCAGCAGGTCATAGATGCTGCAGTTTTCCTCTGCTGCCTGCTGCCGCAGGTGGGCTGCCAGAGCATCCCGGTACCATTTGACCACAGCGCCGCCGGAGACATTATAGGCATAAGTCACATAGCCCAGCTCATCCAGATAGGGCACGCAGGCAAAGTTGTTTTCCACAAAGTTCATGCCGGGCATTTCGGCAAACAAGGGAGTAATACACTCCACGGTGCCGGTAGTATCCACGGCCTCGCCCGGTGCGCAGACACCTGCGCCAAGGGCATTGACGATCTGGTCATGGCAGCCGCTGACGATCTTCACATCTTCGGAAAGGCCCAGCTGCTTTGCCACTTCGGGAAGGAGCTTGCCCACCACGGAACCGGCAGTCTTCACTTCCGGCAGCTGCTCAATCTGGATACCGGCAGCTTCGACCAGTTCCTTGGACCAGCAATGGTTCTTTACATCATACAAAAGGCTGCGGCAGGCCAGAGACTCATCGCAGACTGCTTCACCGGAGAAGCAGAAGGATAGATAAGCTGCCACAAACAGATATTTCCAGACAGGCTCTGTGACGGTTTTCTCTGTATAGAGCATTTTGGACAGAGAATAGGACGCATCGGGCAGGACACGGGTCACTTCCATGATCTTTTCTGCACCAATTTTTTCCACCAAGGCGTCAAAATCCGTACTTTCTGTATTGGCAAAGTACAGGATGATATCCGTCAGAGGCTTGCCGCTTTTTGCCACAGGGACAAAGGATTCGCCGAAGGATGCCACGGTGATGGCTGCCACTTCCTTGGGGTCAAGCAGTTCTTTCACGCAGTTTTCTGTGACAAAAAACACGGAATCCCGCAGAATTTCTGCATCCAGATTGACATTTCCGGAGGGATTGGGATATTCCTTGTAGGACAGTGCCAGCTGGGTGCCGTCCTCCCGGAAGGCCACGCATTTACAGCCGGTACCGCCGATATCAATACCAAGACTGATCATTTCGATCACCTCATTTTGCGATTTTCAAAAAGGCGACCCGATGGGGTCGCCTTTTACAGTTTAGTCGATTTCCACCCAGTCGTAGCCCAGGTAGGTGGTGAAGGCTTCCTTCAGAATTTCCTTCACATGGCCTTCCACGATGGCGGTATGATGCTTGAAGCCGCCGCGAGCCAGCTTGATGAGCTTGTTCTGCAGGTCGGGAATCTCGCAGACGCCGCCGCAGCCGAAGAATTCGGGTTCGATGACATCGTCGGTGAACTTTGCTTCGGAAGCGTAGATGATGATCTTGCCGTCCTTGGTCTGGCAGTTGGAGATGGTCACAGGCATCGCCTTGATGCGGCCTTCGTTGCAGCCCCAGCCGGAACCGGGATCGTTCTTGGCAAACATCTTATGCTCAGTGACAGTGCCCTTGCCGGCCATGAGGCTCTGGGCAACGGGACCGCAGTGGAACAGGATGACCTTGTTCTCGTCATCGCCATAGTTGTTGTTCCAGTCCAGAACAGCGCAGGGAGATTCGGTTGCCAGCTTCATGGCGTGCATGCAGATAGCGGAGCACATATCGATCTCGCAGGAAGCTGCGATGCCGCGGTCGTTCAGCTCAGACAGCAGGACGCAGGGGCAGACACGGAGATAGGTCTCCATCTCGTTCCAGCAGCGCAGTGCCAGGGCATCCAGATGATACTCTTCGATGTACTCGTCGATGACCACAGAGATCTTGGCCAGAGTCAGCTTGTTGCTCTCGGGAACACGGGTGAAGTCGGTGTAGTTCTCCAGACGCTCCACCTTGGCCAGAACCACGGGATCATCATCGGTCTTTTCCTTGACCTTGGCAAACAGTTCGCTCAGGTCGAAGGACTCCACATTGATGCCGTACTTCTGCATGGCGATCTCGTCGAAACGGACGGTCTTGAAGGCAGTGGTACGGGCGCCGATGCAGCCCAGATTAAAGCGCTTCATGCCATTGACCACACGGCAGATGGCTGCGAAGTCACGGAGGTTCTCCTGGAACTTCTCGCTCAGGGGATGAACCACATGGGGCTTCATGACGGTGAAGGGCACCTCATACTGGGTGAACACATCGGTGACGGAGAACTTGCCGCAATAAGCGTCACGGCGATGGGCAAAGTCCATCTTGCCGATCTCATCGGGATAAGCCTGCATGAGAATAGGCACACCGGCATCCTGCAGAGCGGTGATGGCGCCGTTCTCATCGGCGAAAATGGGCATGGAGAAGATGACGCCGTCATACTGGCCTTCATGCTCCTTCAGCCATTTGGCATACAGGCGGCCTTCATCACGGGTCTCGACACCGCCGTAACGGGTCAGCTCGGCATCCATGGCAATGTAGTCGTAGCCGGCATCGGTAACGGCCTTGATCATATCTTCACGGGCACCGTAGATCAGTTCACCGGGCATGAAGCCGCGGTTGCAGAAGCAAAGAGCGAAAGTCATTTTTTTCATATCAATTTCTCCTTATTTCAGTTTGTCGTGATTGCCGGTGGTGTGCAGGAACTCGCGGATGACCCAACGGGTACGGTCGTAGACCTTCTCCTGAGCAAAGGCGATATTGCCGGGCTTCTCTTCCAGAGCGAATTCATAGGGCTGACGGATCTCGGTTGCCACATTGATCTTGGCAATGCCGCTTTCCACACCACGGAGGATGAAGTCCTGCTTGATGCCGGAACCGCCATGGAGAACCAGAGGCATGTTGCCGGTGGCCTTTGCCAGAGCGACGATATGGTCGATATCCAGACGGGCTTCGGGCTTCTTCAGGTGCTTGGTGGAGGCAGCAATGGCGCCGTGGAAACTGCCGACAGCAACGGACAGCCAGTCACAGCCGGATTCCTTGGCAAAGCGCTCAGCTTCTTCGGTCTTGGTAAAGCCCTTCTTGGTGGTGAAGAGCTCTTCATAGCTCAGGCCGATGCCGTCGCCTTCGTGGCCGGAGACAGCACCCAGCTCGGCTTCCACACCTGCATCATACTTGGCAGCAATGGCAGCAGCCTTGGCAGTGACGGCGATGTTCTCATCCAGAGGCAGACGGGAACCATCCACCATGATGGACTGATAGCCGGCATCCAGTGCTCTCTGCAGCAGAGGCAGGAAGTCAACCAGCTTCTGATCCTCGTCAATGGCGGGGACATGATCCAGATGGAGCAGGGTGTAGCCTTCCTTGGCAAACTTGAAATACTCCTTTGCCACAGCTTCAGGGCTTTCGGACTCGAACTTTTCCCATTCCAGACGGGCGACCTGGACCATAGCCAGAGAGTTTTCGTCTACGATGGCCTGAACAACAGGCTCCACCATGGGCAGGTAGGGAATGTTAAAGGCAGGGATAATGGTCTTATTGGCCTGGGCCAACTTGACGGCTTGTTTTGCGTTCATAAATATCAGCATCCTTTCTCAGGTTTTTTACACTATTTCAAGCATATCTGAAAATCAAAAAACATTATATAGAATCTTGTCTTTTTTTCTTCAAATTTGTTCGCAGGCATGATATAATATCAAAGGAAAATTTTGTGCAATTTGGGGGAAAGCCACATGATCTCCGTATTTGATCTGGAAAAGCTGCGGCCGCTGCTGCAGGATTTTTACACTCTGACCAAGATCCGTATCACGGTCTACGATGAAAACTTCCGGGAGCTTTGTTCCTTTCCGGAGCAAAGAGCGCCCATCTGCCAGCTGATCCGCACCAACCTTCAGGCAGACGAAGCCTGCCGCAACTGTGATGCCGCCGCTTGCCGGGCAGCCTCCCGGCAGACAGAGCCGCACATCTACACCTGCCATGCCGGTCTGACGGAAGCCGTTTCCACCCTTCGGGTCAATTCCGTCATCGTGGGCTATGTGGCTTTCGGTCACCTGTTTGCCTACGATGACCACGAGACCGGCACTGCCAAGGTCTGGCAGCAGGTAAGCAAATACAATCTCTCCAGAGAGGCTGTCCGCACCGCCTGCGAAGAACAGCCCCTTCTTTCCAGAGACTACATCCTTTCCGCCGCCCATATCCTTCACGCCGTGGCTTCCCTGCTGGTCATGGAGCGGATGGCGGTTCTGAAGCAGGAAGGCATTGAAGTACAGCTGGAGCAGTACCTCACGGAGAATTTTACGAAACCCATAGACGCAAAAACTCTCTGCAATCATTTCCACATCGGAAAGACCAAGCTCTATGAGATTCTCCGCCAGAGCTACGGCTGCGGACTGGGGGAACATCTGCGAAATCTGCGGATGGAAAAAGCCAAGACCTTACTGGAGGAACACCCGGAGATGACCATTTCCGAAATTGCCACAGCCTGCGGCTACGACAACTACAATTACTTCATCTCGTCTTTTTCCAAAATTGTGGGCCGGTCTCCCCGTCAGTATCGCAGGAAAAAATAGCAGTTTTCCTGTACTTTGTACACTTTGTCCATTGAATTTTCGGTCTTATATCAGTATGATGAAAGAAAAACACTGGGAGGGTATTCCTATGTATAAAGAATTGATTGCATCTTTTTCCGCCAATTTCGGAAATCATGCCACACATCTGTTCTCCGCACCCGGACGGACGGAGATCAGTGGCAACCATACCGACCATCAGCACGGCTGTGTTCTGGCTGCTGCTGTGGATATGGAAACTGTGGCTGCCGTGGCGCTGAACGGCAGTGACATCATCCGTGTCCAGTCCGAGGGTTATCCCCTTTGCCAGATCGATCTGAACGATCTGGAAGTGCAGGAAAGCGAAAAGAACTCCACCGCATCTCTGATCCGCGGTGTCGCTGCCCGCTTTACCCAGATGGGTGCCAAGGTCACCGGTTTTGATGCCTATGTGACTTCCACCGTTCTGCCCGGCAGCGGACTTTCCTCCTCTGCCGCTTTTGAAGTGCTCATCGGCACCATCATCAACCACCTGTTCTATGATGCCAAGGCCACTGCCGTGGAAGTGGCTCAGATCGGTCAGTACGCAGAAAATGTCTACTTCGGCAAGCCCTGCGGTCTGATGGATCAGACTGCCTCCTCCGTGGGCAGCATCATCACCATCGATTTCAAGGACCCTGCCAACCCCATCGTGGATCGCATGGAAATGCCCGAAAACGATTATGTGATCTGCATCCTCGATTCCGGTGCAGACCATGCCGACCTCACTGACGAATATGCCGCCATTCCCAAGGACATGAAGGCTGTTGCCGCCTGCTTCGGCAAGGAAGTCCTCCGGGATGTGGACGAGCTGGAATTCTACAAAAAGCTGGCACAGGTCCGTGAAGCCTGCGGTGACCGCGCTCTCCAGAGAGCCATGCACTTCTTTGACGAAAACCGCCGTGTCCAGATGCAGGTCAAGGCTCTGAAGGCCGGTGACTTTAACAGCTTCCTGCAGGGCGTCCGTGACTCCGGCCGTTCCTCTCAGCTGTATCTGCAGAACATCACCCCTGCCGGTGCCATCGACCATCAGGAAATGGCTGTGACTTTGGCTGTTGCCGAGCGTCTGCTGGGCGATCGCGGTGCCTGCCGTGTCCACGGCGGCGGCTTTGCCGGTACGGCTTTGGCTTTCGTTCCCAAAGATATGCTGGATACCTTCCGCGCCGGCATGGAAGCCGTTCTGGGTGAAGGTGCCTGCCATGTGCTGAGCATCCGCGAAAAGGGCGGCGTGCTGCTGGAGGTACTGTAATGGTCAAAGCGATTTGGGGTCTGGTCCATTACGCAGAAACCTGCGGTCTGGTGGAGCAGGAAGACCGTTTTTATGCCATGAACAGCATCCTGCAGGTGTTGGATCTGGACTCCATCGAGGAAGCCGAACCCATGGATGCACCTGTCCATGAAATTCTGGACGTTCTCGTAGAGTATGCCGTGGAGAAAGGCATCTGCGACGACAATCAGGTGGCAAGAGATCTGTTTGACACCAAGCTCATGGGTGTGCTGACTCCCTGGCCCCACGAGATTCGGAATAAATTCCGCAGTCTTTATGCAAAGAACCCCGAAGAAGCCACCGATTGGTTCTACAAGCTGAGCCAGGACACCAACTACATCCGCCGGGATCGCATCGCCAAGGATAAAAAGTGGCTCTATGACGGCAAGTACGGCACTTTGGACATCACCATCAACCTCTCCAAACCGGAGAAAGATCCCAAGGCCATTGCCGCTGCCAAGAATGCACCTCAGTCCGGCTATCCCAAGTGCCAGCTGTGTGCAGAAAATGAAGGCTATGCAGGTCGGATGAACCATCCTGCCCGTCAGAACCACCGCATTCTGCCCATTACCATCAACGGTTCCGCCTGGTATCTGCAGTACTCCCCTTATGTCTACTACAACGAGCACTGCATCTGCTTCAACGGTGAACATACCCCTATGCAGATCAACCGTGCCTGCTTCCAGAAACTGCTGGACTTCGTGGCACAGTTCCCCCACTATTTTGTCGGCTCCAATGCAGACCTACCCATCGTAGGCGGCTCTATTCTCAGCCACGACCACTTCCAGGGCGGTCGCTACACCTTTGCCATGGAAAAGGCTTCCGTGAAAACCGCACTCACCTTCAAGGGCTTTGAAGATGTGACTGCCGGTATCGTTCACTGGCCCATGTCCGTCATCCGTCTGGCCTGTGAAAGCAGAGAGCGTCTGGTGGAATTGGCTGACAAGATCCTCACCGCCTGGAGAGGCTATACCGATGAAGCTGCCATGATCTTTGCCGAGACGGAAGGTCAGCCTCACAATACCATCACCCCCATCGCCCGTATGCGCGGCGGCAAGTTTGAGCTGGATCTGGTTCTTCGGAACAATCTGACCACCGAGGAACATCCTCTGGGTCTGTATCATCCCCATGCCAAGCTCCACCACATCAAGAAAGAGAACATCGGTCTCATCGAAGTCATGGGTCTGGCGGTCCTCCCTGCCCGTCTGAAGCAGGAGCTGGCCGACCTGAAGACTGCCATTCTGGCAGGCAGTGACATTCGTTCCGATGAGACCCTCGCCAAGCACGCAGACTGGGTGGATGAGCTGAAGACCCGTCATACCTTCACCGCAGAAAACACAGAAGCCATTCTGGAACAGGAAGTGGGCAATGTGTTCGAGCAGGTGCTGGAAGATGCAGGCGTTTACAAAGACGAAGCCGCATTCCTGCGGTTTGTGGAAGCAGTCAACAAGGAGGCTTAATTCATGAAAATCTTAGTCACCGGCGGTATGGGCTATATCGGCAGCCATACCTGCGTGGAGCTGCTGCAGGCAGGTCACGATATCGTCATCGTGGACAATCTGAGCAATTCCAAGGAAGATGTTGCCGAAAAGATCAAGACCATCACCGGCATTCTGCCCCCCTTCTGCAAGGCCAATGTGGAGGACAAAGAAGCCCTGCGGGCTGTCTTTGCCCAGCACAAGCCTGAGGCAGTCATCCATTTTGCCGGTCTGATGGCCGTGGGCGAAAGTGTCCGTCTGCCTCTGAAGTACTATCAGACCAATCTGGGCTCTACTCTGACCTTGCTGGAAGTCATGGAAGAATTCGGCTGCAAGAAGCTGGTATTCTCCTCCTCCGCCACCGTCTACGGTCCCGACAATCAGGTGCCTTACACCGAGGATATGCCTGCCCATGTGGCCACCAACCCCTACGGCTGGACCAAGGCCATGATCGAGCAGATCTTGAGAGATTACACCGTCGCCAACCCCGATTTCTGCGCTGTGCTGCTGCGGTACTTTAACCCCATCGGCGGTCACGAAAGCGGTCTGCTGGGCGACGATCCCAACGGCATCCCCAATAATCTGATGCCCTACATTTCCAGAGTTGCCGCCGGCAAGCTGGAAAAGCTGACGGTTTTCGGTAATGATTACGATACCCCCGACGGAACCGGTCTGCGTGACTATCTCCATGTGGTGGATCTGGCCGTGGGTCATCTGAAGGCACTGGAATATGCCAAGGATCACACCGGCGCAGAGGCCTTCAATCTGGGCACCGGCAACGGCGTCAGTGTTCTGGAACTGGTTCATGCCTTTATCAAGGCCAGCGGTGTGGATGTGCCCTATGTCATCGGCCCCCGACGCGATGGTGACCTGGCCTGTTCCTGGGCAGATGCCACCAAGGCAAAGGAAGTACTTGGCTGGACGGCTGAAAAGTCCGTGGAGGACATGTGCCGCGACAGCTGGAATTTTGTCAGCCGCTTCTAAGGAGGTTTATCCATGAGAAAGTTTTTTGACAAGCTGCCTGACGGCACCGATGTGGAACTGCTGACTCTGAAAAACGGCAAGCTCTCCGCAGGCATTCTGACCTACGGCGGTACGCTCCACAATCTGATCGTGCCCGACAAGAACGGCAACCCCACCGACGTGGTTCTGGGCTATGATACCATTGCTGACTATCAGAAGAACTCCGGTTATATCGGCGCATTGGTCGGTCGCTATGCCAACCGCATCGATCATGCCAAGTTCACCATGAACGGCAAGGAATACCCCCTCTATGCCAACGACGGTGTCAACCATCTCCACGGCGGCAAGGTGGGCTTTGACAAGAAGATTTGGACCGTAGAAGCCCAGACAGAGGACAGCGTCACCCTCTCTCTGGTCAGCCCCGACGGTGAGGAAGGCTATCCCGGAACTCTGAAAATTCAGGTCACCTACCGGCTGACGGAAGATGCTCTGGAACTGGAATATGAGGCTGTTTCCGACAAGGACACTCTCTGCAGCATGACCAACCACACCTACTTCAACCTCTCCGGTCAGAACGCCGGCACCCACTACGATCAGCTGATGCAGATCTTTGCAAGCAAATATGTGCCCGTGGTAGCAGGCGCCATTCCCACCGGTGAACTGGCGGATGTGGCAGGTACCCCCATGGATTTCCGCAAGCCCACCCCCATCGGTCAGGACATTCGCAGCGACTTCCAGCAGCTGCAGCTGACCGGCGGTTTCGACCACAACTGGTGCATTGACAACGCCGACGGTTCTCTGCGTATTGCCGCCAAGACCCACTCTCCCAAGACCGGCATCACCATGACCACCGAGACCACCAAGCCCGGCATCCAGTTCTATGCCGGCAACTACATGTTTGAGATCACCTCCAAGGGCAAGGGCGGCGCTCCCTATGCAAAGCATTGGGGCTTCTGTCTGGAGACTCAGTACTACCCCGACTCCCCAAACCAGCCTTCCTTCCCCTCTGCATGGCTGGCTGCCGGCGAGAAGTATGCCAGTAAAACTGTCTATCGGTTCAGTTACGAGGATATCTGATTCATGGAACTGAAGGGATTAAAAATCAATTTCCTTGGTGACAGCATCACCGAGGGTGTCGGCGCAAGCGATCCGAGCAAATGCTATGTCAGTCAGGTCGCAGAACGGACAGGTGCTGTCTGCCGGAACTACGGCATCAGCGGCACCCGAATCGCAAGACAGAAGGTACACCGTGAAGAGGGAAACGATGCAGATTTCTGCGGCCGTATCGACAGCATGGACCCCGATGCCGATGTGATTGTCATCTTTGGCGGCACCAACGACTACGGTCACGGCGATGCCCCCATCGGCAACTTCATGGACCGCACTCCCGATACCTTCTACGGCGCTCTGCACTACCTGTACTCCGGTCTGCTGACCAAGTATCCCAAGGCACAGTTTCTGGTCCTCACACCCCTCCATCGGGGCTATGAAGATTGGCAGGGACCCAACATGCCTGTTTGGGATCCGCCCAAGGTACTCAAAACCTATGTAGACTGCATCCGCAGAGTGGCAGAATACTACTCCCTGCCGGTACTGGATCTCTATGCCAATTCCGGCATCCAGCCCGCAGTACCCATTCTCAAGGAACTGTACATGCCCGACTTTCTCCATCCCAGCGATGCCGGTCACGAAATTGTTGCAAAAAAGATCATCAAAGCATTGGAAATGCTCTAAAACGCAAAAGAAAAGCGTCCTTTCGGACGCTTTTCTTTTATTTTTTCTCTTTTTTCCAGTTCTTATCCGCTTCCGTAATGGGGCGGATGACACGGCAGGGGTTACCGGCTGCCACCACATTATCGGGGATATCCTTGGTGATGACAGACCCGGCACCGATGACCACATTGCTGCCAATGGTCACACCGGGCACCACCACGGTGTTGCCGCCGATCCAGACGTTATCACCGATGGTGATGGGAGCGGCATACTCCAGCATTTTGTTGCGCATCTCCGTATCAATGGGATGGTGGGCGGTAAACAGGCTCACGCTGGGGCCAAGGAACACATAGTCACCGATGGTGATCTTACCGGGGTCTACAAAGTTGCAGTTGTTGTTGGCAAAGAAATAGTCGCCCACTTCAATGTTGAAGCCGAAACCGCAGAAGAAGTTAGGCTCCACATAGGGGCAGACACCCACTTTTCCGAAAAGCTTACGGATCAGCTTCTCTCTCCGCTTCATGTTGGAGGGCTTGGTATGATTGTACTTCCAGCAGATATCCGCTGCTACCTTGTGCATTTCTTCTCTGCCGGGGAAGTTGGTATCATACAGCATACCGGCATCGCATTTTTCTCTTTCCGTCATGTTTCTCTCTCCTTTTTAATTATGTTCCAGCAGATCTTTCAGATCCCGCTGTGTCAGCTGAATAACATCCTGCACTTCCATATCCCGACGGATCATTTCATAGGCCCATCGGCAGAGCACATCATCCACCTGCTCCATGGGTGCCGTTCTGCCCGTCTGCAAGACGGGGATTGACTGAGGCTGTGCATAGGAATAGGCTCTGTAATACAACGGCAGCCACGGATTGATTTTCACCAGTTCATCATTGGTGTAGGTAGCCGTGATGGCAGTCTGTCCGCCCATGATGGTAAAATAGTTGCTGATCTGCTCGCTGCAGCACCATGCGAGGAAACGGAATGCATCCTCTTTTCTGGCAGAGCCCTGACTGACACCCAGACTCCAGCCGCCCAGTATGGGCGCACGTCCCGGGATCAGACTGCAGCCGATGTGATTATTCTTTCGCAGCTTGGCTGCACCTTCCAGAAACACGGGATAGGTAATCAGCATAGCCGTTTCTCCGTTGCAGAAGTCATCGGCCGCCGATACATCCGTTGTCTGCAGCACATCCGGTTTCGCAAAGGTCAAAGCCCGTTTCAGGTTGATGTAGGCCTTGAGGGTCTGCAGATTATCAAAATCCACTTTTCCGCTGCCATCGCAGATGTGACCGCCAAAGCCCTGCATGCGGAAATGAATCTCCGGCGCCAGACATTCATTGTAAGCCGCCGCCACGGAAATTCCGTAGGGAACCGCCTCCGTCTGGTTGGTAAAGAAATCCGCCACAGCATTATACTCTTTTAAGGTAAGAGGCGGACGAAGGGTCGTATCGTATTTCTTGGCAAAATCCCGCTGCAAATGAGGATCGTCGAACAGATCCTTGCGATAATAGAGCATCTGCGGCGCATACATAAAGGGAATGCCGTAGTGCCGTCCTCTGTGATCGCCGAAGAATTGCAGACACCCCGGAAAAAACCGGCTCGGATCCAGATCGTTCAAAGGCGCAGTAATATCCGCCAGAACCTGCTGCTCGCACAGCCGTGCGATCCACGGAATATCAAACATCAGAACATCGTACTGATCCGCTTCCTGCAGCAGCGTCTGCAAAATTTCCCGATGGGGCAGCAGCGTCACTTCCGTCTTGACCCCGGTTTCCAGTTCAAAATTCCGAATGAGGCTTCGGAATGTATGGACGGTGGGATTATCCAGCAGCAAAAGCCGCAAAGCAGGCTGCTCGGGATCATCCTCTCTGGGGGCAGGGAACACAGCTGCAGCGCTGAGGGCATCATGAAGCACCACACGCTCCGTATCGTCCAAAGACGAGGAAAGCTGCTTCAGCATTAAGGATGCAGCCGTATCACCCACTTTGATAGCAGGACGGGAGGTGGTCATGGAGGCATGGGACTGGGTAAACAAATTCCAATGCTCCTCACCCAGAGTGATAACGGGAATATCATCATCACCGTAGCCCAGAAGCCGCAGACCTTCCATAATACCGGTAGCCATCAGACCGGAAGATGCCAGAATACATTCGGGACGGCAGCCGTGCATCAGATGAACAATCCGGCGGAAGGCATCTTCCTTGGAAATATCACATTGCACCAGCTGCTCCGGCTTTGGATGGATGCCGTGTCGTTCATAGGCCTCAGAAAAGCCACGGATACAGGCCTGTTCGCAGGTAAAATCCTCAGACCCGGTAAACAGAAAAATCTGCCGATAGCCGTCATCCAGCAAGGTATCGGTGATCTGATGGATCATTTCAAAGTTATCCAGACACACAAAATTGGCATCCAGACCTTTGATCTGACGGTCGATCATAACCAGCGGACGTCCTTTTGCTGTGAAATTATCGTAATAGTACTGCCAGTTGTCGGGACGGCAGGAAACCAGTATCAAGCCGCTGATCTGTTTGCGCAGCAAACTCTGGCAGCATTTGAGTTCTTCTTCCGGATTATCGTAGGAAAAGGAGATATTGACGGAGTAGCCGCCTTCTGCCAGCGCATTCTCAATCCCCTGAAACATCTGAACATAATAGGCATCGTCAAAGTTGGGCAATATGACACCCACCTCACGGAACTGCTTGGCACGGAGGTTTCTGGCGGCCAGATTTTGTTCATACTGCAGCTCTTCAATCGCCTGACGGATTCGGCTTTCAACATCCTTACTGACCGGTTTGGTACCGTTGATATAGTTGGAAACGGTTGCAATGGAAACACCCGCCAAAGACGCAACATCTTTGATCGTAGCCATAGAAAACCTCCTTCTGGTGAATTTCACTATTATTGTAGCACATTTTTTGTTATTTGTCACCATTGATTTAAATTTTAGTAAAACGTTTCAATTTTTCTTTTCAGATTTTCCCTCTTTTGTCCTTCCAGACCTTGCAAAATCCGGCAAACTATGTATAATTTAGATAAGCGCGATTCTGTCCATAGGACAAGTGCGCACAAATGGGTGTCCACTCTTAACAGGAAGGGTGTTCATCCGAAAATAATTTCAAAAGGAGAAACCAAAATGAAAAAACTGATTGCTATCCTGTTGGCTGTTCTCATGGTTTGCACTCTGTTCGTTGGCTGCGCCAAGACTGAGGCTCCTGAGACCGAAGAACCTGCTGCTCAGAGTGAAGCTATGCAGAAGTACGGCTTTGACAAGCTGGACCTGGTCTGCTTCACCGGCGGCAACGGCGACATGTGGGACCAGCTGGTCGCACTGTTCCTGGAGTACTACCCCGGTGTTGAAGTCACCACCGACTTCTCTGACGACGTCGCTAACCGCGTCCGCGCCAGAATGATGACCGAAACTCCCCCCGATTTCGTTGCTTCTTCCGGCTCCGAGTGGTCCCTGTCCGAGTCTGTTGCTGCCGGCCAGATCATGGACCTGAGCGACTTCTATGCTACCGGCACCAATGCTGACGGCATCCCCTTCACCGAAGTCATCCCCGAAACCGCACTGGGTCCCTGCCGCATCGGCGAAGACCAGATCCTGGCTGCTCTGCCCTCCGGCACCACTTACCTGGGCTGGTGGTACAATGTCGGCATGTTCGAAGAACTGGGCATCACTCCTCCCACCACTTGGGACGAGCTGTACGCTGCTGCTGACGTTCTGAAGGCCAACGACATCATCCCCTTCATGTACCAGTTCCCCTCCTACGGCTACTGGGGCATCTCCATGGAGCTGATGGCTGTTGCCGGCGGCAAGGACCTGTTCAACAAGACCTATGTCACCCTGGAACCCGGCGCATGGACTTCTGAAGAAGCTATCGCTGCTATCACCCTGCAGGAAAACCTGATCAAGGACGGCGTTATGTCTCCCCTGTCCTGCGGCGCTGACTTCGCTGCTTCTCAGGTTGACTTCGTCAACGGCCGTATCGGCATCCTGCCCAACGGCACCTGGTTCGAAAACGAAATGAAGGACGTCCTCCCCGAGGGCTTCGATATGGCCTTCATCCCCGTTCCCGCTGTTGAAGAAGGCGGCCCCAGAGCTGTTGTTGTCACCGGCGGCGGTTCCGGCAACATTCCTGTCCACTGCGCTAACCCCGAAGCTGCTAAGGCTTTCATCGGCGTTATGCTGTCCGACAGAGGCCAGGCTATCATCGCCTCCAAGGGCCAGATGCCTATCTCCCAGGTTATGGACACCTCCATCCTGACCGACATCATGTCCGAAGCTAACCTGTCCGCTCTGGAAGCAGCTCAGCAGGACGATGTCATCATCCTGACCTCCACCGAGGGCAACTACGCCGACATGACCAACAAGATCAAGGAGTGCAACGACAACCTGTGCCTGGGCGATATGACCGCTGAAGAATACTGCCAGGCTATGGAAGAGACTGCTGAAATCGTCCGCAACGATCCCGAGACCGTTTGGCAGAACGCTCAGTAATTTCCCCAGCTTCTCTGTAAGGGGCGGTTCGCCGCCCCTTACTATTGTAAAGATAACGAAAACCAACTCTCACCCTCGGGAGCTTTGCTCCCCTGAACTTCACCTGAGGAGGGAACCTACCTTTGAAAGCGAATTATAAAAACAGAGTGGGCGTCTTCTGTCTGTTCTGTCTGCCGCTTCTGGCAATGTATCTGATTTTTTCCTTTACACCCCTGATCAAAACCTTCTTCTATTCCGTGACCGACTGGTCCGGCTACGGCGATTACAATTTCGTCGGCTTCGAGAACTTTGTCAAGGTTTTTAAAGACGAAGTCTTCTGGAAATCTCTGCTGAATAACGTCAAATTCTTCTTCGTCGGCGGTATTTTCGTCTTTGGTCTGGCTCTGGTCTGCGCTGCTATGATCACCCAGAGCAAGCTGAAAGAGTCCAAGTACTACCGCATCATTCTCTACATGCCCAACATCATTTCCGGTGTTATCATCGCTGTCCTGTGGAAGTTCATCTTCTCCCCCAACTTCGGTCTGCTGAACAACTTCATGACTCTGCTGGGTCTGGAGCCTCAGAACTGGCTGGGCCAGAAGGACACCGCTTTCACCTGCCTGATGATCGTTTGGGTCTGGTCCGGCTTCGGCTACTATATGCTGCTGATGATCGCTGGCATCGAAGGCATCCCCACCACTTTCCTGGAGGCTGCTGAAATCGACGGTGCCAACGGCATGCAGCGTTTCATTCATATCGTTCTTCCCATGGTCATTAACATGGTCAGAACCTGCATGGTCTTCTTCACCATGAACGCCTTCACCGGTATCTACGTTCTGGTCAAGTTTATGACCGACGGCGGTCCTGCCAATTCTACTCAGGTTATTATCAGCTACATCTACCAGACTGCCTTCACAAAGAGCCGTTTCGGCCTCTCTGCCGCTCAGGGCGTTGTGGTCTGTATCCTTGTCGGCGCCCTCATCATGTTCATGCTGAAGGTCACCAAGCCCAAGGACGAGCTGGAATACTAAGGAGGTGCTCACATGACTTTTGGACAAAAACTCAGTAAGTTTTCTATCAATACTTTCATCCGTATTTTCCTGTGTCTGCTTTGTCTGACCGTTCTGTATCCCCTGTTCTGGAACCTGATGTCTTCCTTCAAGACCAATCAGGAGTTCTTTAACAATCCCTGGGCTCTGCCCAAGGAGCTGTTCCAGCCCGGTAACAACATCTTCCAGAACTATATCAACGTCTGGGCCATCACCGGTCTGTCCGTTCCCTTCATGAACTCCCTGTGGGTCTCCTCCATCTCTCTGGTGGGCAGCATCGTGCTGAACTGCATGAGCGCCTATGCCTGCACCAGACTGGGTCTGAAGGTTGGTAAGATGCTCTCCAGCTTCTACCTGTTCATGATGTTCGTTCCCGGCGGTATCTCCCTGACCTCCAGCTTCCTGAACCTGCGTGATCTGGGCCTGCTGGACACCCGTGCCGCTATCATTTGGTGTAATGTGGCAGGTTCTGCTATCGGTACCGGCTTCATTCTCCGTAACTTCTTCGAGACTCTGCCTCACGAACTGGAAGAGGCCGCCTGCATCGACGGTGCCGGCATCCAGCGTACCTTCTGGCAGATCATGCTGCCTCTGGCAAAGCCCGGTATCGCAACCGTCGGTATCTTCAACTTCCTGGGCTACTGGGGCGAGTACACCCTGTCCTCTGTCGTTATCTTCGATCAGGCCAAGGTTCCTCTGTCTGTTGCTCTGTTCACCCTGCAGGCTACCACCCAGCACATGGCTGACTGGGCTGCATTGTTTGCCGGCATGATCATCGTTCTGATCCCCATTATGATCATCTATCTGTCCTTCCAGCAGTATATCGTTTCCGGTATGACTGCCGGCGCTATCAAGGGTTAATCTCACCCCTGCATTCTGAAAGGAAATTTCCGATATGGAAAGAAATTTTGAGTTCAGAAACCGGATGCGGCAGCGGTTCCGTCCTCTCGGACGGGACGATGCTGCGCCCTCCGGTAGCTATGTCCGTGTAACGGATGATTTTTCCATCGTGGTCGCCCACGACTGCAGCATCGTGCTGCTGAAGGCCGCTGAGGATCTGCGTGACTACCTGTTCTATGCACAGGATGTTTCCGTTTCCATCAAGCGTGCCATGAAGCCCGCCCCTGCCGCCAACACCATCGTGGTGGCAACCGCTGCGGAAATGGGTGTCCAGTGGACCGAAAAGCCTGTGAAGGCCTCCTGCGTTCAGACAGCTAAGGATGGCGGCATCGTTATCTGCGGTTTTGACGATCGCGGCTGCGCTCAGGGCTGCTACCGTCTGGAAGATGTCTTCAGCACCAACGGCGGTGCTTGGGTGAATGAGGGTTCCGTGACCCGTGCCCCCAGATTTTCTCCCAGAATGATCCACTCCGGCTACGGCATGGATCAGTATCCCGATGCCCATCTGCGGAACATCGCATATGCCGGTATGGATGCCATTCTGATCTTTGTCAAGGACATTGACTACACGCCCGCCGGTTATGTGGACTTCAACGGTCTGATCGACCGTGCTGCCGAATACGGTCTGGATGTCTACGCTTACAGCTATCTGAAGAGCAAGATGCATCCCGAGACCCCCGGTGCTTTCGAGCATTATGACAGCACCTACGGCAAGATCTTCCGTCATTGCCCCGGCTTCAAGGGTGTTATTCTCGTCGGTGAGTCTGTGGAGTTCCCCAGTAAGGATCCCCACGTCGTTCTCACCAGAGAAGAAAAGAATACCACCGGCAAGCCTACTCCCGGCTGGTATCCCTGCTTTGACTATCCCCAGTGGCTGACCATGCTCCAGAAGGTCATCGGTCAGTACAAGCCCGATGCCGATATCGTCTTCTGGACTTACAACTGGGGCTATATGGATGCAGAAGCCCGTCTGAAGCTGATCGATACCCTGCCCGAGGGCATCACCCTCATGGCCACCTTTGAGATGTTCGAGACACGGAAGGTCGATGACCTGCTGATCCGTGCCACCGACTACACCCTGTCCTTTGCTGAAGCCGGTACCTACTTCCGTACGGAAGCTGAGCGTGCTGCCGAAAGAGGCATCAAGCTCTATGCCCAGGCCAACAGCGCAGGTCTTGCCTGGGACTTCGGTGTTATTCCCTACGAACCCTTTCCCCGTCAGTGGGCAAAGCGTTACGAAGCCCTGCTGGAGTCCAATGAGAAGCACGGTCTGTGCGGTCTCATGGAGTCCCACCACTACGGCTTCTGGCCCTCCTTTATCAGTGCTCTGGAGACCCGCATGATCACCGAGCCTGTGCAGGATGCCGATACCGCTCTGTACACCCTCGCCTGCCAGCTCTATGGCAAGGCCAATGCCGAGAAGGTTCTGGAAGCTTGGGAACACATCTCCAAGGCGATCACCTACTATCCTTCTACCAATGAGGACCAGTACGGTCCCATGCGCGTCGGCCCCGCTTATCCTCTGATTTTCCGAGCCGATGTGAAGATCCCCACTGTGGACTATGCCCACTTTGGCGGCAACAGGATCTGTTTCACTGATTACGGTTCCGACTATCTGTATCACATCACAAACCTGTATGTGAAGGCCGTGGAGCCCATGCAGCAGCGTTTCCCCAAGGAAATTTCCTGTCTGGAAAAGCTCCGCACCTGCCTGCAGACCGGTCGTGCCATTCTGGAGGATCTGCCCGCCCCTGTCTCCGGTTGGAGAGCAGAAGAAGCTGAGCGGTTTATCGGTTTGGTGAAGTTCATCGAGAACACCGCTCTGACTGCCATCCATACCAAGCAGTGGAACATCCTCCGCTGGCAGATGAAGACCGAGACCGACACCGACACCCTGCTGGATATGCAGCGGAAGATGATCGAGATCGGCCGTAAGGAAATCGCCAATGCGGAAGCCACCATTCCTCTGGTGGAAGCCGACTCCCGTCTGGGATGGGAACCCAGCATGGAATATATCGGCGATGCTGCTCACCTCCGTTGGAAGATCGAGCAGACCACCCGTGTTCTGGAGATGGAAATTCCCCACAACATGGAACAGATCATCAATGCAAGAAAGCTGATTGAAGGAGTTTAACTTATGAATTACGGCAAGAAAGTTTGGATCTTCCCCGATGCGGAGCTTCCCCCCGAAGGTGCCAATCTGATCCCCGGCCATGAGTCCGTCATCATCACCAATGTGACCGACGAAGATGCCCAGATCAAGTTCACCCTGTTCTACGACGACAAGGATCCTGTTTCCTTTGAGACCGTCGTGAAGGCTCGCCGTGTCCGCTGCATGCGCAGCAATAAGGAAGAGGATTTCGGCAAGTTTACTGCAGATTTTGGCGTTCAGTACGCCATTATGCTGGAAAGCTCTGTACCCGTCGTCGCTCAGTACGGCCGTGCAGAACCCAGAACCGTCAATTTCTACACTACCCCCGGCTATTGTGAATAATTTTTAGGAGGAAATGAAAAATGGCAAGAGTTTGTATTCCTGATCACGAGTATAAAGAAAGAGTGCAGCGCGCTGCTGCCATCCTGCGCCGTGAAGGTCTGGACGCCCTGATCGTCAACGGCAACGAGGCTGACTACGCCAACCCCCGTTACTTCTCCGGCTTCTGGCCCCTGTTCGAGCGCGCCGGTGTCGCCATCTCCGCTGCCGGTGAGGCTGCTCTGATGGTCGGTCCCGAGTCCGCTATCTTCGGTGCAGACCGCAACAAGCTGGACAAGACCTTCGTCCTGACCGCTTACCGTGAAGGCGCTGACCCCGCTTATCCCGAGCTGAAGCCCGACACCTTCCACGATGTCTTCAAGGCCATCGGTGTCACCGAGAAGAAGATCCGCATCGGTGTTGCTTCCTTCCTGGACACCTCCGTTGTGATCTACAACGCTATCCGCGATGCATTCCCCGAAGCTGAGCTGGTTGATGCCGGTAAGGTCATGGTCGAGCTGCGCTCCATCAAGTCCGAGAACGAGCTGGCCTGCCTCCGCGAGGGCTACCGCATTGCCGAGCTGGCTACCCAGCAGGTTATCAAGGAGATCAAGCCCGGCATGACCGAGCTGCAGATGGTCGGTGTCGCACAGCGCGTCGTTTACGAAAACGGTGCTGAGTACGAAGGCCTGCCCATGTATGTCTTCTCCGAGGCTTCCACCCGTCATGCTATCTCCCGTTCCTCTTACCGTGAGTTCCAGAAGGGCGATATCGTTCAGCTGAACCTCTCCGCTAAGATCGACGGTTACTCCGCTGCTATCGGCTACCCCATCTGCCTGGGCAAGCTGGAAGGCCAGCGCCGTGACACCGTTCAGTTCTGCCGTGGCATGCACGCATGGACTGTCGATCAGGTCAAGGCCGGTGTCTTCGCTGCCGACATCGCTAAGAACTTCTACAACAAGTTCGTTGAGAACGGCTATGAGAAGAACTATGTCTACGGTCCTCTCCATGGCACCGGTATCATCGAAGTCGAAGCTCCCTGGTGCGAGACCAGCTCCGACTACTACCTGCAGCCCAACATGTGCTATCAGGTCGATACCTACATCTCCGGCGACACCTTCGGCGTCCGTTGGGAGAAGGGCATCGCTGTCAAGGAGAACGGTGTGGAACTGCTCTGCCCCGAAATCCCCGCTGTCTGCCCCGAACTGATGTTCTAATTGAAACCTACTATGGCTCGCAGTTTTACTGCGAGCCATCTTTAAAAGGAGAGATTTGTTATGCAGTTAATCGATATGTTCTATGATGATATCAAGGATGCCGTTGATCGGAAGGTTCCCTTTATTATCCCCATCGGCACTTTGGAATATCATGCTCACCATGCTTCCTGCGGCACCGACACCATGGTCGTCACCGGCTGCCTGCGTGAACTGGAAAAGGAAAGAGAAATCGTTGTCTGCCCTCCCATCTGGTACGGTGTGGCTTCCTAC
The DNA here is from genome assembly GCA_045579045.1 of Candidatus Avilachnospira sp. GTDB lineage: Bacteria > Bacillota > Clostridia > Oscillospirales > Oscillospiraceae > Avoscillospira. Next base: position 29,502 of record JAZNLL010000120.1, read on the forward strand.
GCTGTGTGCGAGCCCAAGCCCAGCCATTTCCATGTGGATGAGGACGCCTACGTCAACTATCTGTACTATATCCTCAAGTCCATGATCGATGCCGGCCACAAGAATATCTATCTGATGCCTCACCATCAGACCGAAGGTGCCGGCCTCATGCCCATGACCATTGCCTGCCACAAGGCTGCCAAGAAGGTCACCATGGAGTACATGGAGAACACCCTGGGTAAGGGCTGGTGGGGCAGCGACAGCTACGCCACCTACTACGAGGATATGGGCAGCAGCGATGATCCCTTCTCCTACATCAAGGTTCTGCCCCTCATCGGTGCCGATGCACAGATCAAGTGCGGCGGTTTCGACCATGCAGGCAAGTGGGAAACCAGCCTCATGATGGGCACCTGGCCCGAAAATGTGGACCTGAGCCGCTGCGACCGCAATACCGAATGGTTTGCTGAGAGCGCCAAGGAAGCTTCCGTGGAGACCGGTAAGCACATGGTCGAATGCACTCTGGAATGGCTGAGAGAGGTAATTGTGTAATGAAAAAGATCAAAGTTCAGATGCTGACCAAGGAAGCCTTTGCTCCCTATGGCAATGTGATCGAAGCTGTCGGCGAATATGGCGGCGAAGCCGGTATGTACAACTGGTATGAGAAGCAGGCTGCTGTGGAAGGTGCTGAGACTGTCAGCATCAACCTGCTGACTGCCATCCAGAGAGACTATGTCTTCCAGAAGTTTGAAGCTCATGACCGCACCACCGAGACTGTTCTGCCTCTGACCGGCGGTCTGATCGTGGCCGGTATCCCTGCAGGCAAGGTCTCCGAAGATCGCGTGGAAGCCTTCTATGTTCCCGTGGGCAAGGGTATTTCCTGGGCTCCCGGTGCATGGCACTATGCTCCCTTCCCTGTGGGCGGCGATGCCACCTGCGCTGTGATTTTCCGTCATGGCACCGGTGCTGACGATGCCGTCTTTGATGAACTGCCCGAAGCAATGGGCTTTGAACTGTAATATCACATAACAAACAGCCGGATGTTTAATCATCCGGCTGTTTTCTGTAAATTTGGCAATGGTAATTGTTGCCGTATTCTGCTATAATGTTTGTGTCTATTACCTTTGAAAGGTTGTGTACCTATGTGGAAGCAGAAAATCGGTATTTCTCTTTATAATCATTATGTAAAACCGACCCTTGAAGTCATCGATATCATCAAAAGAACCGGCTTTGAAGCCGTTTCCCCCGAATGGGAACCTGATGTGGATATGAAGGAAATCGTGGATCACGCCAGAAGTGTCGGTCTGGAAATCCAGTCCCTCCATGCGCCCTACACCAGCAGCCATCATATGTGGGAGAGCGATCCCGCCCTCTCTGCGCCTGCTCTGCAGATTTTGCTGGATGCTTTGAGATCTGCCGCGGAAAACAACATTCCCATTCTGGTCGTCCATGCCTGGATCGGCTTTGCCTATACCATGAAGCCCAATGCAGACGGTTTTGCCAACTTTGACCGACTGGTGGATGAAGCCACCCGCTTTGGTGTGAAGATCGCCATTGAGAATACGGAGGGTGAAGAATTCCTACATGCCCTCATGGAACACTACAAGGGCAACGAGACTGTGGGCTTCTGCTGGGACTCCGGTCACGAAATGTGCTACAATCATTCCGAGGACCTGCTGGCACTCTACGGTGACCGTCTGATCGTGACCCATCTCAATGACAATCTGGGTATCCGACCTTTTGAGGGCAATGTGTTCTGGCACGATGATCTGCATCTGCTGCCCTATGACGGCGTGGCTGACTGGGATTACAATATTCAGCGGATGAAGGCCTCCAGAAAGCTGGATATCCTCAATTTTGAGTTGAACATCAACTCCAAGCCCGACCGCCATGAAAACGATGTCTATAAGAATATGCCTCTGGAACAGTATTTTGCAGAAGCCTACAAACGAGCCTGTCGCATCGCTTACCGGTATTCCAGATAAGAGAAAGAAGTGCTGACTTTGGAAAACAACAAAAGAAACAGAACGCTGGTCATTCTGTTCGGCTTTATCTATTTCATGTGTCAGATCTGCCGAACCGATTTGAGTGCCGTTCTGGTGGAGCTGGCACCGGCTCTGAACGTCTCCAACTCCACCATCGGCATCGCCGTGACCCTTGGCTATATCAGCTACGCCATTGGTATGTTCGTCAATTCCATGATTATTGACAGGATCAACACCAAGGCCGCCCTTGCAATCGGCATGTTTGGCTGCGCCTTGACTCATATCGGCATTCGTGTGTTCCCCTACCTGCCTGTGATCTTCGTTCTGTGGTTCGTCAACGGCTACATTCAGTCTCTCATGTGGCCCAGCGTCATGCAGCTGACTGCAGCCAATCTGCCCCTGGAAAAGCAGGAAGGTGCCCTCAGTGTGGTCTGTGTGTTCCAGCAGATCGGCTCCCTTGTCTGTTATCTCGTTGCTCCTCTGGGGCTCGCCTGGGGCGGTTGGAGAACCGTCATGCTCATGACTGCCGTCGCCTGCCTCACCATGGGCTTTATTTGGTCATTCAGCGCAAGATTGTTCAAAAGTCCCACAGGAGAACAGAAAAAAACCAACGATACCCCTCAGGAAGTCTATCCGGTCAACTGGGCTTTTATCGTCAAGACCAATCTGATCCCCATCCTGTTTCTTGGCATCGTCTGCGGCATGCTTCGTGATGGCATCTCTACATGGACACCCAACCTTCTGAACGAAGCATTTAACATTGACGCAAAGGCTTCCATCGCACTGACCGCTGCCCTGACACTGGCAAAGATTCTTTCCTATTCCGTCAATCCCTTCCTTGTGAAGTGGATCCCCGATCTCAAGAAATATTCTTTTGCATTGTATGCCATTTGCTGTGGTCTGTGTATTCTGCTGATCCTGACCTATCGAACAGGTCTCGCAATTCCCATGCTCATTCTTCTGGCACTGTTGCTGCTTATAAACGGCTGTTTGGGCATTAACTATGTCATCACCATTCCTCTTGCCTTCACCCGTTTCGGCCGTTCTGCCACCGTCAGCGGCGTGCTGGACAGCATGTTCTATGTTGGTTCCGCTTTTGCCAGCTGGCTCTTTGCCTTTATCGCAGAGCGCGGCGGCTGGGATGCCACCATTATCTCCTGGATCGTGATCTCTGCAGCCTGCCTGGTCATCGTTCTGAAGCAGAAGCAGTTTGGCCCTCCGGAAAATCTGGAGCTGCCCAAAAAGACCGTCGTGTAAATTCCATATAAAAAAGGAACGGCATTGCCGTTCCTTTTTCTTATACAGTTAGTGCTTCCACTTGGCTCTGAGTCTTTCATAGACAGCAGGGTCGATTTCAGGATTGCCCTTGGAATAGGCAGGCAGCAGCTGATCGCCGGCAACGGCAGGATCGGTGCAGCGATTGTCGTTGCGGTACTGCTCGCGGACAGCGGGATCTCTCATATCGGGGATATCCACCAATACGCCGCCCTGCAGCACGGACTGATAGGCAAAGAAGCCCACCATCCACATATCCAGAGCCTCAAACACATCCACGATATCTGCATCGGGATTGCCGAGGAAATGCTCAATGGCGTTCCAGATGGTCACATAGTCGCTGCCGCCATGGCCGAAGGAGAGACCCTTTCTTGCCACGTCGTCCAGAGGATTGTAGCGGACAATGTCACAGTGACCGCCATCCCATGTGCCTTCTTCCTTATCGATGTTGGCATAGACGGTGTTGATAGCGGTGGCGAATTCCTGCACCACGTCCTCGCGGGCTGTTTCCATTCTGCCCTTGGCGCCGTAGACGGAGTACCAGACGGAGTTCTTGGAGGGACCGCCGTGGATACTCTTGCAGATGGCACCGTTTTCCAAACGGAATACTTCCATACCCATAAAGCCGCTATGACCGCCCATGCGCATAACTCTGGCGTTGTGGATGCCCTCCATACCAAAAACCTGTACGGGTCTCTGGCCGGAAATATGGAGCAGAGGGCCAACGGAATGGGTGCAGTAGAAGAAAGCGTGCAGATTGTTGCGCCAGTGGTTGGGGTCGCAACGGGTCAGGTCGGGCCAGCCGGGCTCACAGTTGTGCATATATTCGCCTTCGGCATATTCGAATTCGCCCAGATCGCCATTTCGCAGGCGGCGTCTGATCTCCATGGGGCCGTTCATGTAGCAGTAGTTTTCGGCATAGCAGTATTTTTTGCCGGTCCTCTGCACACATTCGATCAGCGCCACAGCCTGTGCCATGGTCTGGCAGGGCAGAACTTCGCTGATGACATTCTTGCCGGCCTCCATGGCCTTAATAGCAAAGGGTGCGTGTTCCGTGGCATAGTTGGCCAGATAAACAGCATCCATATCGTGCTGAATAAAGGTATCGTAATCGGAGTAGTAAGTAATGCGATCATCGTTGATCTCTTTTTTTGCTTTTTCCAGGCTTTCTGTATGGGCTTCGCAGACAGCCACCAACTCGGCATGGTCAGAATCTCTGCAGTACTCCCACAGAACATGGCCTCTGCCAACACCCAGCAGTCCGATTTTGATTTTACGATCCATCTTGGAATTCCTCCTTTTGTAGCTATATCTTCATTGTATCGCAGAAACAACAAAATACAAGAGGAAATTTTCTATATAGAACAGGTCTTTTTCCATTTCTTTTCCGACTTTATGGGAAATTCGTGCCGAATCATCTCCTTTTGAGAATCCGTATTTATAGCTTGAGAAAACTACACAGATATGATACACTTTAGGGTAGAAGTTTGCTGAAAAGGAGTTCAGAGATATATGAAATTAGGTATCGTAGTAAATACCCAAGTTTCATATCTCAATATATCCTGATATTTCCCAATAATTCTCCAATTTCAAAACTTTTCAACCACATAATTCCATGTACTTTTATATAGTTTCATGGATGTTTGGTGCGGAGTTGGTGCGGAACGGGTTTTCTAAACAGTAATTTGCGTGAGTCAACACGACCCCCTCCCCTTTGCAAACAATTTAGAAAATGGCAGTACCATCACAACCGGATAAAACCACGACTTCATCACAGGTCGTGGTTTTGTTTTGCCCAAAATGATTCGGTCTTTCACAGCAACCCCTGCTGTAATTGCCACTTTCTATTTCTATATATTCAAGCCGTAACATCCCCAGATATTTCCAACCTGTAAAAAACACGACTCTTCACTGAGCCGTGTTTTTGTTTGCCCAAAATCAAGAAACAGGAGGTGTGAAATGCCCAAAAGGAAAAACTTCGCAGCAGAATTGGTGCGCTGCACACTGCTGCACCGGCTGAGGGTTCCACCCTAACGGCCGCAACCAGCGGCCAACATACTATTTAGAAAGGAGTACGATCATGTACGAAAGTTATCAGGATCATCCCCGGGAAAAGAAATCCCATCTTGGCATCGTCCTCATGAGCATTGCAGCTCTGGCCATCGCCATCCTCGCTACCGTCTTCACCGCAAAAAGTTTTTCCGGTGATCCGTCTGAAGCAGATCCCTCTGCAACCGTCAGCAGTGGGATCGTCTTCGATGCGGCAGCAGAAGAAGGCGGTTGGGATCAGCTCTCCCAAGAGGAGATCGAAGCAAGTCTCAATCAAAAAGTTGCGGAAGGGATGATCAACATCTCCATGAACACCGCTCCTGTCTTTGCAGACGGTACTGCAGAAGGAAACATCATGGTGGTCAATGAGACCATCAACAACTATCCGCAGAAGGTGGAGATCATCCGCAACGACACGGAAGAAGTCATCTATTCTTCCAACGCGATCCCCGTGGGCAGCAAGATCGAACACGCGGCCCTGGATGTGGAGCTGGAAGCCGGCAAATACGAATGCACGGCCCTGTTCCACAACCTGCATCCGGAAACCGGTGCCATTCTCGGCACGGCGGGTGCTCTGATCACCATCACCATTCAAAACTAAAATACAACTACTATATGATAAGGAGTAATTACCTATGAAGAAAAATTTCCGTAAAGTCCTCGCCCTGACCCTTGCCCTGTGCATGGTTTTTTCCTTTTCTGTCTTCGCATCTGCCGCAAGCAATGAGGCAACAGCCAGTGGCGGCACCGCAACCTCTTCCGTAAACCTGTCCTCCACCGATGACGGCACTCTGGGCGGCGATCCCGCTGCCACCAGAATGTCTGTTACCGTTCCCACCGTCCTTCCCATTGCTGTCGGTCCCGATGGCACTGTGACCGTGGCAACCGATGCTGTCATCATCAACAATTCCTTCGGTGCCGTTATGGTCGATTCCGTTGACATCGAAGCCGGTGATAAGTGGCGTCTGACTGCTTTCGGTGACAAGTCCACTCTGGCCGGTGAGCAGGTTGACAGCAACCAGCTGGGCTTCGCTCTGACTCTGGGCGGCGGCGAGCAGCTTGCCACCGATGCTTCCAGCGATTTCCATCAGAACCTGATGGAGTACGCACAGGACGGCTGCTACATGACCGGCGTGGGCGATCCCACCGGCAACACCATTTCCGTTGAATATGATGCCATTGTGACCGCCGTTTCCGAAGCCGTCACCAACACCAGCATCGCTTCCATTCTGTTTATCATCAGCTGGGACTACGTGCAGGTTTGATCCGCAAGCTAACCAACAGGACGGGCATTCTTGCCCGTCCTCTTTCTTTCCATGAGGAGGTTTCACAATGAAGTATAAACGCATCCTCGCGTTGGTTCTCGTCTTCGTCACCGTATTTACCCTGACTGTTTCGGCTTCTGCAGCAGAAACAACCGCACGGAAAGCCACAGATTTTTCTGACTTTGACACCAGAGCATGGTATGCAAAGGCTGTGTCTGCCGCAGTGGACAATGGACTGCTGCAGGGCAAGTCTGCACGGATCCTCGATCCCGCCGGTGACCTGACCAGAGCCGAAATGGCTGCGGTCATCAACCGCAGCTTCGGTGCTTATAAAACCACCGATATTTCCAATTACAAAGATGTTCCCACCAACGCATGGTATTACAAAGATATCCAGAAAGCCGTTTGGATGGGCACCTATGAAGGCCGTTCCACTACAACGATGGATCCCGAAAGCAATATCAGCCGTCAGGAGATCATGACCGTTGTGGCAAGAGCCTTGCAGCTGGATCTGGACCGCTATTCCGCAACAGACCTTTCCAAATTCCCCGATTATAAAAAGATTTCTGCATGGGCACTGCCTTATGTGAAAGCCATGGTCGGTGCCGGGTACATTCAGGGCCGCGGCGATGGTCTGGCACCTCTTTCCAACATCACCCGTGCGGAGTTCGCACAGGTTTTCTACAACATCATTTCTCAGTACATTGTCAAGGAAGGCTCTTACAACGGAAGTCTGAAAGGCAATCTGCTGATCCGCACCGATGATGTCACGCTGAAAGATGCTGTCATCGAGGGCGACCTGATCATCGGCAACGGTGCGGCAGACGGAACAGTTACCCTGTCCAATGTCACCATCACCGGCCGCATGGTCGTCTGGGGCGGCGGCATCAAAGCTGTCTACTGTAACAACGGCACCGATGTGGAAGAGCTGATCGTCTGCCGTGTGGACAACCCCGTAAAGGTCATTTTCGACCGGGATTCCACCCTAAAGGTCTATTCCGACATTGATGTAGAAATCACCGACCGGGCAGAAGCCTACCCGGAAACGGAAGTCATCTTCTATGAAGTGTCCGACCTGATCGAAGCACAAAAGGACCTCAACACCATTGTGGATGAAAACCAGATTCGGGTCACGGTTTCGGATCACATCTATGCTGTGGTGGACAAAACCGAAGCTCACTGCGAGCTGAAAAATCACAGTGAAACCGATACCTACAAGCTTGACATTCTGAACACAGCAGGAAAGGCAGTGGCTGAAACAGTAGAACTGAAGCCGGAAAAGTCCGCTGACAGTGTCACATTGCTGGAGGCTCTGCCCTTTGGCAATCACGACTGCACTGCAGTCGTCACCGCCATCCGAGACGGCAAGACCATTGGCACAGTGGAATTTGATGTCACGATCCATGTGGCATATCTTTGGGCAGAGGAGGTCTGGGAATGAAAAAAGCTTTGATCCTTCTTTTGGCCCTGGCCTTACTCATGACCTTTCCCGTTCCTGCATCCGCTGCTGAAGTCACAGAGGCCAAGGTGCCTGTCACCCTGACCGTGGTAAACACCGTCCATCCTATCTCCGTAACCGTTCCGGCATCCCTGCCGATTTCCATGGTGGATGGCTATGTTGTCACAGCCAACAATGCCGTCATTATCAACCACGGAGAGTACGGAGCTGTCAAAGTGACCGCTGTGGATGTCCAGCCCGGTTCTTTCCAGATCGGCAACTACAATAACTTCTCCACCGGTGATAAGGTGATCGCGCTGAGCATCAATGACTGTGTCACTGAGAAGGCAGGTCTCCTTGCCATTACCGAGGAGAGTTTCCCTGTGATCAATGCCGGCAAAGAACTGTCCATTCGCTACAAGGCGAAGATCTCTACAGACAGTGCCGTTACCAATGTCAATGCGGCAACGGTCATCTTCACCATTGCGTCCACCGATCCTGTTGACACCAACACCGATATTACAGAGGAGGGCTGATACGATGAAAAATTTTAGACGAGTAACAGCTCTGCTGCTGGTTCTGTGTATGTGCCTATCCTTTGCCTCTGCGGCAGAGATCACAGAAGAACATTCCCACGGCATCGTATCTGAGGAAGAAAGCATTTCTTCCGGTATTCAGGAAGTCACTGTTTCCAGTACACAAGAAGCAGTACCGCCCGTTGAGGCTGAAAACACCACTCCGCCGGAGGATACTGCTGAAACCGGTACAATCGAGGACGGAATCCTTCACGCAAATCTGATCGAAGACCCCAGCGGCGGCCGCATGACCTGGGAACTGGACAATGGTACTCTGTGGATCAGCGGTTACGGTCTGGTGAAACCGATCTCTTCGGCGGATGAACAGCCCTGGGCAGATGTCCGCACGGAGATCACCGATGTTCGCTTCCATTCCGATGCACAGCTGATCATTGAAAGCATTGCCTACTGGTTTGCAGGCTGCACCAATCTGGTCTATGCCGAAATTCCGGCCTATGCGTTCAGCTTTGGCGACTATGCCTTCCAAAACTGTGTCAGTCTGGAAGAATTGGGACTCTATCATGCGCAGGATCCTGTCATCACTGCGACGACCTTTGAGGGTATCGGCAGCGGTGACATCTTCGTGTATGTCAGCGGTCCTGAAGCATTGCAGGCAGTGCAACAGGCAAACTGGCACGGACGCAGCATGGATGCCATGGATCTTTCGGAGTATCCCATTGCACTGTACGACGGTCCCTGCGGCATCAACGGCTGCAACTGCACCTCGTGTACCTATTATTATGAGTACGATCAGTATGACGAATACTACCACTGGAAATATGCTGTCTGTACCAACTGCAGCGCCAATGAGTACCCCTACGGCGGCAGATGGGAGCACACCTTTAATTCCAACGGTATTTGTACGATCTGCGGATATGAAGAATCCTATGCAGGATGCGACCACTCCCGCTCGTATTACGAATGGGAAGGCTGTACCTACTATGAATACTGCTACTACTGTGATGAGTATTTGGGTTACGGTATCGAGCACGGCAGCTACTACTATGGTGATTGGGTCTATTATTCCACTTCTCAGCATCGTCGAACAAAAACCTGTTCGGACTGCGGAGAGAGCAGCTACACCTATGGCTACCACAGCACAACCACCAAGTACACTTATGTCAGCACAACGCAGCATAGTGTCAGTAGTTATTGTGCTACATGCGACAGCACCGTAGGGTCTTCCAGCAATGCCTCCCACACATTCACCTATGGTACATGGGAGCAATATAATGCATACCAGCACCGCAGAAGTATAAACTGTGCTCCATGCAATTATGGCAGCTATGAATACTATGCGCACAGCGATAGCAACGGCGACGGTAAATGCGACACCTGCTCTTATGGCATGAGCGTTTCTGTGACCTGGAATGCAGGAACCAACGGTGGTACCGTAAATGGTGCTGCCTCTGTGACCACCAGTGTTGCAACCGGTGCAGCTGCCACAGCCCCCAACTACACGCCCATCAAAACAGGTCACACCTTCAAGGGTTGGTACACGGCCAGTACCGGCGGTTCTCTATACAACACCGTGACTGTTTCTGCCGCCCGTACTTTCTATGCTCAGTTCACACCGGCATCCTATACCATCACCTTTGACCCCGGTGAGGGCGAGCTGGAAACAACCACCAAGTCTGTCACCTATGGTGATACCTATGGAGAGCTTCCCGAACCCACCAGAGCCGGATACTCCTTCTTCGCATGGTTCACAGAGGAAGACGGCGGTACGCAGATCACACCCGAAACTAAGGTAGACATTACCGCTGACCAGACCTTGTATGCATCCTGGATCAAATCAACCGTATTCTCTGTGACAGTTCCTGCCACACTGCCCATCATCGTGGATCAATACGGTCAGGTGCATACTGTCCATGCATCCATCGTGAACAACTCATCCGGGGATGTAAAAGTCTCTTCCGTGTCTCTTTCGGCCATGAATGGCTGGACCATCGTCCCTTATGACACGGACATAGCCAGAGAGAAGGTAGATGCCGACCTCATCGGCTTCTCCATTCAGGATGCGCAGACCTTGACCACAGGGGAGACAGAAAAGCTTTCTCTGCCCAATACATGGGAGATTGCAGAAAGCAGTTCCCTTGATCTGACTTATGATGCTGTTGTCTCCGCACTTTCTCAGCCCGTCTCTGATTTGGATGTACTTTCCGTCATCTTTATTTTAGAGTGGGCAGGCGAACCCAAGTAACCCATCGGCAGAGGAAACCACTTCCTCTGCCATTCCTATTCCTCAGGAGGTACCATGAAAAAACTCTATCGCATTTATGTTCTCTGCTTGCTGACCATGCTTCTTGTCGGTATGTTCTGTTTCTCTGCGTCCGCCGTGGATGATATGTGGACCGTTGCCAGCAGAATCATCAAAGATGTCTACAGCAAGATCGCCGGTGTCAGCACCGTTCTGGCAGGCCTCATGTCTGCTGTGGCTGTCGTCGGCGCAAAGTTATCCAACAACCAACACAAAGTCGATCAGGCATGGGACTGGCTTCGCCGCATCTGGATCGCATGGGCCGTCATCAACGGCATCGGTGCCTTCATTGCCTATGTCGTTCCTCTGTTCGACGGTCTGGCTACCATCGAAGTCGCCTGATGTTATACCATATCCGGCTGAAAGGAGGAAACTTTTTTGCTGGAACTGCTCTTTCAAGGCTTTCTGGAATGGACGTATGGACTCACGCTGGAAGCGTGGGAATACTTTTCCTCCGTTCTGCTGGATCTCATGAGCCTCGACTTTGCGTATCTACGCACCCATATGCCCATCATCGACACCATCATGGAGATCATGCTGGCTGTCGGATGGGCACTTTTAATTGGAAATCTCGTGTTTCAGGCTGTCAAAGGCATGGTCACCGGTCTGGGCTTCGAAGCAGAAGACCCCAAGCTGCTGTTCACCCGAACATTCGTCTTTGCCTTTTTGCTCCTTGCCAGTCCGCAGATCTGTCGGATCGGGCTGGATATAACATCCACAGTCATCGAACTGCTGGATATGCCGGATGCGGTCAACATCACCTTTGCTGATGAAGCATCCTTCGGTGGGTTATCCGCCTCATGGCTGCTGGTGATCCTCTGCGGTATCATCGTCATGTTCCAGACCTTCAAGCTGATCATGGAGATGGCAGAACGCTACTTTGTTCTTGCCGTTCTGACGATCACGGCACCCCTGGCCTTCGGCATGGGCGGCAGCCGAAACACTTCTGATATATTCACAGGCTGGTGCCGAATGTTCGGCTCCATGCTCCTGCTTATGGCCTTGAATGTGGTCTTTATGAAAATGCTTCTGTCTGTACTTTCTTTTTACCCCAGCGGTCTGGATGTCCTTCCGTGGATGGTGTTGGTCATCACTGTTGTGAAAGTCGCCAAGAAAGCTGACAGCATCATATCCCGGATCGGTCTCAATCCTGCCATGACCGGTGACAGTCTTGGCAGAGGCGTTCCCGGGGCACTGGCTTATACCGTCATTCGTTCCATGGCCTCCAATGTTGCCAGAACCGTGGGCAAAGGCGGCAGAGGTGCTGCAGCCTCCGGCTCCGGCCGTCCCAACGCTCCCCGTACCGGCGGCCCATCCGGCTCCCGTGCAGGAGCAGCCACAAATACCTCATACATAAACACACAAAACAGTGCGTCACAACAGACTTCCGTTCGGAACGGTTCTCCGCAGGAAAACAGTTCCCAACAAACTGCACAGCAAAACGCCAATACGCAGCAAAGTGCTTCCCAACATACCAACGCACAGAGCAGCAGCTCCACCGGCTCTGCGGCACAGGCCCTGCAGGCAAATACAAGGCATCATTCCAGCAGGAACACTTCCGTGCCTCATGGAACAAAGCACGCCCCAAGTCATGTCACGCCGCAATCCAACAAAGCTACCGCTGCATCGTCTAATTCCTCTGCGGTTCAATCTTCCAACACTCAAAATACGCAGTCTGTCCATACACCTCAGAACCAGACTACCAACATTCCCGCCGCTGTGGCTGCTGCAGTTCCTGCCGGAAGCGTTGTCCGTGGAGCAAGAAACCTGCCTGGAAAATCTTCCACTGGAGCAAAGCCTGTCCATGCTTTCCCTGCGGCAGCTTCTGCTCCCAAACAAGGTACAGCGAAAACACCTGCTCCCATCAACGGAACAACGCACCTTGTATCCGGGAACACACAGTCTGCCCAGCAGAGCATCCAAAATCAGAATCAGCAGCACTCGCAGCAGGCAACATCTCAAAATGTAGCAATGGCCGCACCCGCACAGCAGGAATACCGCCCTGCTGTACACGCGGAACCTGTCATGCATTCCACAAATACACCTGCTTCTGTGGGTGTGCCAAAACCGGAAACGGGCACAACGCAGCCGAATTCCGGCATAGCAGGAAGCAAACCTGCCACAAATGTTCCCACAGCCCGTTCCACCGGTGTTACCCCCGGTATGGCAGGAACACCGCAGGCCTCCATTGGTGGGCGATACACGCAACAGGAAACGCAGGCCGTTCGCTCCACAGATCGCAGTCAGTCTGCAAGCAGCACACAAACCAAGTTGTCTGCCTCCCAGCAGGAGCAGACTTCCGCACGGCAGTCTGAAATGCGTTCGACTAATCGGGAGCGTAGTCCTGCCCCGACACAAACTTCCCCTGCATCCGTTGGAACACATAACGGGACACAGCCCCATACCGCCGCACCTTCTCAGGCACCGGCTCAGAGCAAACCTACGGATATCCGTTCCACAAACAGGCAGCCTGCTTCCGCTACAACACCTGCTGAGGCTGTCCATGCCGGATCCGCCCCTGTGGTGCAAGCCGGAGCAAATACGACCATGCATTCCCAGAAGTCCGGCAATGTGATGGCCAGTTCCTCGCCACAAACCAATGTTCAGGTAGAGCAGCGGTCCACGCAGCGGTCTACCGTACATTCTTCCGCATCTTCCCCACAACTCACAGGAAATGCACCAACGGCACAGCAGGAACAGTCGGCAGCTCCCAAGGCAACAACTGTTCCGGGGACTGCACCGCAGACACCAAATGCGCGCCAGAACACAGAACTTCGTTCTTCACAGCGGCCGCCGGTATCAGCAAGTTCCCAACCCGTTCCCCCGTCCGGAGGAAAGAGCACACCTGCTTCGGCCAGACAAGCATCCACATCTGTTGGTTCTTCCCATGTAGAGCAGCGTGCCACGCAGCGTCCGGCAACATCGTCCACGCCACCGGCGACCGCAGGAAACGCACCTTCTTCCAACACCGCTCCAACTCAGGTCTCCGCCGGAACACCTCAGCAAGGAGCACGGCAGAGCAGGAATGCCTCACCGATCACACCGGCCACTGTGGTAATAAGCGGAGACCACACCTCTCCGGCACGGCAGGAAAATCGGCCACCGGCATCTGCGGCAAAATCTTCGCCGCAAGTGAAACGCCCCGTCCCGGCACGGCAGGAATCCCCACGCACTGCAACAGGAAAGAAGGAACGACCAGCCCCACAGCACAACGGCATGGCAGGAACCGCGCCGCATTCCGTTCCGCAGCGAACACCCGAAATCCCCATCCGCACCACGGCACAGCAGGAACAGGCTCCTTTCCCGAAAAAGACATTTATTCCGCTGTCCGGCAAGCAGCCTGAGTCTATCCCTTCCCATGTGGATCTGAAACAGGAGCCTCAGAAGTCCACAAAACGACCTGCTGATCCTGTGGAAGGAGGCAGCAATGTCACAGAATAACAACCGTTCTTTCACACAGGTCGCGGCGGATCTGGCAAAGAAAGCCAAAGCACTGATCCGCATCATCCGTGGAGCCTTGCGAGGCGGACTGAAAGGAGCTGCTGTAGCAGCTGTCAAGGAGGCGCTACCGTTTCTCGTCAAACTGGCCATTGGCCTTATCATCGCTTCCGTCGTCATCCCCATGTTCGTGTTTTCTGTTTTGCCCAATATGTTCTTTGGGTTTGAAAACTCTTCCGATGAAGAGCAGATCACCATGCGAACGCAGGCGTTGACCGTCGGCGGTGCCTATATGAATCTGGAGACCTTTGAACAGACCTATCGGGATTCCGTCGTGACCAGTATTCTTGGTGGATACCAAGATGCCGGAACAGAGATCGACAATGTGAATATCACCAGCAAGTTCGATGAAGAAGATCTTTGCTGGTTTATCGCCATTAACTCTGTTGCCAATCAACAGGATCTTTCTGTCATGCGTGCAGAGGATATCCAGGCTATGTGCATCTCCAGTCTGAAGTACAGCACTAATGTCACCACCAGTCTGGTGGCGGAAAAGGCACTGAAAATCAATTTCAAAAGCCTGGACCCGGAACAGCTGATGGATGACCTTGGCTTCGATGAAGACGCCAAAACTTGGGCCGGTGCGATCTATGAAGTTCTGTATGAGAGCAATGCTCTGACCGAATATGCCGACTACTTTGAAGCCTACAAACCCAGCTACAGCGGCGATACCTCCTATAACGGAAGTTTCGAATCCGGCGGTGGCGGAAACACAGGCGGATCTGGAGGCGGCGTTCCCGGCTCCGGCAACAGCACGGAAATCGACATTTCCGGTTTCACAGATCCGCACACCAAAAACAATCTCGATCTGGCCGCCTATGCTATTCAGGCATGGGAAAACGGTTGGGGCTATGTCTGGGGAACCTTTGGCCATGTGCTTACCGAGTCTGTTCTGGATTACAAGATCGAACAGTATCCCGACATTGCCAGTGCCGAAGAATTTATCCGAGACAACTGGCTGAACAGGCGTACCACGGACTGTGTCGGTCTCATCAAAAGCTACGGCTGGTTTGACCCCAACACCATGTCTATCAACTACGGCACAAACGGAATGCCGGATTATAACGCTGACTCCATGTATGCCGCAGCGGAAGCCAACGAAACCGACTACGGCGATATGGATGATATGCCGGAGATCATTGGCCTTGCCCTATGGAAACCGGGACATATCGGCGTCTACATTGGAAACGGCTATGCCATTGAAGCCATGGGCACTTATTACGGTGTGGTCAAAACAGAAGTGGCCGGCCGCGGTTGGTCCGGCTGGTGCAAGATCCCATACATTGAATATTACGAATAAGGAGGAAAACCATGCAAGTACGAAAGCTGCGCCTGCTGCGTCTGAAATATCGAATATCCCTTATGGAGCTGAGCCGCGTCACCGGCCTGACACCGCAGCGAATCAGCGAGATAGAATTGAACGCCGGCAATATGCAAGATGCGACCGTTCAAAAGCTGTTGGGAGGGATTGAGCAAGTGATCCTCCTGCGGCAAAAAGACCACGCCGCCCTGCAGTATGACTTCCAGTTACACAAAGACACACTCATGGAAATGGTAGGTGAAGCAGACTATGGCTTATGAAACATATCACATCCCCGTCAATTTCACTGACGCAGGCCGCCTGTTCGGCATGTTCGAAATCCGAAACGCCATTGAAGCAGTGTTGTTTTCCGTTCCTGTTCTGTTTTTCTGTATTGCCTGTTTGCCTCTGGCTCTGACGTCAAAAATCATCGTCACCTTGGTCCTCATTGTGCCTGTTGGAGGCTTCGCTCTCATCGGAATCAACGGCGACTGTCTGACCCGGTGGCTGTCCAGCTGGTGGAAATGGCGAAAGCAAAGACGCATGATTTTCTATCGAGGGGAGGTCAAAAAATGAGTTTGAAGGAATGGCTGTTTGGCACCGGCGTACAAACTTCCGGTGCAAGCTCTGCCTACCGGGACAGTATTCAGGCCTGGCTGCCGATCAAGAACATCATTGGCGGCGTGGTCATCACCAAGGACAACCGCTTCATTAAGATACTGGAGGTTCTGCCGGTGAACTTCTATCTGAAATCCGGCAACGATCAACAGAATATCATTGCCGCCTATGCATCTTACCTGAAGATCGCACCGGACACCATGACCTGTGAAGTTCGTACTCTTCCGGCCGATACCAGCGACTATGTAGAACAGATGCGGCAGTACCATAAAGAAGAACCCAATGAATATTGCCGGGAAGAGATCATGGACAATATTGAACAGATCGGTCTTGGTATCGCCAGTGAGACCATCCGGCACCGGTTCTTTCTGGTTTTTCAGTATGAAGCCAAAATGCGGGCAAAAAGAAATACCGTCAAAGGCATCATCCAGCGGCTCAATGAAGAAGCCGATGTTGCCCGACGGTATTTGGATATCTGTGAACTGGAAGTTCTGGAGCCACGCTTTACCGACGATTTCGTTCTGAAACTGCTGTACGATCTGATCAACAAGGCCACCAGCCTGCGTGTGAAGCTGCCGGAAGGCGTGTTTGATATGACCACATCCGTACACGGAGTATATGAGGAGTGACATGATGAGAAAAAAGCAAAAAAAGAATCTCCCGGCAAGACCGGAAGATGTACCAATGGTGGAACGGGAACAGTCTAAAGAAGAAGTTCCGAAGAAAACACCCTTTTTGAAGCGATTGATCTTCGGTGAAGAACGACCGGATCTGGCAGAGCTAGAGGCTGGCTCCACTACAATTTTAGATATTCTGTCCCCCACAGCTGTGGACACCAAAAGCCGTGACTACATCGTAGTGGACGGTGTTTTTCATGCCTATCTCTACATCACCGGCTACGGCTATGCCACCACCGTCGGAGCCAGCTGGCTTGCTCCTCTGGTAGAGGCCGGGGAAGGGATCAGCCTCAGCTTCCGTTTTGACCGGCAATCCAAGGAAAAAATCCTGTCCAAGATCTCCCAGCAGACCATGCTCAATCGCAGCCGTATGAGGGATGTGGCAGACACCCGGCAGGACTTTGAAGAGCTGGACAGCGCCATTAACTCCGGCATGTATCTCAAGGATGTTATGAACCGGCAGGGCGAAGATTTCTATTATATGCACACCCTCATTGAAGTAGTGGCCAATGACCCCGAAACCCTGGAGCATCGCATCACCGCCGTGGAAAAGCTGTGCGTTTCCGTGGACATGATCGCTCGCCGTTGTGACTACAAGCAGGAGCAGGCGTTTTTGTCCGCCTTGCCCATTCTCTATCTGGATCCCGACATTGAACGAAAGTCCCGCCGTAATGCTTTGACCAGCGGTGTAGCTGCGGCCTTCCCCTTCGCCTCTTACGAACTGTCCGACCGGAATGGTATCTTTCTGGGGCTCAATATGTACAACCGTTCCCCGGTGTTTCTGAACCCCTATGATGACTACAAATACACCAACGGCAATATCTGGATCGGCGGTTCCTCCGGCGCCGGCAAGACCTTCACACTACAGTGCGTCGGCGGTCGCCTGCGGCAGCAGGGCAAACGGGTGATCTACATCATTCCCAAGAAAGGTCACGAATTCCGTCCCCGCTGTGAGCAGTTGGGTGGTCTGTACCTGCGAATGTCTCCATCTTCCAAAGACTGTCCCAACATCATGGCGATCCGAAGAAAGTCCCTGGACAGCTACGCAGGTTTGAAAGACCTGACTGCCAGAGACGACTCTGTCATGGCAGACAAAATCTCCCGGCTGATCATCTGGTATTCCCTGCAAAAGAAAGATCTGACCACAGAGGACCTGAACTATCTGGACACGTCCCTGGTCGAATGCTATCGCCGATACGGTATCACCTTTGACAACCGCACGGTTCTGGATGAAGATGGCTACTTTAAGCAAATGCCCATTCTGGCAGATTGGTACAATGTCCTTTCGGAAGATCCGGCTACCAAACATCTGGCCATGGTATTGGCCCGGTATGTCACCGGCTCCGCCTCCGCCATGGGCGACCGCAATGATCTGGATCTGGACAACAAATACATTGTCATCGACATTTCCGGCACACCGGATGACCTCCTGCTGCCCACCATCTTCTGGGCAACCGATGTGGCCAATGACCTGATCACCAACGCAGGCGGTGAGCACTCCGCCCTGATCTCCGATGAGATCTGGTCTCTGGTCGGTGCCAACTCCAACCCATTGGCCGCAGGCTATATTCAGGAGATGGTCAAAACCATCCGCGGCCTTGGCGGTATCGCCATCACTTCTACACAGGGTATGCAGGACCTGTTCTCTCTGGACAACGGCAAATACGGCAAAGGCATTCTGGACTCCAGCCGCATCAAAGTCATCATGCAGATGGAAGAACAGGAGGCACGCCTTATTCAGAATGTCCTCAATCTCTCCGAAGAAGAGGTCCGGCAAATCACCCGGTTCCGCCGCGGCGAAGGTCTGCTTTGCATCGGCTATAACCATGTCCCCATTGCCTTCTATGCCACACAAAAGGAATACGATGCCATCACCACATCACCCACTGACCTGCAAGCACGAAGGAGGAGTCACGCAGAATGAGTACATTTTCCAATGACGCAAAACGCATTCACAGTCTTGTCGCCGATGCCTACAAGAAAACAGGAAAACTGTTGGCGATCTCAGAGGGAGCACCGCTGTCCCCACCAAAACTGCAGCAAACCTTAGAGCAAGTATCTGCTTTTATGGAAGGAGCTGTGTTGGAACTTCGCAAGCTCTGTGAGAAGCACAGTTCCGGTGTATGTATCTTTGGGAAGAAACCCATCACCAAGACGGAACTTCCCACAGGTCACATTGAGTTGGCCGGTTGCGGCTGGGTACATCTTCAGCTGAATACCCTGCTTCCTCACTGCCGGTATCAGGCACCGGAATGGCTGTCTGATACCATCCGATACATGCTGGTGAAATACATGACCACAACGGACTTTCATTTGTACTTTGACCAGATGGTTCTCGTCATCGATGAGCACACCAATATTCAAAACAGACACATTTTCGATCAGGACAACAAAGGCTGGAAAGCCATCAGCAATGGGTTGAAAGGTCTGGTCATTGCTGACGACGACCAGCACCACATGTCCGTTGTCCTCCTGTCTCAGGAGAGCCATGAAAACATCTGCCATATCTCGCTGGTACCACCGGAAGGCATTGAAGAGTTCTTCCGAATGCGTAAAAAAGGCGACGCATACAAGGCCTTGGAGCCATCGGTTGAAGTGGATATGAAGACCGTTTTTCCGTTCATTCAGCGAGCCAGAAAAACCGATGGGTATCAACGGGGAGATTTGCTGAATCCGCAAGGGTTTCGGGGCTGATCACCCAGTCAGAAAAACGGAAAAATCCGCCTCCTGCTGACACCCATCGGTTAAGCTGCAAAATCACACCCGAAAGACCGCCGAAATCGTACTTGCGCCGGCTACGGTGCAAGGGCGGTTTCGGTGGTCCGCAGGAATACAGGAGGAATACACATTGCTGTTCAGCACACGGGATATTGACATACTGAAGTTGCTGCGATGGTGCCGACTGATCCGTTCCGATGATCTGGTCAGTGCCTTCTCCGAAGCCGAAGTTTTCAATCTGAAGGCATGTTCATTGATCAAACTTCATCATGCCAGTACCTCCTTTGTCCTGACCACAAAAGGGAACAGGCTGCTCAATGAAGTCGCTTCCGATCTTCCGCCTGCCACACCGCCGGCATACAAGGAAGCTGACACCGTTCGCAGGCTGCACCTTTCTCAAATCATGCTGACCGCCTACTCCGCCGGTTTTGATGTCTTTGCCCTTCATCCGGATAGACTCAGCAATGACCGCTCCCTTTTTCTCCCTGCACTCTCCAGAGGCCGTGGTACCAACCCCTGGGGAAGCACTCGTGTAGCCGCCATTGCCCATGTAGGCGACTATCTCTGTGCTGTCCACTATGTCCGCCCGGGGATTGGCAAACTGTCCCTCAATGATGAACTGGCCGCCTTTCACAATAACACCGCCCAGCTTTCTTCACTACAGAGATGCCTGATTTT
The DNA here is from genome assembly GCA_045579045.1 of Candidatus Avilachnospira sp. Classification (GTDB taxonomy): domain Bacteria; phylum Bacillota; class Clostridia; order Oscillospirales; family Oscillospiraceae; genus Avoscillospira. Next base: position 49,814 of record JAZNLL010000120.1, read on the forward strand.
CTCCGGTGCCGGTTATACGGATATTCTGTCTGAGCTGGAGTCAGAGGAAACAATCTCCGACACAAAGCTCAGTTCCTATGGCGATGCGTATCGACTTCTGACCCTCCCGGTTTTTCTCGTTCCCTGTGACCGCACCGGCATTACCCAGCTGCAGATCTTGTCTGTACCGGATCATCGCCGAAAGCTCACACAGGCCGCACTAAAGTCTCAGTATGCACCACCGCCAAAGTCCTTTCCTCTATGCGATGCTTTCTTTCAACACACACCTTTTCTTATGGCTGTTGATATGGATCTGCGACGGATCGATATCGCAATTGATGCAGCTCTCACCCAGGGCTATGATCAGATATCTCTGGCTGCTCTTCCGGCCCAATGTAATGAAGTCCTGTACAGCCGATATCGGGACACCGGAAAAGCCCGCGTCTTTGCTCTGACCGAAGCAGCCTTAACCAGTGTGTTGGGATCGCCCTTGCCGCCGTATTCACCGCCCCATGAACCCTATTTCACCAACGAAGGAGATGTCGTCCATGTTCCGCTTATCAAAACTCCTTGAGAAACTGGAAACACAAGTCGAGCACCGATGGAAAAGCTGGTTTGCCAGACATAAGCAAAAGCTGCCCGTTTATATCCCGGCAGTCCTCATTGGGTGGTATTTTTACGGAATGTTTCTCAATTCCCTCCGTCTTGGAATTGACGCCACCTTTCAGACCTCCGGTGAACCCATCGAAAGCATCTGGATCTTTGATCCCTTCAAAAACTGGTTTGCAGTCTTTTCCCGTTTCGGGATCGTGGCTACGCTGGTCATCATCCTGCTCATCTGCCTCATCACCAAGAAGGGCTATATCTGGTTCTCCGGCTATAAGTACATCCGGGATCCCAGAGGTTTTGACATATTGCCTGACGGCACTCATGGCACCTCCGGTTTTCTGGTGGAGAAAGAGATGAAAGAGTTTCCGGAATTGGACAGTGCTGACAACATCAAGGGTATGGTTCTTGGAAGATGGAAACGCCATGAGAAAGATCCGGACAGTCTGGATATGTATGTGGCTCACCACATGATCGCCGGCGATAACAACAATCTGCTCTGCATCGGTGCTCCCGGCTCCGGTAAATCCAGAGGCTTCATCATTCCCTTTCTCATGGGCTGTGCCAACCGCGGCGAGTCCGCTTACATTCTGGATGTCAAGGGAGAGTTGTTTGAACGACTTTCTCCGTACTTTCAGGAAAAAGGCTTTTATGTGAAAACCATCAACTTTCTGGACATGGAACATTCCGACGGTTGGAATTGCCTGCATGGGCTGGACGCCCAACCGCAGCTGGTACAGACTGTGGCCAACGTCATCATTCAGAACACCTCCGGCCCCAAAGAAGCCAACGACTTCTGGAGTCGTGCGGAGCTGAACCTGCTCATGGCATTGATCCACTATGTCTGCAACAAAAAAGACGCCAATGGCAACCTGCTGCCCATTGAACAGCGTGGCCTTGGAGATGTCTACAAGATCCTTGCAACGGAAACGGTGGAGAGCATCAACCATACATTATCGGCCCTGCCGCCGGATCACCCGGCAAAATCTCCCCATGGTCTGTTCCTGAAGGCCAAGGAAAATATGTGGGGCAATATCATCATCGGCCTTGGCAACCGGCTGGCCGTCTATCAGAGCAAGCTGGTAGACACCATCACCCGTAATCATGATGTGGATCTGCTGCTGCCGGGACAAAGGCCCTGTGCTTACTTCGTTATCATCTCCGCCCAGGACAGTTCCTATCAGTTCCTCAGTTCTCTACTGTTCTCTCTGGCTCTTCCGCAGTTGTCCAACTACGCCCGTCTTCACGGTCCCGGTGGCCGTCTGCCGGTCATGGTCAACTTTTGCCTGGGTGAATACTGTAACATCGGTTATCTTGACGGCATTGCCGACAGTCTCAACAGTATCCGTGGCTTCAATATGAGCTGTCAGATCGTAGTACAAAGTCTCAGCCAGTGGGCAGAGAAGTACCCGGGCAAAGCATGGGAAAACCAGCTCGCCACCTTTGACCAGACCCTGTACATGGGCTGCAACGATACCACTTCCGCCAAATACATCTCCGAGAAATGTGGCAAAGTCACAATCGCTGTTGTGAACAACCAGATGCCTCTGATGCCGCTGTTCTCACCGGTCTACACCAGTACCCGTCCTTACTCCCAGACCCGAAGCAACACCCAGCGTGACCTGATGCAGCCGGACGAAGTTCTCCGCTTGGACAACCGAAAGTGTCTGGTCCTGTTCAAGGGCCACAAACCGGCACTGCTCTATAAAATGATGCCGGAAGAACTGCCGGACTACAATCGGCTGAAAACCTGCCGTGTCGTGGACTATATCCCCGAATGGAGAAAACGAGCATCCGAACCGCCTAAGCCTGCCGCAAAACAAGAGCCAACTCCACCATCCCCAGACCCTATTTCAACCGTCAGTGAAAATACCGATTGGGATAACGAGCCGGGGATGGTAGAGATCACAAAAGATTCAGTCTATGACGATTAAGAAATGGAGATACGCTTATGAGAGCCGCAAAGATCAAGGACCATCCTTCTTTCCCGCTGATGAAGCAGACCGACATTCAGAATGTCTATCACATGCAGATGCCGCGTTGGCTCTTTTCCGATCCCCGATATGCCGATATGAGCCTGGATGCCAAAGTGACATACACCTTTTTGCTCAACCGTTTTCAGCTCTCCCGCCGGAACGGGTGGGTCAATGAACATGGCGAAGTCTTCGTGATCTTCCCCAGAAAAGCCATGGCTGCCGAACTGCGTGTCTGTGAGCAGCGTGTCACAGCTGCCTTTCGCAAATTGGCAGGACTTCAGCTGATCTGGGAAAAGCGGTGCGGTCGTGGCGATGCCAATCAGATCTATCTTGCTACTGTCGTTCCTATGGAGGACAACACTTACGAGTGTGCGCCTTTCCTTTCTCCTGACCCGGGTGAATGCGGTTCAAGAAACGCCGATTTTGAGGTTCTTGACGGAACCATACAGCAACAAGAACCGCAGGATCCGCTGCCCAAGAACAGCAAAACCTGTTCCTCAAAAACCACGGAATCTGCGCTTCTGGAACCGCAGAAACCGAGGTCAAGTTATACTGAAATAAGTTATCCTGATTCCAGTAATACTCAAGTCAGTCACTCTGTAGGAGAGACAGGACCGGCAGACGAAGAAAAAGAGCTCATGAGCATTTTGGATGCTTGTGAGCTTTCCTATTTCGACCCGGAGATTGCCCGGATCTTCGAGAATGCCATTGAGCGGCTGTTCTACTCAGACAGCTTTCGTGTTGGCAATGCCATCCTACCCAAGAGCCGTGTGCGCTCCAAGCTGTATCTGCTCAACAGCATGGTGCTGAGAGAGGCAGAAAACAAGCTCCGAGCCAACACCACTGTACAGGTCCGAAACTCCACCAATTATGTTATGTCAACCATTTTCAACTGTATCACAGAGCTTGACAGCGACTTGATCGTAGACCCGTACCTGAACACCTTACGAGCACCGCCGAAGGGAGGTGAGTAATATGCTTTTGACAAAACAGCAGGAATACATCCTGAATGTTCTCCATCGGCTGGGCTGCATTCGAATGGATCAGCTGACCATGATGGTCTACAACAAGTTTTCCACCCCTACCTTGGAAGGTGCCGAAAGGATCGTCCAAGCATCCCTGCGTCAACTGAGATCCTGCCACAGCACCCTGCGAGTAGAAGATAATATCGCTTGCTTCACCAATCGTGGACTCAACATGGATCTTCTGGAGGCGATCACCATCATGCTGGAGCTTGGAGGCTGCGCGGTATTTGATTTCAATGCAGAGACATCGCCCATCCTGCTTCGGTTTGTGGTGGATCGGCCGAAACTTGCCGCCTTTGCCGTTGTGAAGAATGAACACAAGCCGATCCCGCCCCGTTTCTACCCGGCTGAAAAAGTCATCATTCTGCTTCGTCGGGAGGAACGCCCTCAACTGTTTCCCATCCAAAACCCTCAGATATTTGCTATGAAGCAGTATGATGGGAGCTACCGTTTTCTGTCCCCAAAAACAAAGTAACATAGGAGGAATACCAAATGCCCAGAAAGAAAACTACACCCGAAGAACCCATGCAGGAAACCACCGAGCTTTTGCCGGAAACCCCAATCGAAATCGCAAGCGAACCGCAGACGGTTTTACCGGAACAACGCGCTCCGCATTCTCTGTCCACTGACCGCCGGAATTTCTACCAGCTGGACCTCAATGAACTGGATCGGGAGCTTACCCCGGAGGAACGTCAGGAGTGGAACTCCATCTACGCTTCCTACCGAAGCCGCAGCGTTCTGTCCGGCACCATTGTCGGCGTGGATCGGCACAGAATGGATGGAAATGACGAAACCGCCAAGGAAATGCACTGCGCCCTTGTGATCCCGTTCCGTGTCCGCATCTTTATCCCCGACGCAGAAATGTGGTCGGAGGGTCGAGAGCGTCCCGGCTTTGTCCTGCGGAATATGCCCGGCGCAACCATTGACTTCGTCATCATTCATGTGGATCGTGAGGGCTGCTTTGCCATTGGATCCCGGCGGCTGGCCATGGCAGCCAGACGCTATTACTTCTCCACGCAGCCTTCTCTCAACCGGCTCAATGCCAGAGTGAAATGTCGTGTTCTGGCCGTTGGAGCTCGCCGTTGTCTGGTGGAATGCTACGGCTTTGACATTGATCTGTCCCAGCGGGATATGCGATATACCGCCATTCCCGATCTTCGGACAGAGTATCATCCCGGCGATGAGCTGGACTGTATCATCAAGGGTTATGACAAAGCCGCAGGGACACTGCTGATCTCTGTAAAGGAAACACAGCCAAACCCCTTTGACGGTGCCGACCTTCGCCATCCCGTCGGCTCTCACAGGCAAGCCACCATTGCAGGTAAATATGCCGGCGGTGTCTTCTGCAATCTGCCGGACGGAGCCGTCTGCATGTGCTCCTACTCCTTCCACTACACCGATGCCGCTTTCTCCATTGGAGACAAGGTCATCTTGACCATCCTGCGGTACGATATGGAGAAAAAGCAGATCTACGGAAAGATCGTTTCCAAGTGGTAAAGAAAGATAGCCTTCTCTCCAAATCAAGTTTTCAATAAGCTAAGGGGTCTGATGTAGAAGAAAGCTACATCGGATCCCTTTTGTTTTTTCTATGACGATTACCCTTTAGCCATCGTTTAGATACCGGCAAAAAATACGCTGTCTGTTTGAATTTTGTTTGCTATTTTGCCGATAACGTGATATACTATGGATGAAGAAATTTGCAGGGAGGCAACTATGGAATACGTATCTGTTGCGAAAACAGCCCAAAAATGGAATATTTCCGAACGAAGTGTACGAAACTATTGCGCTCATGGCAGAATCGCTGATGCCAAGCTCATCGGCAAAACATGGTATATCCCAGAAAATGCCCAGAAGCCGGATCGTGCAAACAAAAAGCAGTCTTCCTCCCTGCTGCAGATTTTGCGTGAGCAGAAATCCGCTAAAATGACCGGTGGTATCTATCACAAAATTCAGATCGATCTGACCTACAATTCCAACCATATTGAGGGCAGTCGTCTCACCCACGATCAGACCCGGTATATTTTTGAAACCAATACAATTGGTTTTGAGAGCGAGTCTGTTAATGTGGATGATGTGATCGAGACCTCGAACCACTTCCGCTGTATTGACATGGTGATTGAACAGGCAGGCAATGTGCTGACCGAGAAATTCATCAAAGAACTGCATTATGTATTAAAAACCGGAACCAGCGATAGCCGCAAAGATTGGTTTGCCGTCGGCGCATACAAGAAGCTGCCCAATGAGGTCGGTGGCAATGACACCACGCTTCCGGAAAACGTTGCCGGTGAAATGCGCAAGTTGCTGGCAGATTATAATGCACTGCCTTCCAAAACTATTGAAGACATCGTGGAGTTCCATGTAGCTTTTGAGCGCATTCATCCCTTTCAGGACGGCAATGGCCGCGTAGGTCGTCTGATCCTCTTCAAGGAGTGCCTAAAGTATGGCATTGTGCCATTCATCATTGAGGATAACTTGAAATTGTTCTATTATCGGGGCCTCAAAGAATGGGAGCGTGAAAAAGGCTTTCTTATGGATACCTGTCTTACTGCCCAGGATCGCTTTAAGGCATATTTGGATTATTTCAGAATCGCGTATTGATATCTGATAGAGAGAAAAAGGAGATCTATATGGATAATCAATTCATCCCCGCAGAGCGACTGCGTGTTTTTATCAGTTCTGCACAAAACAACGAGGGTGTTTTTGCATGGAGCGACGTTCGTCAGCGTATTAAGAAATACTTGGAGGAATGTATCTATCTTAATCCCTTTATCATTGAAGATGTTGCTTCCACTAGGCCATCTAACCAGTTTTACCAACAGCAGTTGCTAAAATCTGATATTGTTGTTCTTCTGGTGAAGGGAGAGGTTAGAAAAGGCACTGCCATAGAATATGCGCTTGCATCAAAATACAAAAAGCCATTACTCGTATATTTTCTCGAAGATGGCACCGTTCCCTCATTAAGTGTGGTGGAGTTGAAGTCTGATATCCAGGCATCGGATGCTTGTACATATCATCAGGCCAAAAGCTTTGATGATATAGAAAAACAGATCCGTAATGATGTAATTCAGGATGTCATTCGGTATTATCAAGCATATTCACTGCAATACCCTGAACTGGAAGATGTTCCTGAAACAACTATAGCTCTCCACGAGAAAACCTTGGATGGTTCCGGTGTCCTCACCAAGACAGCCTTATCACAGTTCAGCAGTTGTTATGACCATGTTTTTGGTCTTCTTACAATAGGTCACACACCTATAGATAGTACCAAATCCAAGTCGTCCTTTCACAATTTGGGAGAAGCATTGTTGACTTGGCTCATTAACGGAGATGTTCCATCCTGTGACGCTGAAATCCTGCGGCTGACAGAAGCGCTGACACCGATTTTCAACGATGCCGAGTGGTTGAAGAAAAGATGGGACGCAATCAGATGCGAATGGGCCGGTGACTTAGAAGGTGCATTGGCTGCTGAACAGCAGGCCCTATCCTTGGCAAAACCCTCTCAACTTCCGCAGTGGATCATTAACAATATTCTTATCGACTGCCGGAATATGCAAGATGAAGTCCATCAATGCAATCGGCAAATGTTGCAAAAGAACGATGCTCAGGACGAATTAAACAAAATCGACACCATCGCTTTTCTGCCTGTGCTTGATCGTTATTGTGGCAATGTCTACGACACCATACAAAAGGAAAAACTTAAATTCGAAACAGCAAAACCTGGGACGAAGTTTTTTGGTTCGAACTTTAGAAATGCCATCAATAGCGTTGAGAACTATTTCTTTTCCGCTGTATTGTACGGTTCATATACGCACATGGTAATTGCTCGTGATCTTCTTTTTAATGCCTTGTGGGAATACGCAGACATCTCCGGAAAAGAACAATTGTTACAGGTATGTATCAAACTACTGGCCTTGAAGGGTAATGCAAAATTCTTTAAGCAAACACTCGATTCCAAATGGGATGATGTTTATACTACTGTTGCTTCCAATGCTGATGAAATCTGGAGTCTTTCCAGTAAAGCTCCGATCGTCAATCGTGATGCAATCCGACAGGCAGTATTGGCAAAGCTTGGTCTGTATTTCTCTGACGAGGTGTTTGCATCTGCGCAGGATTATCTGGCAGAAATTGCCAATAACATTTACTGGGGTAACTCAGAGGAGTTTTTCGATTGTATTGTTAATAATATGAGCAGATTATCTCCTTCAGATGTTGTAAGGAATATCTGCGGAATTATCCGTGATGAGAGGTTCCATATAGGAGGAAAGATTTCAAATATTCTCATGCAGTTGGACCTCAAAATGGTAGACCATACATTACAGACAGAATTGCGAGACGCCCTTGCTGAGAAGCTAACATTTATTGTCAGCAACGGTGGTTCACCGCAATTCATAGCTGCACTGGCCAACCAGAACCCTGATGTGTTTTCCTGTTTGGCAGATGTGCCTAATAACGGGTTAAATGGAATCGAAAAAATCTTTTACGAAATCAATATGGGGCATGGAGATTGGGGACAGGCATTGGAAGAAGAAATCCAAACTGCAAGGAGCCAGTTTGAAGCGAATAAAGATCCCGGGAAATACATCGGCTTTTCTGAATTGCCATACGCAACAATAAAAACAGTTGTTCGAGAGCATTATAGTCATTCTATGGATGTGCTGTTATTGCAACAGTTTATTCCATTATGTACAGAAGTGCTTTTGAGCCAGATTGACGCAGGAACAAAGAGTAATTGTATTGATGCCCTCTGTGATGTCCTGATTTGTTCGGAAGAATGCAAGCATGCCTTGCCAGCAGAACTGGTCGACGCTATTTCCACCGATGATTGGTCCACCTGCCGTTCTGTTTGGAGTGATTCCAACGATGGCCTGTCTTATCGCGTGTTAATGTTGCGAATTATTATAGGTCTGGCTGATAAGGATGAACTGTTGGAATGGTGTTTTGGATACAGCAAGAAGGGACGTCAAGATCGCGTTGTTCTGTCTAAGTGCGTCGAGCAGTATTTGCGAAACTGCAACAGCATTCAAGACGATGCCGATTCCACTATATTGTCCATTGCGATTCAGTGCCTAGAAGATGACTATTGGCTTGTGAGAAGATATGCCTGCAATTCCATGGCGATGTTGGTAACATCACAGTACAAGCCACTGGTAGAGCGCAAGTTATATGAGTCTGCGATAGATCCATCTCATTATGTCAGAAACCACATCTTGCGGCTTTGTAAGGATGGATGTGTTTCGGACACAGAGATTACTGCGAAGCTAGTTGAGATTCTGCAAAATGATGCCAACCACGCAATCCGAAAATTTGCAGCCGGATAGCCACGAAACCCTCTGAGATGGATAACAGTCCGTCTCAGAGGGTTTCCACTTAATTTGAACATATCAAATATTTTCCAATTTCGTCACCTAATTATTCTCTGTCTGGTGACTATAATGTTTTAACAGGAGTTTTATTCTTGCGAGAGAATAATGTTAGCAGCTCACGTTGATTATTGCTCAAAGTCAAAGTTTTTATGCAACACCTCCGCTGGCAAAGCAGGTGATTGCCGCCGCCAATGAAAACCGACACGAAATGTATCAATCTCATTTCGTGTCGGCTATCAACTCGTCAATTCATCTTACAAAAACTTCTCAAAAATCAGATCCAACTACTGGCAGAATTTCTCTCCAGCAGAATCGCCTCAACCTTCTTCACTTCCTCTTGTAACGCTCTATACGCACTCATTGCCCGCAAGTACTTTGGATCATCTTTTTCCTTATAAAACTGCTCTATCGATTTCTCAATCGCATATAAAAACTCCGATGATAGAGAATATTGTCCTAGCATAGCATAGTATGTTGGCCATTCTCCATTCTCTTTTACTCGACCAAGCAATCTACCTTCCATTGACATTAATTGCCTTTCGTAATTGAAAGCTTCAGTAGTTAGCTCCTCAAACGACAGTTCCGAACTATTTTTTGCATTAAATATTTCAGTGTCAAGAAGATAGGCATCTCTAAATATGCCGAACAAAATTGACTGTGAAAAAAACAAATCAAATATTTGTTCCCCTCTTGGCAGCATAAAGTACTTTATTTCTCCACTTTCCACCATTGGATCAACATTTTTCCGAATAAATCTATTGTCCTCATAATAGGAAAATGCCCTTTGTACTGCATCCTTAATATCATCATATGCCCTTTTACGGTCTTGATCACTACCCTTATTAGGCACAATACAACGATATATATCATGTATTAACTCATCGGGCGACAGAAGTCTTTGTGCAACTTCCTCTGTATCTTGAGCACACCGATTCCTATATCGAAACGCCTGCAAAACCCAAAATGACAAAATATCTGATAGGTTGTGCACTCCAGGTTTAGGAAGAATGCATCGTATTGGCATTATTTTTGTTTGAAAATACACATTCTTCTCTCCCATACATAAGATACGAAGTATATTTGTATCATTTATGTAATAATCATCCTCCTCAATTATAAAACTGGAAGCTGGATTAACATTCTTTTGAGTCCAGCGACGGTTGGAAATTATCTCCAAATAACTTTCCAAGGCTTTACTTACATTATTGTTATTGATTTTTAAAAGAATGTTATTATAACTGTTATCAATCCTGTCGGCAATTTTTAACAATACATTCTTGGCCTTTTCCCAAGTTTTTTCATTTTGGGCTTTTTTTACTTGATCCGATGCAATGATTATATCAAAACGTCGTTGAAAAATTTTGGATAGTGATGGTGCTACAGAAACATTTAATGCTTTATTAGCACGGTGAGTATTATACATGTCATCTTTGTATATATTATAGTATGTATTATTTCTTAGACAGAAAAAGAATTTGGAGCAGAAACAGCCTCGACTCTTTGTTTTAAGGTTTTCAAACAATGTTAAGAAGTGTGCCATAAGCGCCACTTGTTGTTGCTCTTTTAAGGACTCAAGGTCATCAAATACAAATACAACATTTTTTATCGGCAGACCGCTGCTCAGCAAAATTGTTAGTTTAAATAATGCTTCTTCAAACTGCTTGTTATCCTCTGAATAATACTTAACTTCAAGCTTGTAGTCATTAATATACTTTCCAACATCTTCAACCTTTTTTGCTCCCAAATTTGCACAATTTAATACATACTCATACATTGCGCTAACTTTTGCAAAGCACAATAACCCTATGTTTTCAAGAACTGATGGCTCAGTTATGTTAAAATCACTATAATAAACAAGATCGTACTTACCCTTCTCTTGTGAAGGGAATAAGACAGGGGTATTTGTCGGTATGTCCTCCACTCCGTAGTATTTCTTTAGGCAATATAGCATAAGATATGTTTTACCAATACCTGTTGCTCCTGTTATTGGTATTATTTCATCTATATTATGTGTCAAAATATCATTAATCTGCTCTTCTAGTTCCTTATGTACTGAAATGTATCCATCTACGCTATAAGAAGCATAACGATGAAAATCTCTTTCAGTCGCTCCAGCAATGTAATGACGAAATTTCCTATACAGATCATTTTTGGTTTTTGTTTCTTCAACTTTTGCACGCTCATTCGGCCTAACAAACATACTATTCCTCCTTACTACGCCTCAGTGTAAACATCGGAAGGCCCCATTTATCGTTTTTAACAGCTACTCCAGAAAATTGGTAGGGTTCTCCTAAAACATCTTCATATCCTACATCAAAGTGAATTTCCATTTGTTCATCCATCATCGGATTATTCAGTTTAATTCTCAATCCCTCATTATTAGTTAAAACCTCTTTGCAATAAACATTGCTATCTTGCCACAGGTAGTCCCCTCTAAGACCCGTTATGTGGATATTTGAAACTATTAGATTTAGTGCAATGTTGTTTGTAGTATTTATAACTTCAAATGATAGTTCTGAACATCCGCCTAATGAACCAACAGCCTTACATATTAAAATTGGCCAACTTCTCGCCTTTTCCCATTCTTCTAAACGAGCTGTATGTCTGTCACTTTCTTTCTTGATAACATTATTTTGCCAAAGCGCTATCACACTAAGTACTGTTGTGCTTATAAAAGACAATACCGTTCCATAAAAGTCCAATGCATCTCCCGCGGTCCATTCAGCAGCAAACAATTCTATAGAGGGTATTTTAAACATAAGGTTTATTACAGTTGGTATTCCCAAAATCAGGAGCATCGCAACTACAATAATGTATTTTTTGTGTTTCTTTGACATCTCTCACTCCCCCCATCTGTCTATTACTATTCTTGCATTTCAACATGTATTTTTCAATTGCAATGTGTCATTTTCGACATATTTAAGCATTATTCCCAAAATACCTTCTGCAGCATACTGCAATATGACGATAATATTTCTTCGTCACACTACCTTTGCTGCCGCCTCTCTTGTTTCCATCTGTAGTATGGAGGTTATAATTTACTAAGTTTTTGTACATCTCTAGTGAATCCAATAGTTAGGCTTTTCATAGAGGTACTATTTAAATGAGCACAGCATCTTCCAAAGATACTGTGCTCATTTTCCCATTATTTCGTTAAGGCAATATAAAAGTCACTGAGGGCAATCGCACCACATACACAGGCCCTGTTAATCTCACTTCTTACGAATAAGTTTTAACTCGCACAGCTTGTCCACTAACTCTGCAATGCTGGTCGTTTTAATTCTGTCCGGATCATATCCTATTCCCAATACATAGTCTTGTTCTTTAATGTCACCATCGTTATAAACACTAAAGTGTAACCCTAAATTGCTACTATTAAAACTCCCTACCCGTAGTTTAGAGAGTGAAAACCATGCAGGCAATTCTAACAGCAATGCCGCACAATCCTCATCGTCCGTTGTATATTCATAATCTTCATTCAATCGCAACTGTATCCAGGTTGCAGTATTCTCCAGGCAGTTGCGTGTAAGTTCCAAATACAACTCGAAAGACTTTTGAAAATTATATGGAGAAATACTAACATAAATGGTTCCAAATTTATCTTCTTTCTTCGACAATTCATAAATGAATTTGATGCCCTGAACAGCAAGACTACTTCCTTTGTCATATCCATAGCCATGCAATTGGGTCAACGAATAGTTAATGTTGCGTTCGTCCAAGTACTTTTGCAATCGCTCAAACATTTGTTTAGTGTCTACACATGCTTCTTTACCAAGGTTTTCATTATATACTCCACTTAATCTACATTTTACGGAGCGTATGACTTCGTCGAATCTATGTCCAAACTTATCCGTTGCAGAGCTTTTCAGAAGAATCTCATTAAAATCCTCGTCTGTAAACTGTGCCGCAAAATCAAAGCTAAACTCTCGGTTTGCAATCGTCAGAAAGTTGTTTAAACTATCTGACGATGTGATGTTGAAGCCCTGCAACAAGTTAAGCGGTGCTTTTAAATCACCAACATTCACGCCTATTCCGACAGGTATGACATGCACACCTTTTGAATACGCATACCCCGCTTCAAAATAGATCCACCCAGAAGAGATCGACGCTTCTGTCACAAAAACAAACATGACCTTTGCATTTTCCAAGCCTTCTTCAATTTTGTGTATCCAGTTTGTTCCAAATGGGATGCTCTCACCATCGCTAGATTGAAAAATCTCAAGTGTATTACTTGTATACTTCATTATTCTTTTTTTAATGGCCAAAACCATATCTTTATCTTTGGATGAGTGGCTGAAAAACAATATCGGTTTACCCACAGATAACTCCCCCTCTATTTCTTAATGTACTCCACTACATAGAATTCCTTTGTCTACCGAAGCTTTCACAGGCAAGTAATTTTTATATCAATTAACACTAAAACTGAATTGCAAAAAGTGAAATTATACTTAAATCTGTTGAACAATATATCCTTCTACAATTATAGTGAAAAAAGAATAAAAACGCAACTTTTAATCCAGCTCTCCAACCATCATTATTTTTCGCAGGATATCGCATATTCTCCTAACACCAAAGCTTTAAATGTACAAGCATAACCTCATAATTGCCTAAGAGATAATAATATGGGAAAATGATAGGCTGAAAAATCCCTTGTCAAAACCTCAAGTTTACACACCCTCTTAATCATTCTACAATGGTATTGTATTTCAGGGTGGAGCTAATTTTAGGGCGGAGCAATTTTAGGGCGGAAGGAGTCAGCATTAGGGGGGCAACTATGTCCCCGGTTTCGTTCAGCAACCTCGAAATGCAAAAACACAAACAGACCGAGAAGACCGTAATTGCCTCGCCGGCAGTTATGGTCTTTTTTCTGTCTATCTCAACGAAAGGAGAAATCATATGAATGTCACAACAAAGTAGGCTTATGCCAATCAGTTACTACAACCCCAAGCAGTTCATTCGTCTGAATGCCTATGCCGACCTCATCATCTATGAAAAGGATCCATCCAGGCTGCTTCTCCGTGCCATACGGTTTGGCGGAGAGCCGGAAATGGTTCGAGCCCTTGCAGACGCCCTATATGCAGGTGCTGAATTGGAAGCTACGATCGGCCAGGACAAAGTGTATTTCGTCAGTGAGGCCAAACATTTCCAGCGGCAGCTGTCCCATGATGGCGTGTACGCAGAGGCTGTTTTGCTGGCACAGGACGATGAACAGGAAGTGGAACCGGAGGAACAGTCAGAAGATCAGCAGCAGATGCCCCAGGCACCACGCAATTACTTTATCTTTGGTCCTGTGGACGACCGGCAGTATCTCTTTGATGAGATTGACCGGAAGATCACCGTGCCGTTGATTCCTGCGTTTCGGGACTACCTTCTGTCTGAACTGGAACGGCGGAACATCCTGCGGAAGCTCCATACTGTTTCCATTCGGGAAAAGCTGGACGCATGGGTTTTGAAGTGTGAGAAAGACGATGCCAATATCATTTCCGTGGTGGAAGACGGCTTAAAATCCGGGGCAATATCACTTCCCGGTACCGTTACAGACCCTCATGGTTTTGATGCCATCACCAATGTGACCGGCTATCTCAACGCCTTCAGCACCAGCATCGCAGAACGTATCCGCAACCAGTTCACACCCCTGTATGACCCTGCCACAGAACCCCTTTCCCCGGAAGTCCTTTCCATCAACCGCTATATTCAGGAGCACGCCGGCTATCCGCTGTATAACGCGCAGTTGGCTGTGGCCGAAGCGGTCATGCGAAAGCTCAAAACAGGGAAATCCGCCTTCATCGTGGCGGAATGCGGCAGCGGCAAAACCAAGATCGGTGCCACCGCTATGGCAGCACTCCATGCTCTGAAAGCCAACCAGATGCAGCGCGGAAAGGCAAAGACATTTAATCTTGTTCTTTGCCCCTCCCATGTTGCCAAAAAATGGTGCCGGGAGATCAGCGAGACCCTTCCTGATGCGGCAGGTGTTGTTGTCCGAACCATTACAGAACTGGATAGTCTTTACCGGCTGTTCCAACAAGGCGACCGCAGCATTTATGCCGTTATGTCCAAAGAGCGTGCCAGAGACGGTTATATGAAACGCCCGGCAGCTCTGTATGATGTGAGGCATAACCGCTACCGGTGCCCCTGCTGTGATGGCGTGATCGGCACTGTATTTGAGGATGAGGATGTCATTCCTTCCGGTGTCGAGTTCTTCCGCAGAGAAAACCGGGACAATCACCGATGCATTCACTGCGGAACAGTCCTTTGGACGGCGGTCAACCCCGACCTGCGTTCCGATTGGGTCAAACTCACAGACTACGGTTGGATCCATCGCTCCGCGGCAAAGAAGCATCTGGAGCAGGAACTCCCCACAGCTGCCCGTGAAAAGATCATGGAAGTGGCAGAAAACCCGGATGGCTACTATCCCATACTGGGTGCCCATCGAAAGTTTCCTTTGAGCACCTACATCAAGCACAAATACAAAGGAAAGATCGACGGCATGATCTGCGATGAGCTGCATGAGTACAACAATGACAGCGGCCAGGGTGAAGCCATGGGAGAACTGTTTGCCGTGGCCCGGAAGATCATTGGCATGACTGCCACACTGATCAACGGCTACAGTTCCGGTATCTTCCATCTTCTCTACCGAACCGTACCCCATCTCATGCAGAAAGACAGCAAACCCTACACGGAACCGGAACAGTTTAATTCTGAATACGGTGTTGTTCAGTCCGTCTTCGAAGAGCGTGTGGTGGAATATGCCTCCAAACGCAGGACCCAGCGACGGAAAATACAAACGAAACAGCTTCCCGGTGTGTCCCCATTGGTCTATTCCCGTTTCCTGTTGGAGCAGGCTGCATTCCTGCGGTTGACCGATATGGGAAAGGATCTGCCGGAATATGAGGAGATCCCCATCCCCGTCTCCATGCCGGAGGATGTGGAAGCCGAGTACAAACGGCTGGAAAAGACCTTTGTAAATATCCTGCGGAGAGACCCGAAAATCAAACGAAAGATCATGTCCGGGTTCATCAATCTGCTGACCGTATATCCCGACCAACCTTATGGACAGGAACCGATCCTCCATCCTGCTGACCGGCAGCCTCTTGCGGAGCCGGCAGAGCTTGGAGATTTCAATACCCTTGGTCCCAAGGAGCAGGCCGTTTTCGACCTTGCCCAGAAAGCCATTGGCAACGGAGAAAAGGTCCTGGTCTATACCAGTTGGGTCCGGGTGGACTCTCAGCAGAAGCTGCAGAAACTGTTCAATGAAAACGGCTACCGCACCGCCATTCTCCCTGCCACGGTCAAACCGGACGCCCGGGAGGAATGGGTACAGCAGCAGCTTTCCAAAGGTATGCAGGTGCTCATCACCAACCCCTCTCTGGTGGAAACAGGTCTTGATCTCAACGCCTTTACCACCCTTATTTTCTACAGCATGGGGAACAAGCTGTTCACTCTGCGGCAGGCATCCCGTCGAAGCTGGCGTATCAACCAGCTTGCACCTGCCGTCAAGGTGTACATGCCTTACTACAAACACACCATGCAGCACAAGGCATTGAAACTCATGGCCTCCAAACTGGAAGCCGCCGGTATGATCGAAGGCAACTTCTCAGAAGAAGGCCTGTCCGCCATGAGTGAGATTCAGGACATGACCACTCAGATGGCAAAGGAACTGATGCTGGGCATTCAGGACAGTGTGGAAGATCTGGCTGTTTCCTTTAAGAAGATGGCAATTCTGCACGAACAGACTCTATCCGCTCCTGCAGAAGATCCCGCAGCAGAAATTGCTTCTGAGATCGCCCCTGCTGAAGAGTACCATCCTCAGCTGATCGAGTATGCCGAAGCCAAAGCAACACAAAAACGAAAGCCAAAGATCCGGGCAGACGAGGACCAACTCAGTTTCTTCGATCTTGTGGCGTAAAGGAGGGTAAGAACTTGTATATCATCGCAAACAGACACGAATTGCTGAAGGCTTCCATGGCAGCGGAACGCATCGCTCCAACAAGATCCCCGGTAGAAGCACTGGAGTGCATCCTTCTGACAACGGAGGATAGCTCATTGACCGTTGCCTCCACCAATCAGGAGATGGCCTTGGAGCAGCGTATTTCTGCAGAGATCCGCGAAGAAGGAAGTCTGCTGGTCAACGCCAAATGGCTGAGTAAGATGCTGAAACTTCTGGACGGCAGCGAAGTATCTCTTCGCCAGAAATCCGGCGGCAAAGTCGTCATCTCCAGTGGAACTGCACAGTATCAGATCGCATCACCGGATGTCAGAGAATATCCCCGTATGGACATTCCCTTCCCCGGTCACACCGTTGCCGTAAAGGGCATCCCCAATATTGCCAAGCGAACCACCTTTGCCGTAGGCGATGTGGAAGGGCGGCCTTATATGAAGTGCGTCAATCTGGTGTTTACCAAAGACGGTCTGAAAGCATTTGGCAGTGATGGGTTCCGGATTGCCGTTGCCAGGGGCAGCAGCAAGGGAGCCGCTTCCACCAGTATGCTTCTTCCGGCAGCATCCTTCCACCGGCTGGCACAGTTGGTAGACAACAAGGAGGAACTGCAGGTAGGCACCACAGGAAAGACTGTCGTGTTTTCCAAGAAAGACTTCCGTTTTTCTGCAAGGCTCATGGACGGCCATTACATCGATGCTGACCAAATCATGAACACCATGACAAAGCAGTTCACCGTGCTGACCGATGCAGAGCAGCTCTATGCAGCCATGGCTTCTGTCACAGTTGTCACAGGACAGCAGAACCGTTTCAGTCTGACCTTCCAGGGCAACACGCTCCACATCCAGTGTGAAAGCGAGCTGGGCATTTCTTCGACCCCGCTGGCTGTCACGGCTCTGTCCGGAAAACCGGACGGTACCTTCTGGTATAATCCCAACACACTGGCAGAATGTCTGAGAGCGCAGACCGGAACGCTGCTTCTGGAAATTGCACAACGAGGTGTCCTTCTGATGAAAACAGACGATCTGATCTGTATGCAGACCTCCATCCGGGAGCCGAAGGCCATTGAGCAGCCGCAGAAAAAGTCCAAGAAAAAAGCGGCCTAAGGAGGTATCGCCTATTTGAAAATTCCTGAGATCTGCAAATACTGCGGCGGTGTGATCCGCCTCATTCCCGCCAGTACCGTCTATGGAGAAGCCACAGAGCGACTTGGTATGGAGCATGAGTATATCTACCAGTGCCAGAACTGCAACGCCAGAGTTGGCTGCCACAAAGGCACCACCCGTCCTCTTGGCGATGTGGCAAACGAAGTGCTTCGTTTGAAACGGATGGAAACTCACAAGGTCTTTGACGCCTTTTGGAAGAGCCAGCGCATGACACGCTCCAGAGCCTACAAATGGCTGTCGGAGCAGCTGGGTATTCCCAGAGAGGAGGCCCATATCGGCGGTTTTGAGATGGACACCTGCGAACACCTGATCCGGCTTTGCCGGGAATATGAAAACCGAACCTACAAAGAAAAACATAAAAAGGAGACTGACAATGAGTAAACTGCCCGCACTCCGCCAGCCCAGCTGCTACAACTGCGAACACAACTTTACCTACCAGAATACCATTCCGCAGAAGCGGAATGGTGTGTCCATGCACTTCATGGAGCGTTTTTGTCTGAAGAACAAGCGTGCCCGGAGGTTCAAGAAAAGTGATCCCACATCCAAAGTTCCCGATTGGTGTCCCAAGTACATCTCTCCCAGCACCGTCCGTGTTTTCGGCTTCAAGGATACGGAAAACTGGCTCATGCACCAAAGCCTTTGCCGTGCCCTCAGCAAGGAGCTGGCACCGGAAGCCCACCGCTATGCGGTGGAACAGACTTCCACGCTAGAAATGCGAGCCTACGATGTCCACAAGCTTATGATGGACGGCACAGAGCTGGACAAACTGCTGAATATGCCCATTGCACTGCACTATGTGGTGGAGATCAGCGATGGTGTTCAGTCTGCCTGCTACTACAAGACCATGAACGGTTATCAGTATGAGCCTTTCTTCAATGTGAAAATGGCTCTGGAAAACCGGATGGAGCGAGAGGCCGGTGATGTGGCATGACCCTACGGGATAAAATGCTGGCCGTCATGGCCGATGTCAATGCCGATGTGGCTGAGCGTGAGGAACTAATCAAACTAATCGCTATCACCTGCTGACTGATCTGGAGAAAGTTAGTCAAACCGCCCACGAGACTGTGAGATTCGCCTACACGCCGCTACCGGAAATGGCCGCGCTGCAGTAACACTATCAAAACTAAATTTTAGGAGGAATTTTATTATGTTGAATCACACTATACTCATGGGCCGTCTGACTAGAGATTCCGAACTGCGTCATGCAGGGGATGTTCCTGTTTGCAGCTTCACACTGGCTGTTGATCGGGACTTCAAGAGCAATGGACAGCCCGAAACCGACTTCATCGACATCGTCGCATGGAGAAACACCGCAACCTTTGTAAACCAGTATTTCACCAAGGGCCGCATGGCTGTGGTCAGTGGTCGTCTGCAGATCCGGGAATGGAATGACAAGGAAGGCAACAAGCGCCGCAGTGTGGAGGTCGTTGCAGACAATGTCTATTTCGGCGATTCCAAGAAGAAGGATGCTGCCGGCGGACAGGAACCTCCGGCGGACTTCGTTCCCAATTTTAATGGCGGAACTTTGCCGTACTGATCTGCGAAGGGCGAGGCATTATGCCTCGCCCTTTCTCTCACATTGATCATGGAGCTTTACACAAAAACAGAATTCTTTATATTCCCTTTATTTTATGTCTTTATGTCTTCACTTCAAAAATATGCTAATAATCTAGTACCGCTACATAGCAAACAATGTAATTAGCCTGTTCACCTTTTATCAAATTACAAACACCCCTTTTAACAAGCTAAAATAACATTTAAGCCGAACAACCTCGCTAATAACAAAACACAAGGAGAAACCGCAATTATGTAGTTTCTCCTTGCAAGGCATTAAATTATTTTATCACTTCTACATCAAACTTCTAACAACACATATCGAAGCTTTATATTTATCAAAGATTCTGAATACCATATAAATATGCTATTGGTTTATTCTTGTTTTTCGGGTTGGAAAAATATGTGGTTGCAGTAAAATTTATTGAAGTAGCTGCAATAGAAAGCAACGGCAACAACAAATGATCAGAGGCTGTTACCATCTCTGCAATAGAACTTGCAGTAGATACAACAGTTGAGAAACAACCGGCAACAGTAATAATTCCATGAACTTTCAACGCTTCTTTGTACGAATCAAGTTCCGTTTCCAAAACTTCTCGAATTTGTTCAGGTTTTTTATTGGACAGGGCTATATCTGTCCAAGATATAAACTGTTTAAACTGTTTGATTCTCTCCTTATCCTTTCGTATTTCTAAAACATGTTCCCAAGACAACTCATCCTCTACGATATTGGGAAAATCCTGAATGCAGATTGAAAGAGCACCTGCATTTTGAATTTTGGCTGACCTTTTTCTCCTCTTCTCGCACACATCATCTGTTGTTAGTTTTTGCATATCCTGCTCAAACTCGGTTAAATTATGATAAACAGGAGAAATGTGTATCCCATACTTTCGACTGAAACTTTCTGCACTTAACATTATTGCATGGTTCCGATTAGATGAATATTTAAACTCACTTTCCAAGGGATACTCATCAAAAAAGTATGAAGGTGGAAAAGCAAAATTGCGTGAAGACGCCATGCGATAAACATCTCCAAAAGGACCCCCCCTGTTGGGCAAAATAGAACGTTGATAGTATCTCCCTGCCCTAGTAAAACCCTTTTTCTCAAGCAAAAGTTCTCTATCTTCTGATACTAAAACTTCATAAGGAATATGAAACGCATAGCACGAATCAACCAACGATTCTGGAAGCCATAGTTTATCAAAAAAAAGAGCTGTAACTTTAGGGCGAACAAATCCTGTTGCTAATGTATCGAATCTTTCATAATTTTTGATCTTTTTCATCTCATTCCCTCATCAATATCTAAGTTAATCTATTATACTTATAGACAGTTCGGGTTCATATATTGTGTATTCGCTCTCGTATACTGGTGTAAACCAATACCAATATGAATCATAGCAAACTCCGGACCACGGATACCACATACTACGGCCATAATACCCATCAACATCAGTATCACGATCAAAATACATGTCTTCTGTTGAAAGATATCGGTCACTAAAAAAACAAGAAAATTTAGTAAAATAGTCATCGCGAGTATTTCCGTCATTATTTACATCTACAACTCTGCTTTCTGGGAACGACAGACGATTATGGGGGTTAAGATCATTATCATATGGATCATAATCTTCTGTATAATCGTGTTGCATCCCTCTGCACCAGTGCCAATAAACATAGCCAATTAATTCTGGTACCCCTTCTTTAATCTCGCTATGTAAGGATTGCTCCAGAGATGCAAAAACTTCCTCTTTACTCCCACTTATACTATATTCTTCAGACATATCTGTAAATGCATCATGTTCCTGATTAATTCCACTCGGAATTTTCTCAAGATACCTCAAAGAACCACTATCCATTTCTATGTTTTTTAACGTTACATTTATAGGAAGTGACTTTTTCACAAGGCTTCCCTTGATCATAACTGAAATCTCTGCCACCCCAGTAGATACCGCAGTTACAGTACCATAATCATCAACGACAGCAACATCAACATCACTCGATTCCCACTGGAGAGATTTACCATCGCACCCACTTAAAGATAAATGCAGCCAATTTCCATTTTGCTCCTCTACTTGAAGCGAAATACTGTTAATATCGATACCAAAATCTGTATCATCCTCGCCTGTATACAAAGCTACAGTTACTATTAGGAGTCCAATAACAACCACAGTAAGTACCAACAATATTTTTTTGTCTTTTTTCCTTGACAGAGCAACCGCTACAACTCCTGAAATGTATATGCCTATTAAGGTAATAATGGCACTGAACATAGCTTCAAAGCTTAGCATAAATTATCTCCTCTATAACTGAACACGAAAACACCTCAGAGGATGACATCGTTGATTTGCCTTAATTTGTAAGCATTTTCGCTTTCTATCACCAGTAATCTTCTATATACTTGTGAAAACTCTTTCACAAGCACTTGCGCTTGTTCGACAATTATATTCTCTAATTGTTCTTGTTCCTTAGACATCTCTCCATTCTTTTCTTGTTCCCTATCACAATAATTAAATCTTTGCATATAGAGATTTAGTATTACTATTTTATTAATATACGATGACAACTCAGTCTTATCAATTTCCGGAATATCATAATATGCCATAATTAGCATATTGCTCAAGATAGACTGCAGTTCCTGCACTTTGTCTTTTATCTCATAGTATTTCTGCTTCTCGCTTGCTACTACCCCTCGGCTCTCACCATTTCCTTTATTTGAAAAAATGCAAAGGAGTTCTCCGCAAGCTGAACTAACCTCTTTGACCAGAAGAATACACCTAGTAACTATACTAATTCTGTTGCTAAGACAATTTTGATCCTGCAATTTTATACCACTTACAAATAAAACCACTACTCCCGATATCAAACCTGTTGATAACCCCTGCATTATTCCTATCATCGGACTTTTTTCATTAACGAACAGGGAACATATCATTAGCAACAAACCAATGGTCAAGAGGATAATTGCTATAACTTGATGTTTGTGTAATTTCTTTAACATAAATATCAGCCTTCCATCAACATATAGGATATTATAAACATTTTTTTATGTTTCTTCAATGTATATTATCTTTCTTTAATCAAACATCCGCAATAGAGAAAATTAAATAAATTGAAAATCTCCCTTGTTTCCACGCATTTTCTTCTAAGTATGAGCAAAAAATTCAATTTAACCACAGCAGCCTAAATACTATCATCAACAATTTATCGTTAAATACTCTATCTTCTCCGTAAAACTCCACCTATTCTTTTTTATATTCAATACTCTTATCATAATTGTTTCTACCAAACTCTTTACCTTTATAAAACCTCAAGTTTACATCTATGCAGATGCCCCTTATAATGAAGTTGTATTTCAGGGTGGAGCTAATTTTAGGGCGGAGCAATTTTAGGGTGGAAGGAGTAATACCGGGGACTAGGTTTGTCCCCCGTTCCGCAAGCAGACCATGGAATACCGATAAACAGGACTTGGAAAACCGTAATTGCCAAAGGGCAGTTGCGGTCTTTTTTTGTCCACAAATACGAAAGGAGCAGCATATGAACGAATACGACAGCAACTATGAATTTCCTGTGATCGATGATGGTGAGGAATTTGATTTCGAAGCCATTTTCGGAAAACAGGAAGTCCCTGCACCGGCACCTGCATTGGAGCCTGTTGCAGAAGAACCCATCGCAGTGCCTGTGGAAGCAACCGCACCTCCTGTTGAGGAGCAGCCTAAGCCTCCTGTAGAAAATAAGGAGTCTGCTGAGCCTCTGCTTTCTCTGTTTCCCACGGACACTGCCGCAGAAGAACCGAAACCCCAGACAGCACCTGCCGATCCTGTAAAGAAGGAGCCTGAAAGCACGGATACCACATCCCTGTTCGACAAGCCTCCCGTATTTTCCTACGGCGGTGCAAAAGAAAACATCGCAGACGCATCCATCACCTTTGAGGAACTGCGGATCCAGAAAGCAGACGACTTTCCCGAACTGGAAGAAGCCAAGTCTGTCACCTGGCGTGTACGCTACGGCACTACCACGAAATCCATCACAGATCCCAAAGGCACCACCGTCATTCAGATCAAAAAAGAGATCGAACGGTCCAAGGCATTCCTGGACAGTCTGAAGAAAGGCAAGGACAAAAATCCCTCCTGCCTCGTGACACCCTCAGTAACAGCAAAGAGCAAGGGCATCGCCGCATACAAAGGCGTATTTACCTCTCTTGAAACAGCCAGAGCTTCCGACAAAGTTATCTGCCTCATTCCCTCGCAGGATGGACAGGTCTATGAGCTTCGGAAGAATGAACTGGGTGAGTTTATCGCCCCAAAACACAACATCAAAGAGTTTCCCAAGATCAGAGCCGGGTTCCGCCCGGCTCTGCCCCAAATCCCCAGACAGATCATCGGTCAGCTCATCGCCTTTTTTCGGGGCTTCATGGGCAGTGACCATGAATATGAAGCACTGACTCAGATCTATTGGGATCGGGAAACGGAAGAATTTGCAGTTCACATTCCCAAGCAGACTGCATCCAAAGCCAGCATCCATGCCGATATGAGAAATAACACCCTGCCGGATGACCGGTATCTGCACTATGCAGATGTGCACTCTCATAACAGCATGGCTGCGAAATTCTCCTGTACGGATGATCACGATGAGCGTCCCACCGGCCTTTATATCGTCATTGGCCGGTTGGACCGCTTCTATCCCGACATCTCTGCAAGGATCTCCTGCGGCGGTACCTTCCATGACATTGACCCCTCTTTGGTTCTGGAAAACATCGAGGAGGAATTCCCTTTGGAATGGATCGATCAGGTGGAAAAGGTTTCTTCTTCCTTTTGGAAAGAAGGTGATCCGGAATGAGATTTTCCATGACCCGTCCGGTCAAGATCGTCATGTTGGGAGCCGGCGGCACAGGAGGTCATATTGCACCGCACCTGTACCGGCTTCTGTACGCATTGGATCGGCCTGTCCGTTTCATCATCTGCGACGGTGATGTGGTTGAACAGAAAAATCTGGTCCGTCAGAATTTCATTCCCGCAGACCTCGGTGAGAACAAGGCGAAAGTGCTGGCAGAACGGTATGCCTCCGTCTTTGGCATGGAAACAGAATATGTGCCCGGTTTCGTGGAAACGGAAGATCGGCTGAAGCAGCTGGTCACACCGCAAATTTGGAAGCGGGACTACGGGAAAACCATCATCAAGGAACAGGTCATCCTTATCGGTGCGGTAGACAACAACAAGAGCCGTCAGCTCTGCCACCGTGTGTTTTACCAGATGGACGATCTGATCTACATCGACAGCGGCAACGGCGAACACACCGGTCAGGTCGTCTGCGGTATCCGCAATGGCGGCAGGACCATCTATCGTCCCATCGGTGCAGCCTATCCGGATGTGCTGAAGGAAACAGACAAGTTCCCCACAGAACTCAGCTGTGCGGAAGCCTCTGTGTCCGCACCCCAGAGTATCGCAGCCAATGTGACGGCGGCCAACACCGTGGTCAACATGATCTACAACATTTTGGCTCTGGGAGAAAGCCGTGTCCGGCAGGTCACCTTCGCCACCAAGTCTGTCAATGTCCGTCCAACCCTCCAAAAGCAGCGGCAGAAAAAGGCCGCCTGAACAGAAAGGAATTTGCACATGAAAACTGTTTATATCCCTCAGGGTGAAAGCCGCACCTATGAAAATCTCGTGACCGATCTGGTCGTTGTCCACGGTTATCTGCATATCACCCACAATCTCAAGGCCAAGAAAATCATCGGTAAGGGCGCCATTGACGCAGGCGATGTGTCTGCGGATATCGTGTCCATTGACGATCTGGAATGTGCACGGGTCACCTGCAGGAAGCTTATGGCCAAGCGTGTCAACAGCGCGGAGGTCTTCGCCTCTGACAGTGCTGCCGTTTCCTGTTTCCTTGGTTCTGCCTATGTGCGGACCGGCAAGCTGACCACGACCGTCAGCGAGATCGATGTGGTAGATGCACAGGAGATCGTCAATCTCCGTCCCCACAAGTATGGGATGCTCTTTACTCTGCTGGCTTCGGCACTGCACTCCCTTTGGGCACGCATGACCGGTTACGACTGGTCCGGCGAAGCCATGGACGCAGAGTTTGAGGTCATACGAGAACAGGACAACAACGATCCCATGCCTGTCACCAGAGAAGAGATCGCCAAAACGGTCCGTGAGATCATGGCACAGGAAAACGAGGATGATTTTGAACTGAAGCGGATCATCGCCCAGTTCAAGCTCCTGCGGGAGCGCGGTTATACCCTGAAGATCATCCCCGGCACGCCGGAAGAAAACGCCCCGAAGTTCGGTGCAGCAACTGCCGACATTCTGCCCTTTGATGAGGCCATCAGCCATGGAAAAGCAGCATGAGGCAACAACGCGGTGCATCGCTGTTCAGCGTCTGAGAGAGCTGCAGACCACGCTTTTGCAGCAAAGTCAGATACTGGTGCTGAACCGGGCAAAAGTGGAGAAATTCCGAAATACAAACCTGGCAAAGGCGCAAAGCCATTATCAGGAGCTGGAAAAGAGCAGACAGACCTTGCTTTCTATCTTTCAGGATATTCAGCTGAATCTTCTGGAATTGGAAAATAACCGTCTGGCAGCCGTTGCCGGAAAGCTCCGACAAGGTCTATCCGGCTTTCCCCTGATGAAAGGCAACTACAAAACTGTCTATGAAGCCTTTGTCAAATTCGCAAAACAGCTTCCCGTGACGGAAGATACCGTCAATGCCGCCGTCATTGGCAGGCTCATGAACTATGTCCGCATGGGCTACTACCCCACAGATCCGGAGAACATCGACCACATTCTGCGAGCCATTCAATTCCCGGAAGGTGTGACCACCAATCTGTTGGATCCCTGCTGCGGCTGCGGAAAGGCGCTGCGCCAACTGGCCACCGGCAACAACTGCTTCACCTACGGTGTGGAACTGGATGAATGCCGGGCAGAGGAAGCACAGGCCACGCTCCACCGTGTAGGCATGGGCAGCTTCTTCCACAGCAGAATCAGCAATGAGGCTTTTCATGTGCTGTTCTTGAATCCGCCTTATATGTCCGTTATGACAGAAGGCGGTGGACGGACACGGTATGAAAAGCGGTTTCTGGCTGAGAGCATTCGCCATTTGATGATAGGTGGACTTCTGATCTACATCATTCCCTACTATCGGCTGACAGAGGACCTTTGCCATATTCTGGCAGATAACTTCTCTGACCTGTCGGTGTGGAGGTTCACAGATCGGGAGTTCTCCAAATTCCGTCAGATCGCGGTTCTTGGCCTACGGAAACCAAGGGAGACCAATAGCCCCTGTGATCTGCAGAAGTATGCCTGTGATCCGGACGTCATTCCCCGTGTCGAGCAAATTGACCCGCAGCGGTATGTGCTGCCGGACACCCCGAAAACTGTCACCGTATTCAAAGGCGAAAAGTTCAACGAGAAAGAGCTGGAACGTCAGCTCTGCCGTTCCAACAGCCTGCAGCGGCTCATCCGCAGCAAAAGCGAATTGGACAGTGCAGAGAAACGGCCTTTGCTTCCTCTCTCCATTGGACAAATCGGCTTGGTGGGCGGCTCCGGTATGATCAACGGCCTGATTGAGTGCGATACACCGCACATCATCAAGGGACGGATCATCAAGGTCAAGCACACAGATCGGGAAGAAGAATACGATCAGTGGGGCCGGTATGCCGGTGCCGAAATACGGGAAGTCATCAGCAACAAAATGGTTTTCAATGTTCTGACGCCCACCGGCTTCAAGGCATTGACATAGAGGAGGATAATTATGATTCCTGAACCGAAATTTCCTATGGGACAACTGTACTGCACCCCCGGTGTACTGCAGCAGGTCTCTTACATTGAACTGGACTCCAGACTTTCCCAGCACCGACGCTGTGACTGGGGCGACCTGTGCGAAGAGGATAAGAAACGGAATGATCTGGCGCTAAAAAACGGCGGCAGATTGTTTTCTGCCTATACGTGTGCTCCGAACACAAGAATCTGGATCATTACGGAAGCAGACCGGTCAGCAACGACGATCCTGCTGCCGGAAGAGTATTGAGGTGGCCGTATGGATCTTGATTTGCAAGAATTCGTAACAGCCATCCGGCAGACAGAGGTCAAGTCAGACATCGACCTTCCCGTGGTATCCGACTATGTGATGAAGCACATCTATGAGCCCCTTCGTCGGGACGAAAAAGTACGCTTCGCTGAACTGGACTTTGAGGCTTTCAGCGAAGAAGACATCCATGAGCTGAACGAGCTGATGGAGGCTTACAGTCACATGGAACACAGGCTAATCCAATTGAGCCGAAGATTCTGTGAGACCGAAACATCCACCGTACAGCACCGGGCGTTTTGTTAGGAGGCGGCACATGACTTACGATGACATTCGGGAAGTGCTTCCCTCCATATCCGCTGCCTGTATGTATTACGCATACGGAAAGCTGGACAAATTGCAGAAGCTGGGACTGGATGAGGCCACAGATGACTTTTACATGATGTACTATGAGCTGTTGGATGCCAGTGCTGACTTTGTCTGCTCTGACTACAATGAATATTACAACACCTCCAGATGGTACTTCAGCTTCAAAAACATGATGGAGTATTACAGGCTCTGCCGGGACTACTGCAACAAATGCAGTGTTTCCCTGAAGGACAATCCATATATGCGGGAAGCAGAACTGGCTGTGGATCGGATCATGTCTCTCAATCACGCCTATGGCTACGGCTACCGGCTGAACACCAGGATCAACCATCAATGGGCCAGCGGGATCGTACTGGAAACAGACGAATACTTTGACGGCCACGAGGAAGTGCTGGAAGCGCTCCTGTGTCTGGATGAATGGTTCCGGCAGGGTGCTGACAAGTTGAAAGATGATCTGCACAGCACAACGGTCATTCTGTTCCCGGCTGCTGCAGAGCGAAAGGAGGCAGCATGAACGCACTTTGTGAACTGGTCATTCGCATTGACCCGGAAAACAGGCGTATCCGTCTGGAGAATGAGGAAAACGGCATCATCAGCTACAAGGAGATCTCTCCGGAAGGGCTGATCGCCAGTTTCCAGAAAAGCATTCGCACAGACAGTGTCAAAAGCGGTTTTCTGCCGCCCAACTGTTTCCATGTAGAGGTACATGCTGACAAAAGCAAGACCTACTGCCTGTGGCACCCGGAACTTTATGCGGACATCAGCTACTACGGCACGGAGTACGAACATTTTCCCTTGCCCCGGCTGGTATTTGGCTTTCAAGTATCCGAGCAGGGAAAGGTATCCGGCTGTAAGCTGGGCGTCATTGACGATGAACGGCCTACGGCAGACACAAAAATGTATCACTATCCGTTTTCCAATGTGGGCGGTTTCAATCTGTGCATCGGAGGCAATGCCTTGCCGATCTACAAGAAACCTCACACCCTGGCGAACTTACCCGGTTTTCTGCTGCGGCTGCCCAACAACAATGACAGCTATCGGCAGGGCTATAACCGACTGTCTCTCCCTTATCGGGAGCTGCTGAACCATCTGAAGGACAAAGAACCATCGTATTACTACTCAGACATTCTTGTACCCAACGACAAGTGTCTGGGTGATTTTGTATCCGGGAGGTATTAAATGAAAGACATCAACAAAATGCGGGAAGGGCTGTGTAAGCCTTTTGCTCCGGAAGATCTGGAATGGCGTATTCAGGTCATGTCCAAAGATCAAACCAGTGGTCTGGCTGTTCCTTATGTGACCAATCGAGCCATTCAGGATCGGCTGGACGATGTAATTGGCCCCGAAAACTGGCACAACGACTATAAGCCCTGGCACGGTAACGGAAAACGGGAAGCCCAGATCTGCGGCATTTCCATTTACTTCGAAGGCCGCGGCTTTATCACCAAATGGGATGGTGCCGAGGACACCGACGTGGAACCTGTCAAGGGCGGTTTATCCGACTCTATGAAGCGGTCGGCGGTCCAGTGGGGCATCGGCCGTGTGCTGTATAAGATGAACCCCATCTGGGTGGGCATTGAAAAGAAAGGCAACAGTTTCGTCATCAAAGACTCCGAGCGTGTTCGCCTGAATAGTGCTTATCTCGATATGCTGAAAAAGCTCAGTCTGCAGCCGGCACAGCCCGGTGGCCTGCAGCCTCAGCTGACACCCAGACAGATCGCAGCACCCACACAACAGGCTCCTGCACAGCAGCCACAGAATCGTCAACAGAACCAGCAACCTGCTCATCCCCCTGTCCCATTCCCCGGCAGACCGGCTACGGAATACCGGGTACTGAACGCCCAGCGGCAGCAGGGTATGGACGGACAGATCAGTATGCGGTTGATCTTGGAAAATGCCGACGGCAAGAAGCTCAACGCCTTTGCCCAGGGAGATCATCCCGCTTTGGTAAGCGGTACGGAACTCTTCAATGTGAAGATCACCACCCATCGGCAGGACAGCGTTGTGTTCTATGTGCTGAACGCCTATAACATCATTCCGTCTGCGCCCCAGGCGGCATAAGGAAAGGAGAAGCCCATGCAGAAATTACAGTATGTGCAGTTGACCGGCATGACTTTGTCCGGCTTCAAATGCTATCCCACCAAAACCGATCTGACCTTTGGTAATCCCACTGTCATCACCGGCGGCAACGGCCGTGGAAAATCCACCATTGCCGATGCCATCGCCTTTGCAGTCACCGGTCTTCCGTTTTTCGGAGAACGGGGCATTGACCGGCTCCACAGCGAGCAGAATCCCGACCTGTTTATCTCCCTGCGGTTTCTGGATGAAACTGGCCATTCTCATGAGCTGACCAGAACCCGTCAGAAGAACCGCATGACCATCACCTATGATGGCACTGAGATCCGACAGTTGGATCTGACCGATCTGTTTGGCGAAAAGGAAGTGTTTCTCTCTATTTTCAATCCTCTTTATTTCATTGAGGAACTGGGAGATGAGGGAAAGAAGCTCCTTGCCCGGTATCTGCCGCCCATTTCCCACGAGGACATTCTGGCGCAGCTCAATGAGCAGACCAGAGCCAATTTGCTGAATGAGAACATTCTCTCTCCGGAAGCTACACTGAAAAAGCGGCGAGAGGAGATCCGGGATCTGGAGCAGACCCTGGTCTATCTGGACGGCAAAAAGGATCAGGCCGATCAGCAGCGCCGCAGCAACGCGGAACTGGTATCGGGACTGAAAACCAGGCTGTCTGCCTTGGAACAGGAGCTTGCCGGGCTGGAAGCCAGACGATTTGAGGGTATGGATCTGTCCAGCCTGCAGGAGCAGCTGGTGGATACCAGCGAACGCTATCAAGAATTGTCCAAGGAAACGCCGCAGACTGCCGACACTTCCGCTATTGATGTGCAGCTGAGATCGCTGCATGAAAAGCTCGGCCAAAGAACCGCAGAAATTTATCTGCCAAAATACACCCAACCCATTGCGGACTGCACCGCAAAGATCAGCGCACTGGAACGCAAATACCGGCAGGATGCAGGCCTTTACAAAGGCTTCCGTCCCGGCATCGTCTGTCCTACCTGCCGCAGAGCCGTCACGGAGGCGGATATTCCCGCCATCCATCAGGCCCTACAGCAGTCCATGGGCGAGATCGCCGCGGAAGGCAAAGCCATGAAATCCCAACTGCAGGAACTGCAGGAGCTGGAACAAAAAGCGGAGGATACCTTCCGTCAGTTCCAGACAGACGACATTGCAAAGTACCAACAGGAGATCACCGACCTGACCGCAGAGCACGACCGCACCCTTGCATCCGCAGAGCAGTCGGCTCAGCAACGCAAGACGGATATGGAACAGCTTCTGGCTCGTATCCGCCAGCTTTCCACGGAAACGGAATGCGGCCGGCTGACCGGAGAAGAGTACGAACGGCTCCTTGCCTGCCGGACGGAGATCGAAACCTGCAAGGCAGAGATCAAAGCCGCACAGGCCATTCTCGATACCAAGCCGGAGGATCACAGTGCCAAGATCCAGCAGGTCAAAGCAGAGATCACACAGAAAAAAGCCATGGTAGCAGACCTTGTACTGTATGCCGGAAAGAAAGCAGAGCTGACCTTCTCCCAGCTGAAGATGAACTGTGTGGAGATCTCCCTCTACGATGTGGTCAAGACCACCGGCGAGATCAAGGACACCTTCAAGTTCACCTACAAAGGCCGCCGGTATGACCGTCTTTCTCTTTCCGAGAAGATCCGGGCCGGCATGGAGGTCTCTGAGCTGATGAAACGGCTGACCGGCCGGAACTACCCCGTCTTCGTGGACAACATGGAGTCGGTGGATGATCTGGCCAATGTCCGTCCCACCGGGCAACTGCTGATGGCAAAATGTGTGCGGAACACAGATCTTTCTGTGCGTCCCATAGAACAGCGTTCCATGCCCAAGGCGGCATAACCCCAGAGAGGGGTGACACCGCTTGGCACGGAGCTATCAAAAACTTCCCATTCTGGATGCTGCCAGGCGGTGTGGGCTTGTCCTCAATCCTCGGACCCTTCATGGGGATGAGATTGAGGCAAGCTGCCCCTTCTGCGGTGACCATGGCTCCGGGAAGTATCATCTCAGCCTCAACACAGGCACCGACCAATACCGCTGCAATCTCTGCAACGCCAGTGGCAACAGTGTCACGCTGTATGCCCGTATTCACGGTGTATCCAACAAAGAGGCTTACCGGGAACTGGCTGCTGGCGGCAATGTCTATCCGTTGCCCCGACAGCCGGAGTCCCAAAATACAAGATCCAGAGAACCCTATTCTCTGCAGCAGCGCCATGCGGCCTATACGGAAATGCTGTCCTATCTGACGCTTTCCGATCAGCACATGGAAAACCTGTTGGAACGGGGTCTCTCTGCAGAACGCATTGAGGAAAACGGCTACAAGTCCATGCCCACTACACTGGAAGGCAGACGATTGCTTGCAAAGCTTGTTGGCATAGACTATGAGCTTCATGGTCTGCCCGGTTTTTACACCAAAGGTGATCAATGGACCGTAGCCGGCCCCAATGGGTTTCTCATTCCTGTCCGTGACAAGGACGGGCTGATACAAGGCATGAAGATCCGACTGGATGCAGAAAGCAACCCGGATCGAAAATACCGCTGGCTCTCCAGCCGCAGTTCCCACTTTGACAACGGAGCCAGAAGCTATTCCTGGATCCATGTCACCGGCAACAAGCAAAGTAAACGAGCCTTCCTGACGGAAGGCCCGCTGAAAGGGGATGTGGCAAGTTTTCTTGCCGATGATGCCCTGTTTGTCTGTACCGGCGGCGTCAATGCCATACACGGACTGAAAGAAACCATACAAAACCTCGGCGTCACAGAAGTGGTGGAAGCCATGGATATGGATCAGATGACCAATCCCCATGTCCGGCAGGCCATTCAGGCCATGCGGCAGGAGGTCCGATCCATTCCCGGTATCCACTATTCCAAATACACATGGAACCCGGTCTACAAAGGCGTGGACGATTATCTCCTCAGCCGGAAACAGGCCGTTTAACAAAACAGAAAGGATCATTTAACAATGAGTAACATTACGAATTTCCAAAATATTATTGGTGCCTCCCAAGGCGACCGGAGCAATATGCTGGGCAAGTTCCTGTACTTTTCTCTCGCCAACATTCTGGTGGAGAAAGACAAACTGGCTGCCCTCTGTGAAAGCCTCCACATTCCTTATTCCGGCGGCAGTCGCGTTTCCGTTTCGGATGCATTCCGCAGTGCCACCGGTGACATCAAAGACCGCATGGTCGTCAAGCAGGATGGAGAGCAGAAGATCTATGCCATCTATTGCCGGGACAATGAACGCACTTCGGAACAGCTGTCCCGGGAGTTGGTCAAAGAGACTTTGAACCAGCGGACAAACCGCTATGAAAAACTGGCAAACATCTATTATCACCGGGCAGACAACATGTTCGGCTATGAGAATGTCAGCTTTGACGCAGATGTGGATGCCGTTTCCTATTGTCAGAGAGCCGAGGAACTGTTTGAGCTGTATCAGATCTGTGCCAACCGGCGTCAGATCGATACCATCTGTCAGTCCTACCTTCGTTCTCTGGAAGCAACCAAGGTCAGTTCCACCGGCTACCTGTACTTCGTCCCCAGACAGCACATGGAGCAGGTGGATGTCTTTGAAACCTTTTTGGAAAGTCTCAGCACCATGAACCGCAACGAAACACCTTTGACGGTCAACAGCTTCTACATCATCGACGACGCCAAGCAGCGTGACAAGATGACTGCGGAGTTCTATCTGGCGGTCAAAAAGGAAATCGCGGAATACATGGAGCGTGCAGACTATCTGATCCAGAGCAACAGTCCCAGCCCCGCCATCATGGAACGCTGGGTCAATAAGATCACCAATCTGGAGCAGAAAAAGCGCCACTACGAAGAAATCCTCCGCCGCGAACTCAACGGTCTGGATGAAGAATTTGAATCCCTGCACTTCCTCTCCCAGGAACTTGCCCTCCGGGCAAGAAACATCCGCTTTCGAAAAGCGGCGTAAACACAACTGACACCAAGGGCGACTGGCATCCTGCCAGC